>NZ_DAOUAO010000225.1:0-2631 GCF_034433535.1 Tepidiforma sp.
CGGCCCGGAGGCTCCTGCTGCTCGGGCTCAAGCAGCACGGCGAGTCCGATGCCGAGGCGCTCGCCGCCGTCGCCTTCCTCTCGGTTCCGGCCGTCCGCGCCCACCTCGCCGGCCTCGCCCGCCTCGGCCTCGTCGAAATCACCCGCCGCCCCTCCGGCCCCGGCCGCCCCCGCAACCGGTATGCCCTCACCCCGCGCGCCGAAGCCCTCTTCCCCCAGGGCTACGCCCGCCTCGCCGAAATCCTCCTCGAGGCAGCATCAACCGACCCGGCGACCCGCAGGTCCGTCTTCCGCGCCGCCCTCGCGCGCCAGCTCCGCCGCGCCGCCGAAATCCTTAACGCTCCCGAACCGCGCGGTCGCCTCGAACAGCTCAAGAGCCTCTTCGAAACCCTCGGCTACTACCCGGTCCTCGAAACCGAGCCAGGAGGCCGTGCCCGGCTCATCCTCCGCCACTGCCCGTTCATCGAAGTCGCCAGCGGCCACCCCGAAATCTGCGAGGTCGAACGCCAGGTCATCCAGCTCGCCGTCCCCGGCGGCCGCGTCGAACGCACCTGCAGCCGCTCCGGCGGGGCCGCCTCCTGCGCCTATTCTCTGCAAAGTTTCCGCTAATCTCCTTCGAAAACTTCGACACGGTCGCCATAGCTGCATCCTGACGGTATCGTTGCCTCCCGTGTTGGGGAGCGAAACGCCCGGCGGCGGCAGCCTCGAATACCTGAGCCCCACCCGCCAGGCCCTTGTGATGGCCATCAAAGTGCTCGGCGAGGCGTCGACCGAAGAGCTTGCCCGCGAGACGTACCTCTCTCCCGGCGCAGTCCGCCAGCACCTGCTCTCCCTCGAGGCCCAGGGGCTCGTCGCCTTCACCCGTGTCCGGGTTGGGCCGGGACGCCCCCGCCACGTCTTCCGTCTCACGCCCCAGGGCGAAGCCCTCTTCCCCAACCAGTACGCCAGCATCGCCGCCTCCCTGCTCGCCGCACTGCGCGGCGAACCGCCGCCCACCTTCGAGCGCGTCATCGGATCCTTTACCGAGTCCCAGGCCGCGAGCGCACGCCAGCTCCTGCCCGAGACGGGCCCGGACCCCCTGTCGGGCATCTACCAGCTGCTGGAACGGTTCGGCTATTACCCCCGGCTCGAACTCTCGCCGGGCGAAGCGCCCGCAATCCGCCTCCGCCACTGCCCCCTGCTCCAGCTCGCCACCGAAGTGCCCGAGCTCTGTGACGCCGAGTGCCGTGTCCTCCAGGCCCTCGTGCCCGAGTACACCGTCACCCGCACCGAGCACCGCCTCGCCGGCGACCCCCTCTGCACGTACCAGTTCGATCCCAACCCCTGACCCGTTTCCCTGCGTCGATTGCCCGAATGGCCCACGCCATCGGGCCGTTCGGCCGTCACCACCTGCCGGACTGAACCGTTAGCTTCACGCAAACCACCAGCCCGGAGGACGGCGTGAAGTTCCACTGGTTCAACCTCATGCCTTATCCCTACCTCCCCGATGACTTCCGCCAGGCGCACCGCAGCGTCTGGGTCGATGTCGATTCCCGCCTCTACGACCCGGTCAAGGGTCACCGTATCTACAACGACTACCTCGACCTCCTCGAATTTGCCGCTGACCTCGGTTTCGATGGCATCGGCGTCAACGAGCACCACGCCAACGCCTACGGTCTGATGCCGTCCCCCGCGCTCATGGCCGCCACCCTCGCCCGCCGCACGCGTGACGTGTCCATCGTCCTCCTCGGCATGTCGATCGCCCTCTACAACCCGCCCACCCGCGTCGCCGAGGAGATGGCCATGCTCGATGTCATCTCTGGCGGCCGCCTCATTGCAGGCTTCCCCGTGGGCACGAGCATGGACACCAACTATGCCTTCGGCGTCAACCCGGCCACCCTCCGCGAGCGTTACCAGGAGAACCACGACCTCATCCTTCGCGCCTGGCAGGACCCCGACGTCTTCGCCTGGAACGGCCGCTTCAACAAGCTCCGCTACGTCAACATCTGGCCCCGACCGATCCAGAAGCCCCACCCGCCCATCTGGATCCCGGGCGGCGGCTCCATCGAAACGTGGGATTTCTGCGCCGAGCGGGGCTACAACTACTCCTACCTCTCCTTCTCGGGCTTCAAGCGCGGCGCCCAGCTCCTCAACGGCTTCCACGAACGCGTCCAGGCCCTCGGCAAGCCGTTCAACCCCTACCAGGCCTCCTTCGCCCAGCAAATCATCGTGGCCGAATCGGAGGCCGAAGCCGAGGAAAGCTACTTCTCCCACGCCAGGTACTTCTTCGAACGCTGCCTCCACATCTATCCCGGATTCGCCGATGCCCCCGGTTACCGCACCGAAGCCACCATCCGGGCGGGCCTCAAAGCCCAGGTCGCCGGGGTTTCCTCCGGCGGCGCAGTCGGCAAGTCCTTCCGCCAGTGCGTCGACGAAGGCTTCCTCGTGGCCGGCACCCCCGACCAGGTCACCGAGCAGATGGAGCACCTCATCACCTCCCTCAAGATCGGCCACGTCTTCTGCCTCCTCCACATCGGCGATATGCCCCGCGAGAAATGCGAAAAGAGCACCCGCCTCTTCGCCGAAAAGGTCATGCCGCGCCTGCGCCACCTCTGGCAGGACTACGAAGACCACTGGTCGCCCCGGCCGCTCC
>NZ_DAOUAO010000226.1:0-30107 GCF_034433535.1 Tepidiforma sp.
GACCTGCACCTCTTTGGTGAGGCCCTCGATCATCTTGATGGCCTTGCGGGCGACCTCTTCGTTGGGGGAGCCGACGATGACGGTGCCGTCTTCCTGGATATCGATGGTGGCGCCGCCGGATTCGTCCTGGATGCGGCGGACGGTCTTGCCGCCGGGACCGATGAGGGTGCCGATCTGGTCCTGGGGGATGGTGATCTTGTACATCTTGGGCGCGTAGGGCGACATTTCGGGCCGCGGCTCGGGGATGACTTCGAGCATGCGCTGGAGGATGTACTGTCGGGCTTCGCGCGCCTGCTGGAGGGCGGTGGAGAGGAGTTCGCGGGAGACGCCGCCGATTTTGATGTCCATCTGGAGGGCGGTGATGCCCTTCGCCGTGCCGGCGACCTTGAAGTCCATGTCGCCCATGAAGTCTTCCTGGCCGGCGATGTCGGTGAGGACTTTGTAGGTGCCGTCTTCGCCCATGATGAGCCCCATGGCGATGCCGGCCACGGGCGCCGAAATGGGCACGCCGGCGTCCATGAGGGCGAGGGTTGAGCCGCAGACGGAGGCCATGGAGGTGGAGCCGTTGGAGGACATCACCTCGGAGACGAGGCGGAGGGCGTAGGGGAAGTCCTCTTCGGAGGGGATGACCGGTTCGAGCGCACGCTCGGCGAGGGCGCCATGGCCGATTTCGCGCCGCCCTGCCCCGCGGAGGGGGCGGACCTCGCCAACTGAGTAGGGCGGGAAGTTGTAGTGGTGCATGTAGCGCTTGTACTCGTCGGGCGAGAGGGTATCGAGCTTCTGCACCATGCTGAGCCCGCCGAGGGTGGCGATGGTGAGGACCTGCGTCTGGCCGCGCTGGAAGAGCCCGGAGCCGTGGGTGCGCGGGAGGACGCCGACGTGGATATCGAGCGGGCGGATCTCGGTGATGCCGCGGCCGTCGGCGCGGATGCCCTTCTCCAGGATCTGTTTGCGCATCGCCTTCTTGATGATGTTCCAGAGGGCATCGGCGATTTCGCCGGGGGTGAAGCGCTCGCCGAAGCGCTCCTGCAGCTCCTGCCGGATGGCTTTGTTGGCATCGGAGCGCTCCGAGGCGGCGGTCGCCACGAGCTCGGGGATGCGGTCGGCGAGGTATTCGGCGATGACAGCGATGGCCTCTTCGTTCTCCTTCGCCGGGGTGAAGGGCTTTTTCACGGGGGCGACGTCGGCGACGATCTGCTCCTGGAGGGCGATGATCTGGCGGTTCGCCTCCATGGCGACCTCGATAGCTTCGAGGACGACATCTTCGGGCACCTGCTTGGCGCCGGCTTCGACCATGACGACGGCGTCTTTGGTGCCGGCGACGACGATGTCGAGGTCGCCGCGCTCGGCTTCATCGAAGGTGGGGTTGACGATGTACTGGCCGTCGAGGCGGGTGACGCGGACGGAGGAGACGGGGCCGTTGAAGGGGATATCGGAGATACTCAGGGCGGCGGAGGCACCGATGGTGATGAGGGTATCGGGCTGGTGCTCGCGGTCCGCGGAGAGCGTGGTGGCGATGATCTGGACTTCGTTGCGGAAGCCTTTCGGGAAGAGGGGCCGAAGGGGCCGGTCGGTGAGGCGCATCGCGAGGATGGCGTCGGTGGAGGCGCGGCCTTCGCGGCGGGGGAAGCCGCCCGGGATCTTGCCGACGGCGTAGAGGCGCTCCTCGTAGTCGACGGTGAGGGGGAAGAAATCGATGCCCTCGCGGGCTTCGGCCATGCAGGCGGTGACGAGGACGACGGTATCGCCGAGGCGGACGGTGACGGCGCCGTTGGCCTGCTGCGCGAGGATGCCGTGCTGGATGGTGAGGGTTTTGCCCCCGATTTCGAGTTCGTAGGTCCTGGGTTCGTTCATGTCAGCTGGTGTTCTGGCCTGGGGGATGGAGTGGCGTGCGGCGGCCGGCCTGTGCCGCGGCGACGGCCCGGCAGGGGGTGCACGGCGGGACGACAGGAGCGGGGCAGGGCGGCGGTTGCAGGCCGGCGGAAGCGAACCGGCCTCCGCTTACTTGCGGAGGCCGAGGCGGGCGATGAGCTGCCGGTAGCGGTTGACATCGAGGCGGTTGAGGTAGCGAAGCTGACGGCGACGCTGGCCGACGAGCTTGAGTAGGCCTCGACGGGTGTGGTAGTCGTGCTTGTGGGCCTTGAGGTGTTCGGTCAGGTACTTGATCCGTTCGGTGAGGATCGCGACCTGGACCTCCGGGGACCCGGTATCGGTGGCATGGGTGCCGAACTCACGGATGAGGTCGGTTTTGCGCTCTTTGGTCAGCAACCTTGTTCTCTGTCTTCCTTTTCCTGTCGTCTCTACGCCTACACGCTAGCATAGGGCCGTGGTTAGCGGCAATTGCGGGGGCGGCGAGGGGGTGCTGATCCTGCTCTGGGGGCTGCCCGGTGCGGGCAAGACGACGCTCGCGCGGGCGCTGGTTGGGCGGCTGGGGGCGGTGCACGTGGAGAGCGACGCGGTCCGCAAGCGGCTGTTCCCGGCGCCGGCGTATACAGCGGACGAGCATGGCGCGGTGTTCGCGAAGGCGGAAGCGCTGGCGCGGGAGGCGCTGGAGGCCGGCCGCCACGTGGTCTTCGATGCCACCAACCTGACGCGGCGGGACCGGCGGCGCTTTGTCGGGCTGGCGCGGGCGGCCGGCGCCGGGCTGCTGGCGGTGCGGGTGACGGCGCCGGAGGAGGTGCTGCGGCAGCGGCTTTCGCGCCCGCGGGAGGGCTATTCCGATGCGGGCGTGCCCGTGCTGGAGCGGATGCAGGGCAGGGTCGAGCGGGTAGAGGGTCGCGCGGTGGTGGTCGATTCGCGGTTCCCGTTCGAACCGACGGTCACGCTCATCGCGCGGCTGGTGGAGGAGATGCGATGATCGGGGACATGCGGCCATTCCTGCTGCTGCGCGCGGTCCCTTCGGACGACATCCTGGAGCAGTTCCGTCGGTGGTTCCGGGAGGTGCACCTGCGGGATGTCGAGCGGATCCCGGGGATGGCGGAGGCGCAGATGGGCGTTGCCCCGGGCGGGGTGCTGTTCGGGGTGTACACGTTCGAAAGCGCGGAGGTGGTGCAGGCCGCCCTGGCCAGCCCGGAAGCGGCCTATGCCCGCGGGACGTGGGAGCAGTGGGCGCCGCACCTTTCGGAGCTTTTGATCGAGATGTGGGCGCCGTTGCTGCCGATGCCGATTTTCGAATCGATCAACTGAGGCTGCGCCGCGGGTAACGCCAGCCGGCCCCGGATGCATGCCCCGGGGCCGGCTGGTGTGCTGGCGGGCGGAGCCGCTACGTGAGCTTGATCTGGATGGACTTCGTCTCGAGGTATTCCTCGAGGCCGAGGTCACCCAGTTCGCGGCCGAGGCCGCTCTGCTTGTAGCCGCCGTACGGCATGTTGTAGAGGCCGGTGGTGTGGTACGCGTTGACCCAGACCGTGCCGGCGCGCAGGCCCTTCGCGACTTTGATTGCCGTGTTGAGGTCGCGCGTCCAGACGGCGGCGGCGAGGCCGTACATGGTGTCGTTGGCGATGCGGATGACCTCATCGACGTCGTCGAACGAGAGCACGGAGAGGACGGGGCCGAAGATCTCCTCGCGGGCGATGGTGGCCTGGTTCGAGACCTCATCGAAAATGGTCGGCTTGACGAAGAGGCCCTTCTCGAGGCCGGGCTCGGTGGCGCGGGAGCCGCCGCAGAGCAGCTTCGCCTCCTGCTTGCCGCGCTCGAGGTAGTTCTCGATCTTCGCGAGCTGGTTTTCGTTGATGACGGGGCCCATGGTGGTGGCCGGGTCGAAGGGGTCGCCGAGCTTGAGGGCCTGGCTCATCGCGGCGAGCTGCTGGACGAACTGGTCCTTGATCCTGCGCGCGACGAGCAGGCGGGAGCCAGCCTGGCAAACCTGCCCGCTGTTGAGGTAGATGCCAAAGAAGGCGCCGGCGACCGCCGCCTCGAGGGGGGCATCGGGGAACACGATGTTCGGGGACTTGCCGCCGAGTTCGAGCGACACCTTTTTCACGTTGTTGGCGGCGGCGCGCATGACGGCCTTGCCGCTGGCGGTGGAGCCGGTGAAGGCGACCTTATCGACCAGCTCCGAAGCGGCGATGTGCTGGCCGACGAGGGCGCCGTTATCGGTTTCGCTGGTGACGACGTTGAAGACACCCTTCGGCAGGCCGGCCTCGGCGAGGATGCCGGCGAGCATGAGGGTGCTGCCGGGCGTGTAGTGCGAGGGCTTGGCCACCATGGTGCAGCCGGCGGCGACGGCGGGGCCGATTTTCCAGGAGATGAGGAGGAGCGGGAAGTTCCAGGGGGTGATGATGCCGACGACGCCGACGGGTTCGTGGACGACGATGCCGAGGGCATCCGGGATCTGCTGACTGAAGGATTCGCCCTTGAGGTTGAGGGCCTTGGCGGCGAAGAGCTGGAAGACCTCGGCGGTGGCCATGACTTCGCCGAGGGCCATGGTCCTGGGCTTGCCGACCTCGGCGGCGATGCAGGTGGCGAGGGCATCGGCGCGCTCGACGATGAGGTCGGCGGCCTTGCGGAGGATGCGCGCGCGGTCGGCTGCGGGCGAGGTGGGCCAGGACGTTTCATCGAAGGTGCGGCGCGCGGCGAGGATGGCGCGCTGGGTATCTTCGATGCCGCTGTTGGGGTAGATGCCGACGACGGAGCCGTCGTAGGGGCTGGTGCGGGAGAAGGTGGCGCCATCGATGGCGTTGACCCACTCCCCGTCGATGAACTGCTGATAGGTGGTGACGCTGGGCCGTTCGGCGACGGATGTCATAGGGGCTGGGGCCTCCGTTCGTTATGCTGGCCGAAGCATAGCGATCTGCCAGGGCGCTGTCTGCCTGCCGCGGCGAGCATGATTGTAGCGATTGCGGAAGGGGGCAGGGAGGCGCTACAGCGGGGTTGAAGCGAGCTGCCGGCGAGCGAGGGCAGCGCGCCAGAGGCGTTCGGCCAGGAGGGCAACCCCCAGCCCGGCGAACGACACCATCGCGCCGAAGACTGCATCGAGGATGAAGTGGTTCCCGGTCATGATGACCGAGAAGAACATGGCGATGGGCCAGGCGATGCCGAAGGCGACCGCCAGCGGGTGGCGGCCGACCCAGGCGACGACGGCCCCGAGGAGCAGGGACCAGCCGAAGTGGAGGCTGGGCACGGCTGCGAACGGGTTGACGAAGGCCTGGGTCTCCTGGGCGTTGTAGCCGAAGCGGTCGAAGGCGGCCATGGTGTCGATGAAGCCGGAGAACGGGACGAGCCGCGGGGGAGCGACCGGGAAGAGCCAGTAGATCACGACGCCGATGGCCCCGGAGGCGAGGAAGGCGTTCCGCGTGCGGTAGTAGGCGCGGCGGTGGAAGAGGAAGAGCCAGACGCCGAGAAGGGCGACGAGGGGCATATGGCCCCAGAAGTAGATGGCGTTGAGGGCCCGGATAAGCAGGTAGGAATCGAGGACCCACGACTGCATGCGCAGCTCCCAGTAGATGTGGAGCTGCTGCTCGAGTTCGATCAGGTTGAAGGCGCGGACCATTGCTTCGCCGGCGCGGTCGACGACGAGGCCGCGGATGGTGAAGTAGATGAGGAACGCGACGACGACGACAACCACCTCGTGCAGTCCCAGGCGTTCGGTGGCGCGCCAGGCGCGGCGGGCGGGTTCGGGGAAGGAGAACGTGCTCGGCATCGCCGCTTGTTGGTAGCCGGGCGGGGTCGGCCCGGTGATAATGCTGCGATCAAGGCTAGCACGATTACGATCGGGGGTTCAGGCGTGAAGGTTCGAGTGAGCGAGGGCGACATCGCGCGGTTCGAGGCGGATGCGGTGGTGGTCAACCTGTTCGAGGGGGTGACGGCGCCTGGGGGCGGAACGGGTGCGGTGGACCGTGCGCTGGATGGGGCGATTTCGCGCCTGATCGCCGAGGGGGACATTCGCGGGAAAGCCGGGGAGCTGGTGACGGTGCACACGCTGGGCAGGCTGCCGGCGCCGCGGGTGGTGGTGGCCGGGCTGGGCAGCCGGGAAGGGTTCGATATCGATGCGGTGCGGAACCTCGCCGCGAACGTGGTGCGGGCCCTGCGCCGCCCGGGCATCCGGCGGGTGGCGACGCTGGCGCACGGTGCCGGCATCGGGGGCCTCGACCCGGAGGCGTGCGCGCAGGCGATCGCGGAGGGGTCGCTGCTGGGCGGTTACCGCTTTCTGAAGCACAAGTCGGCGGCCGACGATGAGCGGGCGGAGATCGGGGAGGTGGTCATCGTCGAGCACGATGCGGCGAAGGTGGCGGCGATGCAGCGGGCGGTCGAGCGCGGGGTGGTGCTGGCGGAGGCCACGAACCTCGCCCGCGACTGGGCGAACGAGCCATCGAATCACCTGACGCCGACGATTATGGCGGAGCGTTCGGCGCAGCTGGCCCGCGAGGCAGGGCTGGAGATCGAGGTGCTCGACCGGGAGCAGATGGAGGCGAAGGGGATGGGGTCGCTGCTTTCGGTGGCAAAGGGCAGCGCGGAGCCGCCGAAGCTGATCCGGCTCGGGTATCGCGGCCGCGGGGGCGACGGCTGGGACCTGGCGCTGGTGGGCAAGGGCATCACCTTCGATACGGGCGGCATCAGCATCAAGCCGGCGGCCAACATGGAGGCGATGAAGGCGGACATGACCGGCGCGGCTTCGGTGATCGCTGCCGCCTGGGCGATCGCGCGCCTGGGCGCGAAGGTGAATGTGCTGGCCATCGCGCCGTGCACCGAGAACATGCCCTCGGGAAGTGCGACCAAGCCCGGCGATGTCGTCCGGGCGATGAACGGCCGGACGATCGAGGTGATCAACACGGATGCCGAAGGCCGGCTGGTGCTGGCGGACGCGCTGTGCTGGGCGAACGAGCTGGGTGCGAAGCGGATCGTCGACGTGGCGACGCTGACGGGGGCGGTGACCACAGCCCTGGGGGATGTGTGCTACGCGCTGATGACCAACGACGACGCCTTCTGCCGGGAGGTAGAGGCCGCCGCCGCCGCCGCCGGGGAGAAGACCTGGCGGCTGCCGATGTGGAAGGAGTACGACGAGTACATCAAGAGCGACGTGGCGGACTGCCGCAATGTGGGGGCGGGGAACCGGGGCGCGGGAACCATCGTGGGGGCCAAGTTCCTCGAGCCGTTCGCGGGGAAGACGCCCTGGGTGCACATGGACATCGCGGGCGTGGACAACATGTCCTCCGACCGCGGATGGGTGACCAAGGGCGCGAGCGGCTACAGCGTGCGGGCGATGATCAACCTGGCGCTGCGCATGGCCGAGGGCTGACCCCGGCCGCCGGCAGTCAGGCGGTCGATGGGAGGCGGCGCAGCCCGGTAGAGAGGGGCCTCGGCTCCGGCCGCGGTTGCGGGGTCGGGAGCGCCGTGAGGTCGAGCTTCACGAAGGCGCAGTCGCCTTCGACCGAAATCTGGGGGTTGAACCGGCTGCGCCGGAAGATGCTGAGCATCGCCGTGTTCTCGTAGAGGACGGCCGCGGTGAAGCGCTCGATACCCCGGGAGCGGGCATGTTCGGCCAGGCGCTCGAGCAGGGCGGGACCGATGCCGAGCCCCTGGAGCGCGTCTTCGACGATGAAGGCGACCTCGGCGGAGTGGGGGCTTTCGCGCTCGTAGCGGCCGACGGCATGGATGGCGTCGGAGTCGAGCGGGCTCGCGACGAAGGCGGCGCGATCGTCGAAATCGACCGTGCAGAGGTAGGCGGCGCGCTCTTCGGTCAGCGTGCGGCGGGGCGTGAAGTAGCGCAGGCGGAGGGACTCGCGCGAGAGGCGCTCGTGGAAGGCGAGCAGGTTGGGAACGTCGGACGGAAGGATGGGGCGCAGGCGCATGGTGCGGCCGTCCCGCAGGGTGATGGTGCGCTCGGGTGGGAGCTTTCGCGTCACGATTTCAGTATCGCACCGCGGATGTTGCATCAGCGTTATCGTCAGGTATGCATTGCAGACTCTAATCGCGCCGGGAATTCACGCCTATGGGCGGGTCAATCGCCGGCGGCGGAGGCGAGCCTGGGCGCGCCGGAATCCGCGGGACGGGCTGCGGGCCTTGCGAAGAGGATGGCGACGGCGGCGAGGTAGGTGAGGCCGGCGGTGATGGTGAACGGGATGGTGTAACCGTCGGTGGCATCGTGGATGATGCCCACGCCGATGGGCCCGAGCCCGCTGCCGACCTGCCCGGCGAGACTGATGAGCCCAAAGACGGTGCCGAAGGAGACCATGCCGAAGATTTCGCCGACGAGGAGCGACTGCATCATGTAGATGTTGCCGATGGTGAGGCCGAAGACGAGGGTGAGCGCCCAGGTCGCGGCGGCGCTCTCGGTGTGGATGATGATGAGGATGGCGGTGGCCTGGACGACGAAGAGGATGACCGTGAGCAGGCGGCGGTCGACGTTGTCGGCGAAGATGCCGACCGCGAGCCGGGCGACGATGGAGCCGAAGGCGGTGACGGAGATGGTGAAGGCGGCGGCGCTGCGGGAGCCGAGGCGGTCTTCGAGGAAAGTGACCTGGTGGACGACGTAGCCGGTCTGGGCGATGAGCACGAGCAGGAAGGCGATGAGGATGCCCCAGAAGCTGACGGTGCGCATCGCCTCGGCGCGGGTCCAAGGACGGAGCTGGGATTCGAGGCGGGAGGCTGCGGCTGAGCCGGCGGGCGGGGCATCGACGATAGGGTCGCCATCGGGGGTGAGGCCCACCTCGCGGGGATCGAAGACGATGACGCCGAGGATGGCGGGGATCGACGTAATGAGGACGAGAGCGCCGAGCACGGGGGTGGCGAGTTCGAGGCCGCCGGCATCGATCAGGCGGCTGGCGACGGGCGCCAGGATGACGCCACCGAGGGAGACGCCGGTGAAGGAGATGCTCATGGCGAGGGCGCGGCGGCGGATGAACCAGCGGGTGAGGATGGCGTTGACGGCGATGTTGCTCGACATGCCGAAGGCCACTGCGAAGACGAAGTAGACCAGGTAGAGCTGCCAGAGTTCGTTCACGAGGCCGATGAAGGCCGCGCTCACGGCGTTGATGACGCTGCCGACCAGCATGAAGCGCATCGGCCCGTAGCGGTCGACGTAGGGGCCTACGATCGCCGCGGTGAGGCCGGAGACGCAGAAGTAGATGGCCGGCGCCCAGCTGACCTGCGCCGTGCTCCAGCCGTGGGCATCCCTGAGCGGCTTGAGGAAGATGGGGAGCCCGTAATAGCCGACGCCGACGCCGACCATCATGAGGGCCGCGCAGGCGATGGCGATGTACCACCCATAGAACCAGCTGCCCGGGAGCAGGCGGGCTGCGACGGGGAGGGGCCGAACGCGGAGCTGCTGGTTCATGGGCGCGGCCTTTCGCGGCGGCGTGCTCAGCGGCCGTGGAACACGGGTTCGCGTTTTTCGACGAAAGCGAGGGCCGCGTTGCGGTGGTCTTCGGTGCGGGCGCTGGCCACCATGTTCTCGGCCTCGCGGGTAAGGGTATCGGCGAAGGTGTTGGTTTCGCCGAAGACGAAGTTGTCCTTCATGCGGGCGTAGGCGAGGGTCGGGCCGGCGGCGAGGCGCCGGGCGAGGGCCATCGTTTCGTCCATGAGCTGGTCGTGCGGGACGACGCGGGAGACGAGGCCGAGTTCCAGGGCGCGCGCGGCATCGATGATTTCGGAGAGGAAGTAGAGTTCGCGGGCGCGCATCGGGCCGACGAGGCGCTGGAGCAGCCAGGTGCCGCCGAAGTCGCCGCTGAAGCCGACACGGGCGAAGGCGGTGGTGAAGCGGGCCTGGTCGCTGGCGATCCGGAGGTCGGCGGCGAGGGCGACGGAGAGCCCTGCGCCGGCAGCGACGCCGTTGATGGCGGCGATGGTGGGCTTGGGCATTTCGTGGAGGAGGCGGGAGACCTCCTCCTGCTGGCGGAGGACATCGGCGCGGGAGACGAGGCTGCTGCCGCCCGAGCCTGCCTGCTGGTTGCCTTCAGCCATGGCCTTGACATCGCCGCCGGCGCAGAAGGCCCGGCCGGCGCCGGTGATGACGACGCAGCGGATGGCGGGGTCATCGGCTGCGCGGCGGGTGACCTCGGCGAGGGTATCGAGGAGCTCGGGGTTCATCGCGTTGAGCGATTCGGGGCGGTTGAGCGTGATGGTGAGGACGGCGCCATCGGTTGCGGTGAGGACGACATCGGACATAGCGGGTTTCCTTTCGCAACGCAGGTATGGGGGATTGTAGGCGGTTCGGAGCTACTCTGCGGCGAGTTCCCCGAGGGCGCGGAGGGTACGCGGCAGGGCCTCGGCATCGCCGGGCGGGAGGATCGGCATGGCGAGGATTTCGCCCGCCCCGAAGGACGGGGCCTCGCGCAGGCGGGCCTTGACCGCTTCGGCGCTCCCGTGGACGACGAGGGCATCGATGATGCGGTCGGAGAGTTCGCCGTTGAGGGCCTCGGGGAAGCCGGCATCGGCGAACATCTGCTGATAGAAGGGGACGCGGGGGTAGATGCCGATCTGGCGGCGGGCGCCTTCGCGGACGGCCTCGACGTGTTCGGAGACGACGACGGGGATGTGGGCGATGAGCGGCGGGGGCGTGCGGCCGGCCTTTTCGGCGCCGGCGCGGATGGCGGGGACGGCCACATCGCGGAGGTAGGGCAGCGGGCAAACCCAGGAGATGGCACCATCGGCAAGTTCGCCGGCGAGGCGGAAGCCGTTGGCGCGGAGGGCCGAGGCCATGACGGTGACCTTCGCGGGGGCGCCGATGGTGCCGCGGGCGGTAAAGCGGCGGCCCTGGAAATCGACGCTGCCGGTGCCGAGGACGCTCTTGAGGATGGTGAGGTATTCGCGCAGGTGTTCGAGGGGGCGTTCGAAGGGGATGCCCCAGGTGCCCTCGATCACGGGCTTGTGGCTGGGTCCGACGCCAAGCCGCAGCCGTCCCGGCGCGAGCTGGTCGACGGCCATGGCGCCCTGGGCCATGGCGAGGGGGTGCCGCGGGAAGGTGGGGACGATGGAGGTGCCGAACTGGATGCGCGAAGTGCGGGTGGCTGCAGCGCCGAAGACGGCGAAGGGGTCCGGGGCGAGCCCGCCGACGGTGAGCCAGGCGCACTGGATGCCGGCCTGTTCGGCAGCGACGATGCCTTCGACGAGTTCGGGAGCGGTGCGGGCGAGGATATGGACGCCGACGGTGACGCCGTTCACGGGTGCAGGGGCCTCCGAATGGTTGCTGTGGGCCGAACTTTACGCGGCTGGTGGGGAGGGGAACAACTCGATCAGGCGCCGCGCGGGGCGCGCCGGGCGGCGAAAACGTCGGGTTCGCGGACAAGGGCAACAGCGACGAGGCCGGCGACGACCAGGATGACGCTGATGACGACGTAGACCGCCCCGATCCCGGCAAGGCCAGAGGTGAAGCCGCCACCCAGCGGTCCGAGGAGCAGGGCCATCGACTGCATCGATGCGGCCAGCCCGAAGGCGCTCCCCTGCTTGCCATCGGGGGTGCTGGCGGCGATCAGGGCGTTCGTGCCGGGGACCATGGCGCCCTGGAAGATACCGACCGCGCCGAAGAGCAGCATGAAGGCCGCGAGGCTGTGGGCAAGGGCGACGAAGGGATAGAGGACGCCGGTGATGAGCGCGGCGCCGGCCACCGTGTTGCGATAGCCGATGCGCTCCCCGAGGGGGCCGACAGCGACGGCCGCGAGGGTGCTGGTGAGGCCGATGACGGCGAAGACGAAGCCGGTGGCGGCCTCCTTGCGGAGGTCGGTCGTGAGGCCCGGCAGGTGAAGGTGGACGCGCCCCTCTCCGGGGGTTCCACGCGCGAAGGCATCGATGCTGAGCGGCATCACGGGCCGCACGAAGGTGGTGGAGAGCCAGAGGACGAACAGCAGGAGGAGCATGAGCACCACCTGCCGCTCGCTGACCACGACCCGGAGGTTCTGGATGAGGCCGGCGCTTTCGCGGCGAGGCGCGGCCGGGGCCGGTTCGCCGGCTTCGACGGGGCGTTCCGAGACGAAGAGGTACACGAGCAGGGCGGCGATGGCGTAGAGCGCCGCGCAGAAGAGGAACGATTCGCGAATGCCAAGGTTGGCGGCGACGATCCCGCCGAGCACCGGGCCGAGCATGTTGGCCGCGAACTGGCCGGTTTGCAGGGTGCCGAGGGCGCGGCCCACATCCTGTTTCGGGGTGGTGGCAGCGACCAGGGCGGCGGCAGCGCCCATCGTGCCGGCGAAGGCGCCCATGAGGAAGCGGAGGATGACGAGCTGCCAGACGGCCTGGGCGATGCCCATGACGCCGATGAGAAGGCCGGCGCCGATGAGGGCGCGGAGGAACATGGGCTTGCGGCCGAAGCGGTCGGCGAGGGAGCCCCAGAGGGGAGCAGTGAGGGTGAGGGAGAGTCCGGTGGCGCTGGCGGTGAGGCCGGTATAGAAGGCGACCTGCGATTCGCTTTCGACCCCGAGCTCCTGGATGAAGAAGGGGATGAAGGGGAAGACGAAGTTGGCGCCCATGAGACCGACGAAGACGCCAATCCAGATGAACAGGAGGTTCCGGCGCGAGGAGGGCGCGGGCTGCGGACCGCGGGCAGGGCTCACGGGCGGCTGGCCTCGCAGCGGGGCAATCGACAGGAACGGGTCACGCGGTCTGCCGGGGTTGGGGTTGTCCTGATGATGCCATCGCGGGTCCGTTCGGTCACCTGATATACGCTCTATAACTCATGATTTACAGTTCGTGTGTTTTCGGGTAGGGTTGCGTGAGGAGGAGTACATGACGACGACACGCGTACCGATCACGGTGGCCCGGGGCGACGGCATCGGGCCGGAGATCATGGATGCGACGCTGCGCATCCTCGAGGCGGCGGGGGCCGCGCTGGAGATCGAGGAGATCGAAATCGGCGAAAAGGCCTACATGAAGGGCTACAGCGCGGGGATTGCGCCGGAGGCCTGGGACTCGCTGCGGCGGACGAAGGTGTTCCTGAAGGCGCCGATCACCACGCCCCAGGGCGGCGGTTTCAAGAGCCTGAACGTGACGGTGCGCAAGACGCTGGGCCTGTACGCGAACGTTCGGCCCTGCACGGCCTACGCCCCGTTCGTGGCGACGAAGCACCCCGGGATGGATGTCGTCATCATCCGGGAGAACGAGGAGGACCTGTACGCGGGCATCGAGCACCGGCAGACGGACCAGGTCTACCAGTGCCTGAAGCTGATCACCCGGCCCGGGACCGAGAAGATCGTGCGGTACGCGTTCGAATACGCGCGCCTGAACGGCCGGAAGAAGGTCACCTGCTTCACCAAGGACAACATCATGAAGATGACCGACGGCCTCTTCCACAAGGTGTTCGAGGAGGTGGCCGCCGAGTACCCGGGCATCGAGGCCGAGCACTGGATTGTGGACATCGGCTCGGCGAAGCTGGCCGATACGCCGGAAGCGTTCGATGTCATCGTGCTGCCGAACCTGTACGGGGACATCCTGAGCGACGTGGCGGCGCAGATTGCGGGCTCGGTGGGGCTGGCCGGTTCGGCGAACATCGGCGAGCACGGCGCGATGTTCGAGGCGATTCACGGCTCGGCGCCGCGGCGCGCGGGGCAGGACCTGGCGAATCCCTCGGGGCTGCTGCTCGGTGCGGTGATGATGCTCGTGCACATCGGGCAGGCGGATGTCGCCACCCGGGTGCACAACGCCTGGCTGCGGACCATCGAAGACGGCATCCACACGTATGACATCTATGAGGAGGGCGTCAGCAAGCAGAAGGTCGGGACGCTCGCGTTTGCCGACGCGGTGATCGCGCGGCTGGGGCAGGCGCCCGAGCAGCTGAAGGCTGTTTCCTACGCGGCTGGCGGCGGGTTCCAGCCGCCGGCGCTGAAGCAGCTGCCGCCGGCGAAGAAGGAGACGATCGGGGTGGACGTATTCGTGCACAACCCCTCGACGACGCCGGATGCCCTGGCCGACCTGCTGCGGCAGCACGAGGGCGACGGCCTGCGCCTGACGATGATCACCAACCGCGGCGTGAAGGTCTGGCCGGAGGGCCTGCCGGAGACGTTCTGCACCGACCACTGGCGCTGCCGCTTCATGGCCGATGGGCCGACCACGCACGGGGCGATTGTGGGGCTGCTGAGCCGCCTCGCGGCCGCCGGGGTGGACTTCATCAAGACCGAGCACCTCTGCACGTTCGACGGCGAGGCGGCTTTCTCGAAGGGGCAGGGGGAATAGGCGATGGTCTACCGCGTGCTGGTCTCGACGCGGCGGGGCTGGCAGGAGGTCGCGTGCCGCTGCGCTGCGGCGCGGGCGAATTTCCGCGATGAAGAGTCGGCGCGGCGTGCGGCCGAGGAGCACGGGCAGCGATGCCTGCTGTTCGGCTCGCGGATGGCCGTGCGTGTGGCAGCGGCCGAGCTGCACGACTGAGGCGGGTTCGGCCGGGGGCCGTAGAATGGCGCAATGCCGCGGCTCCCGGCCGAACTTTCTGACGTTTTCGCGCGGTACATCGCAGGCCCGATGGCGGTGCGGTCGGCGCTGGACGGGACGGGTCCTTCAACGATGTCGCGCGCGGGGCGGGAGGGGTGGTCGGTGCGGGATGTGCTGGTGCACCTGGCCGATGCTGAGCTGATGCGGGGGGCGCGGCTGCGGCTGATCCTGGGCAGTGAGGGTGCGCCGGAGCTCCCGGCATGGGAGGCGGACGCCTGGAAGCGGCGGCTCCAGTACCTCTGGCGGAGCCCGGAGGCGGCGCTGGCGCTCTACGACGCACTGGTGTTTTCGAACGCGGAGCTGCTGCGGCAGGTCGACGGCCGCGCGTTTGAGCGCTTCGGGCTGCTCGAAGGGCGCGAGGTGACCGTGCGCGAGCTGCTGGAGCGCGGGGCTGCGCACAGCGAGGAACACGCGGCGCAGATCCGGGCGCTGCGTGCGGAACTCGGGGACGCGCCGGGGGCGGAGGTCAGGCGGGGGGCTGGCTGAAGAGCTCGGCGGCGCGGAACACGCCGCGCAGGCCGAAGCCGGCCACCACCCCACGGGCAGCGGCGGCGATGGGGTCGGGGGTTTCGCCGTCCCAGGGCGCGGAGCGAACGGCGACCACGGGGGGGGGATGGTGACGGATCGCCTCGGCCACGGCGCCTTCGTGGGCGGGGTCGATGGCATCGGCGCAAATGACGGCCGGGAGGGGGCAGCCGCGGAGGATGCCGGGGATATCGAGCCCGGAACGGTAGCGGTGCACTTCGGCGCCGGGAACGTCCGAAGGGATGTCAGCAGCGGCGGGCAGGAGGACGAGGCAGCTGGTCATACGGCACCAGTGTAGTGCCAGCGGGGAGCCGCGCGCCGGTGCGGGCCGGGCCGGGAAACGGTAGGATTCGGCCGTGGCGAAGGAATCGCGGCCGCCGATGGGGTTTCAGCTGCTGGTGGGGCTGGAGATGACGGAGCGGGGCGAGGGCAGCTCCCGCTGTGAGCTCGAGGTTGGAGAGAAGCACCTGAACCCCCACGGGGTGGTGCACGGCGGGGTGCTGTACACGATGGCGGACACGGGCATGGGGGCGGCCGTCTACGGGGTGCTGGAGCCGAATGAATCGTGCGCGACGATCGAGCTGAAGATGGTCTACATGGCGTCGGTACGCTCCGGGCGGCTGGTGTGCGATTCGCGCGTGCTGCACCGGGGCAGGCGCGTGGTGGTGCTGGAATCGGAGGTGCGGAACGGCGAGCGGCTGGTGGCGAAGGGGCTCGGGACGTTCGCGGTGTTCGCGGAGGAGCGGCGTGGCGGCTGAGGGCCGGGTGGCGAGCCTGCAGCGCTCGGGCGGGGGCGTGCCCAAGACGGCGGTCCGCGAGGCGCGAGTCACGCAGCTGGGTCTGGAGGGCGACCGGCAGGCGCACCCGGGCATCCACGGCGGCCCGGAGCGGGCGCTCTGCCTGTTCTCGCTGGAACGGATCGCGGCGCTGCAGGAGGAGGGGCACCCGATAGCGCCGGGGTCCACCGGCGAGAACGTAACGGTCGCCGGGATCGACTGGGAGCTGTTCGTGCCGGGGTCGCGGTGGCGGCTGGGGCCGAAGGTCGTGATCGAAGTGACGCGCTACACGACGCCGTGCAAGACGATCGCGGGCTCGTTCGCCGGCAGGGACTTCAACCGGATTCACCACGCGCAGCACCCGGGATGGAGCCGGGTGTACGCCCGGGTGCTGCAGGAAGGCGTGGTTCGGGCGGGCGACCCCGTGGTGCCGGTGCCGGCAGGCGACGCTTAGCCGAGGAACTCGGTCACGACGCGAGTGAACTCGGGCGTGTTTTCGAGCGGGACCATGTGCCCGGCGCCCGGGATGATGGCGACCTGGCTGTTGGCGATCTTCGAGCGGAAGAGTTCGGCGTAGGCGGGCGGCACAAGGCGGTCCTGGTCGCCCCAGACGATGAGGGTGGGGGCTTTGATGCGGTGGAGCCGCTTCTTGAGGCCCTTATCGGGGATGGGCCAGATGAACTTTCCGGTGGCGGCGAAGTTGGCGAGCTGGAAGTAGTAGTTCTCGGCGAGCTCGTCCTCGTTCGCCGGGGGCTGGAAGAGCTGCGGGATGATGGGGTTCGAGAGGTCGCCGAAGATGACGCGCGGCAGCTCGGACGGGGTGAGGATGAAGAGGTCGGTGACGGGGGCCTCGTCCATCCAGAGGCCGACCGGGCAGACGAGGACGAGCTTGCGGACGAGGTCGGGGCGGGCGGCAGCGAGCTCGGCGGCGAACATGCCGCCGATGCTGTGCCCGGCGAGGTGGAAGGAGGTGAGGCCGAGCGCGTCGCAGAAGTCCTGGTAGTAGACGACCATGTCGTGGATGTCGTCGATCTGGTCGAGGCCGGGGGTGTCGTCCCAGCCGGGGTGGGTCGGCACGATGACGTCGTAGTGCTCGGCCAGGGCGAGCATCTCGGGGGTCATGCCCTTGCGCACGCCGCCGGCGGCATGGAGGTAGAGGAGCGGCTGGCCGGAGCCTTTGCGGTAGACCGGAACCTGGAACGCGCCGTTGCGGACGGAGACAACCTGGGGCTCGGGGGACATGGCATCGCCTTTCGGGAGGGGGTGGGACGGGGCGGCGCAGCGCCGGCCCGGGTGCGTGCGGAAATCTACCGGATCGGTCGGCGGGCTGCCAGCCGGGTCAGGGCCGGGTGAAGGCGGGGCCGTCGAAGGTTTCCAGCGTGGCGAAGGTTTCGACCGGTTTGCGCTTGAGGCGGGTGAGGCGGCGGGCCGGGTGGCCGAGGGTGATGATGGTGGCGACAGCGACGTGGGGCGGCAGGTGAAGGAGGGCGCGGAGGTCGTCCTCGCGGGCGATGGGCATGGTGGTGAGTGTGCCGCCGAGGCCTTCGTTGCGGGCAGCGAGGAGGATGTTCCAGGCGAACGGGTAGATGGAGGCGCCGCTGGCGATGCCGATGCGGGGGAGGTCCTGGTCGATGGCCGCGACGACGGAGAGGTCGACGCAGACAGCGAGCAGGACCGGCGCCTGGCGGTAGGGTTCGGTGAGGACGGGAGGGACCGGCGTCGCGGCAATGGCCTCGGCGCTGAGGGATGTGGGGTGGACGGTGTTCCAGGGGTTTTCGCCGGCCGCGACCTGGGCGGCGTAGCGCCGGGCGGCGGGGATGGCGGCCTCGGCGATGGCGGCTTTCGTGGCGGGGTCGCGGATGATGATGACGCGCCAGCCCTGCCGGTTGCCGCCGCTGGGGGCGAAGCGGGCGTTTTCGAGGATGCGGTAGAGGGTGGCGTCGTCGACGGGGTCGGGGGTGAATTCGCGGGCGGAGAAGGCGGTGCGCATGGCGTCGTAGAGTTCCATGCGCGGATTGTGGCGCGGGCCGGGCGCGATGTCTTCCCGGGCGGGGGAGCCCCTACAGGGTCTGCGCGAGCATCGGCAGGAGGGCCGCGACGAGGGCGCCGAGGTGGAGGCCGCGGGCGACCGGCGATGCGACGGTGGCATCGGGGTTGATGTTGTAGTGGTTGCGGCGGCCGTGGCGCTCGCGCTGGAGGTAGCCTGCCCGCTCGAGGTCGGCGACGATGCGCTTGACGGCGCGTTCGCTGATGCCGACTTCGGCGGCGAGCTCGCGCAGGCGGATATCGGGGTTGCGGGTGATGGCGAGGAGGACGTTCGCGTGGTTGGTGAAGAGAGACCACTCAGCCATGGAATGAGGCTACGTCGGTGACACCCTTCACACCAGCGACATTTCGATCGAGAAAAAGATGGCCTTTATCGAGCTCAACGCTCGACGGTGAAGGCGCCGAGGTGGCGGTCGATGGGGAGGTCGGCGAGTTCGATGCCGTCGATGCGGGCGCCGGAGGGGCCGCGCTTGCAGGCGACGACGAACTGCTTGACGAGCGACCGCTCACCCTGCACGTGGACTTCGAGCGTGTTATCCGGGAGGAGGCGGCAGGAGCCGAAGAGGTTCAGGGTATTGGCGACGTTCCGCAGCCAGAGGCGGATGCCGATGCCCTGGACCTGCCCGCGGATGACAATGCGCTTGTGCTCGAGGACGAAGAGGGCGTCCCGCAAGGTCCCCATACCGGGGGTTTCGGCGCATTCAGCGGGCGGCTTGAGCCTCCCAGATGGCGGGCCAGGCGGGGCCGCCCTTGCAGGCGTCGATCATGGCCTGGCGTTCGAGTTCGAGGGCCTGCTCGACGGCGGCGTCGAAGTCGTCGAGCGCCCGGCCGCGGAGGCGGCCACGCAGGATGCCGAGGGTGCCGCGTTCGACGAGGTTGCGGACGGTTCGGGGCCAGACGAAGAAGGCGAAGGCGCGGGGCGGGCCGAAGGAGCCGCGGTGCTTGCCGAGCCAGAGGTAGCGTTCCTGGACCGAGGCGACGGGTTCGACGAGGCCGGCCCACTGGCCCTGGACGGCATTTTCGCGGGTATCGACGAGGAGGCGAAGCGGGAAGAGGGAGAAGCCGATGGTGATGAGGTCACCCTCGGCGAGGATGCGTTCGATAGCGTGGATATCGATGTCGATCCCGTTTTCGGTGCGCATGGGTGGCTCCTCTGGCGGGGATGGAAGAGGGGGTGGCCCGGCGCTGCCGTTCCACCCCCTCGGGGAATGCCGGGTCGGTTCCCGGGAGGCTGTGCCGCCTAGTACATGGGCGGCGGGGTCGGGGTCTGCTCCTTCTCGGGCTTCTCGGTGACGAGGCAGTTGGTGGTGAGGACCATCGCGGCGATGGAGACGGCGTTCTCGATCGCGGAGCGGGTCACCTTGGCCGGGTCGATGATGCCCTTGGCGATCATGTCGCCAAACTCATCGCGCTGGGCGTCGTAGCCGTGGCCCTTGGGCAGCTTCTTGACCTCTTCGACGATGACCGAGCCGTCCTTGCCGGCGTTGATGGCGATGCGGCGCAGCGGCTCTTCGAGGGCGCGGCGGAGGATGCGGACGCCGGTGGCCTCGTCGCCTTCGAGCTTCAGCTTATCGAGGGCGGGGGCGGCGTTGATGAGGGCGACACCGCCGCCGGCCACGATGCCCTCTTCGACGGCCGCGCGGGTGGCGCTGAGGGCATCCTCGACGCGGTGCTTCTTCTCCTTGAGCTCGACTTCGGTGGCGGCACCGACCTTGATGACGGCGACGGAGCCAGCGAGCTTACCGAGCCGCTCCTGGGCCTTTTCGCGGTCCCAGTCGCTCTTGGCCTCCTCGAGGATGGCGCGGATCTGGGCGATGCGGGCGTCGATGTCCTTCTTCTTGCCCTTGCCCTCGATGATGGTGGTCTCCTCCTTGGTGGAGACGACGCGGCGGGCGCGGCCGAGGTCGCTGATGTCGACGCTCTCGAGGGTGCGGCCGATCTCCTCGGAGATCACCTGGCCGCCGGTGAGGACGGCGATGTCGCCGAGGTTGTCCTTCTGGCGGTCGCCGAAGCCGGGGGCCTTCACGGCGAGGACGTTGATGGTGCCGCGCAGCTTGTTGACGGCGAGGGTGGCGAGGGCCTCGCCTTCGAGATCGCCGCAGATGATGACGAGGTTCTTGGTGACCTGGAGGATGCGCTCGAGGACGGGGAGGATCTCCTGGACGCTGGAGAGTTTCTTGTCGGTGATGAGGATGTACGGGTCTTCGACGACGGCTTCCATCCGCTCGGGGTTGGTCACGAAGTAGGGGGAGATGTAGCCGCGGTCGAAGGCCATGCCGTCGACGTACTCGACTTCGGTCTGGATGGACTTCGATTCTTCGACGGTGATCACGCCGTCCTTGCCGACCTTCTCCATGCACTCGCCGATGAGCTCGCCGATGGAGGGGTCGTTGTTGGCGGAGATGGTGGCCACCTGGGCCATCTGGGCGCGCTCGGTGACCTTGATGCTGTTCTTCTTGATGGCCTCGACGAGGGCGGCGGCGCCAGCTTCGAGGCCGCGCTTCAGGGCCATGGGGTTGGCGCCGGCAGCGACGTTCTTGAGGCCTTCCTGGACGATCGCCTGGCCGAGGACGGTGGCGGTGGTGGTGCCGTCACCGGCGATGTCGTTGGTCTTGGAGGCGATCTCCTTGGCCAGCTGGGCGCCGATGTTCTCGAAGGGGTCCTCGAGTTCGATGTCCTTGGCGATGGTGACGCCGTCGTTGGTGATGGTGGGGGCGCCGAACTTCTTATCGAGGACGACGTTGCGGCCCTTGGGGCCGAGGGTGATTTTGACGGCATCGGCGAGGGCGTCGATGCCGCGCTTCAGGGAATGACGAGCTTCTTCGTCGAAGAGCAGCTGCTTTGCCATGGGTACCTCTTGGGAGGGGTGTTGTGGTCTGCGGCTCGTATATTAGCACTCCCTGTCAATGAGTGCTAACAGGGCGCCGCGTTGCCGCCGAACGGCCGGGGCGGGAGACTGGCGGGGTGGCAAACGGGCGCGTCGCGGTGCTCGGGGGAACGTTCGACCCGCCGCACCTGGGGCACCTGGTGCTGGGGGAGTGCGCGCGCTGGCAGTTCGATTGCGAGCGGGTGCTGTTCGTGCCGGCCGGGGACCCCTACCGGAAAACGGGGACCGGGACGGCGGAGAACGCACGGGTGGCGCCGTCGGAGCGCCGGCAGGTGACGCCGGGGCCGGTGCGGCTCGCGCTGGTAGAAGCGGCCGTTGCGGGGAACCCGGCGTTCGTTGCCGACGGGCGCGAGGTGCGCCGGCCGGGGCCGAGCTACACCGTGGACACGCTCGAGGAGCTCCACCGGGAAGGGCTGGACGACCTCGTGCTGGTGGTGGGCAGCGATGCCGCGGCAGACCTGCCCAACTGGAGGGAGCCGGGGCGCATCCGCGAGCTGGCGCGCGTGGTGGTGGCGGAAAAGCCGGGGACGCCGGTGCCGGCGGGCTTCGAGGTGGTGGAGATGCCGCGGATGGGCGTGAGTTCGACGCTGGTGCGGGCGTGGGTGCGGGAAGGCCGGCCGATCCGCTACCTGGTGCCGGAGGGCGTGGAGGCGATCATCCGGGCACAGGGGCTGTACCGGGAGGGGTAGGCTCGCCGGGGGCGTGCCAGTCGCCGCTCTTGCCGCCGTGTTTTTCGAGCAGGCGGATGCCCTCGATGCGAATGCCCTTTTCGGCGGCCTTGCACATGTCGTAGACGGTGAGGGCGGCGACGGTGGCGGCGGTGAGCGCCTCCATTTCGACGCCGGTCCGGCCGGTGGTGCGAACGGTGGCGCGGATGCGCAGGGTGGTCTCGGAAGCCGGCTCGATGTCGATGGCGGCGCCGGTAATCAGGAGGGGGTGGCAGAGCGGGATGAGGTCGGGGGTGCGGCGGCTGGCCATGATGCCGGCGATCCGGGCCGTGGCGATGACATCGCCCTTGGGGACGTTGCCATGGAGGATGAGGCGGAGGGTTTCCGGGCGCATCACGACGAGGGCCTCGGCGACGGCGGTGCGGTCGGTCTCGGGCTTGGCGGAGATATCGACCATGCGGGCGGCGCCGCGGTCGTCGAGGTGGGAGAGGTCAGCGGCCATGGTGCCTGCGCCACATGAGCGTTTCGTAGCCGTAGGTGACGGCGTAGGCGAACCCGCCGACCAGCACGCCGCCGGGGATGCCCAGCCAGTGCGAGACCCAGGTATCGAAGGCGACGATCCCGATGCCGGCGCCGGCGAGGAAGGAGAGAAATGCGGAGCGGCGGCGCTCGGCTTCGAAGCGGTCGCGCAGGGGGTGGCGCCGGGGCGGGGAGACGGTCATGCGAGCAGTATAAGGTGGGAGGTTGGAGGTGGGAGGTTGGAGGCCCCGCCGCCCCGCCCCGCGGCCGGGAGCAGGGAGCGGGGAGCCGAAAGCCACGCCACCCAGAGCCCCGGCCCCGGGGGAGCAGGGAGCCGGGAGCCCCGCCCGCCGGCACCGCCCCGGGAGCGGGGAGCGGGGCACCCAGGGGTGGCGGATGGTAGGCTGTGGGGGTGACGGAGGAACGGAAGTACGCGGCGGCCGGGGTGGATATCCGGTCGCGCAGCCGGTTTGCGAAGGGGCTGCCGGGTATCCTCGCGCGGGCACGGCGGCCTGAGGTGCTGAGCGACGCGGGCCCGTTCTCGGGGCTGTTCCGGCTGGGCGAGCGGTACAGGGACCCGGTGCTCTCTGCGAGCGCTGACGGCATCGGGACAAAGGTAAAGCTGCAGCTGGCTGCAGGCCGGCTCGACCTGTGCGGCCCCGACATTGTGGGGCACAGCGTGAACGACATCCTCGTGTGCGGGGCAGAGCCGCTGTTCTTCCTCGATTACATCGCGGGGAACGGGCTCTCGAACGAGCAGAAGGAGGCGCTGGTGGCCGGCGTGGCCGATGCCTGCGCCGCGGCCGGGTGCGCGCTGCTCGGCGGTGAGACGGCTGACATGCCGGACGTGTACGCGCCGGGGGAGCTCGACCTTGCCGGATTCATCGTGGGGGTGGTGGAGCGCGACCGCATCATCGACGGCTCGAAGATTCGGCCGGGGGATGTGCTGATCGGGTTGCCGAGCTCCGGCCTGCACACCAACGGCTTCTCACTGGCGCGGCGGGTGCTCGACGTTGCGAACGGCGAACCCGCCGAGGAGACGCGGCGACGGCTGGAGGAGCGGCCGCCGGAGCTGGGCGGGGCCACGCTGGGCGAGGCGCTGCTTGCGACGCACGTGCCCTATGAGCGGGTGGTGCGGCCGGTGATCGACCGGGTGCACGGGATGGCGCACATCACCGGCGGCGGGTTCGTCGAAAATGTGCCGCGCATCCTGCCGGGCGGCGTGACGGCCGTGATCGACACCGCAGCGTGGGAGGTGCCGGGCATCTTCCGGCTGATCGAGCGACGGGGGCAGGTGTCGCGGGAGGAGATGTACGAGGTCTTCAACATGGGCATCGGGCTGGTGCTGATGGTCGGGCGGGATGAGGCCGAAGGGGTGCTGGCCGCGGTCGCGGGGTCGATGCGGATTGGGGAGGTGGCGGAATGGCGGGGACGGCCGGTGGAATTGCGGGGGTTGTAGGAGCCCAGCCCGCCGAGGGCGTTTTCAGCTCAGCCGAGCAGGTAGGCAAGGACCCCGCCGACCGGAAGCAGCAGCCAGACGGCGCCGGAGAGCACGATGGCCACGGTCGCGAAGAGGCGGGCATCATCGCCCGGGGGTTCGCCGGCGTTGCCGATCGCCTGCCAGAGGGCCGCGAGCGGGCTGCCCGCGATGAGGAGGGCTCGGCGGTGGGCGTGGCGCGCCCCGGCAAGGAGCAGCGAGGAGAGCAGCAGGAAGAGGACGAACAGCCCGGCGAAGAGCGCCGCGATCACCGGGCCGGGGATGCGGTCGACGGCGCCAAGGTACTGCCCGGCGGAGGCGAGGAGCGGGAGGACCGCGCCAGCGCCAACAAGGATGGGCGCGCCGACGCCCCCGCCGCTGAAGGCCGGGAGGAGCCGCTGCATCTCGGCGCGGGCGGCCGCGAGGAGACGGCGCTCGGCCGAGCCGGCGGGACACTGCGCCTCGCGCAGGGCGTACAGGCCGGCGAGGCGGGAGGCGACGCTGCGGGTGTAGCCCCGGACGATGTACCCGGCGACGAAGCCGGCCACGAGGGCGGCGAGCGGCCGGGCCGGGCCAAAGCCCCGGGGCAGCGCGAGCCCGCCGGGGCCTTCGCGGTCGAGCAATTCCAGGGCGCGGATAGCCAGGCGGTGAGCCGCGGGGAACTCGGCGGGCCGGGCGAGGGGCGGCGCAGCGAGCCCGGCGGCGATGCGCGCTTCGAAGGCAGCATCACCGGGAAGGGCAGCGAGCGCCTGCTCCGCAACGTCGTCGGGGCTGACGGTGAGGAGGCGGCGGGTCGTGTCGAGCTGGCGGGTCAGCTCGTCGAGCAGGGAGCCCGCGGCGCGGCGGCCCGGTGGTTCGGGGGTTCCCACGGCGGTGGAGTGTACGGCGGCGGGCGAGGTGGTGATACCGGACCGAGGGCGGGCGGGCCCGGGTTCGCTCGCCGGGCAGGGGGCGAACTGACCATCCGGAATTACGTGCAGTTGACCGGGGGCGGCTGCCACTCAGGGATTTCCCCGATTGTTGGGGGGCAGCCGCCCGAGTGACGATCAGGGTGCGCCCGATTTCGCGCAGGGGGGACCAGTAATGCGTGTGGTGTGTGCCTGGTGCGAGCAGCTGCTCGCAGACGGCCCCGGCCCGGTCTCGCACGGCATCTGCGAGGGCTGCGCGTTCGTCTTCGAGCGGGCGCATCTTCGGATGCTCGCGGAGCGGCAGCGGAAGCAGCGCCGGCGGACGGAACAGCGGGCTGGCGCTCCCCTGCCCGGTTTCGAGGCCGCGCTGTCGGAGCCCGGGGAGGTCTGCGCGGCGCGGCGCTAGAGCTACCAGCGCAACCGGCGGAGGGCCGCAGCGGGCAGCTCGCGGAGGCGGACATCGCCGAGCCAGCGGACAAACCACCAGGAGAGAACGACCACCACCCCGCCCATGATCATGTCGAAGAAGTAGTGGTTGCCGGTGACGGTGACGGCCCACCACATGACGGCCGACATGGCCACGGCAATGGTGCGAAGCGCGCGGCTACGGGTGTTGACCCAGATGGCCATGGTCGAAAGCAGAATCCAGCCGAAGTGGAAGCTGGGCAGGGCGGCGTAGTCGTTCACGAAGGGACCGGGCTGGAAGTAGTTCACGTTGCTGGCCGCGCCATGGACCGTATCGACGAAGCCGAAATCATAGCCGTGGACCGCCATTAGGCGCGGGGGTGCAGCCGGCAGCAGCCAGTAGGTCGCGATACCGACCAGGGCGGAGACGACGAGGACGTTGCGGACGAAGCGGAACCGGATGGGGTCCTTGAGCAAGAGCCAGAGGCCGATGGCGAGCATGACGGGGTAATGGCCCCAGGCGTAGACCCAGTTCGCGATCGCCATGGCGAGGTCGTTCTCGAGGAAGGCGGCCTGCCAGCGGACTTCGTGGAAGAGCCCGAGCTGCTGTTCGAGGCGCACGAGGTGGAGCGACCGGGCGACGGCACCGTCGACATCGTCGGGGCGTACACCGCGGACGTAGAAATAAACGATCATGAAGGCAGCCGTGATGGCGGCCTCAGCGGCCGCCAGGCGAACCCGGCGGGAACGGGTGAGAGGTACAGCTCCGGGAGCTTGCGCAACGCTCATGGCTGTTTCGGGCGGCCGGCGTTGGTTTACCGGATGGTTAACGGTACTGCCGTACCGGAGCCGAGGGCAAGGGGGCGGGAGGTGGGAGGTCGGAGGTGGGAGGTTGGAGGTGGGAGGTTGGAGCGGGGAGCCGGGAACCGGGAGCCCCACCGCGCGGCCGCCCTGCCCGGGAGCAGGGAGCGGGGAGCCGGGAGCGGCCTCTCCCTTTCTCCCTTTCTCCCTATCTCCCTTTCTCCCTTTCTCCCTTTCTCCCTTTCTCCCTACTCCCGTCACTCCTCGTAGGTACGGGCGAGGAGTTCGTAGAGCTGGGGGTCGTAGGACTTGAGCCAGGCGCGGTCGCGGCGGCCTTCGAGGTCGCTGTGGAGGAAGTAGGCCTGGGTGCCCTCGGCGAAGTACTCGTTGGCGTTGGTGGCGGCGTAGTCGCCGCGGTATTTCCCGGCGGAGATTGCGTCCTGGTAGTACTGGCGGACGTCGAAGTAGTCGGCCGGGGGCAGGGCCCAGCCCTGCACGAGGTGGCCCAGTTCGTGGTAGAGGATGTTGAGGCCTCCGCAGGGACCGGAGCGGCGCCCGAGGAGGTCGTCTTCGTTGACGGTGACGACCGGGTAATCGGCGCGGTCGGCGACGCCGCAGACGTGGGTGAAGAAGTCGCGGGCGGCGCTGTCGTCGAGGCAGCGGAACTCGGGCAGGTCGAGCACGCCCTGGTCGGAAGCGGCGACGATGACGTAGGCGCCATCGGCGGCGAGCTGCTGTTCGAGGTCGTTGTCGCGGAAGAAGCGCTCGACGGTGGCGCGGGCGGCTTCGAGCGCGCGCGGGGAGACGCTGCTGTTGGCGACGATGGCGATGCCGGCGGCTTCGGCAATCTGCGTGTATTCGGGGTGGAACTGGCGCGGCTGTCCGGGGTCCGGGAGGCGGGCGGTGCCCTGGCAGACGTTGCCCTCGGGCGTGAGGCGAGCGGCCGGCGTGGGCAGGGGGGCGGAGGTGGGTTCGGGGGCGGTCGCGGCGGGGCCCGTCCCGGGCGACGAGGCGAGCACCGCCCAGGCAGCGCCGGCGACCACGAGGATGGCGGCCAGCGGGGTGAGCACCGCGGCGATGACGAGCTTCACAGACGTAGCGTGGGGTGTGGCGGCGGGGCCCGGCAAGGGCCGGGGCGGGCAGGTTTACCGGCCGTTGCCGGGCTCAGCGGGCGAGGGCGAAGGTCACGGTCACGGTCACGGAGAGGGAGGCTTCGCCGGGCTCGATCGGCGTGCCGCGGGCATCTGCGCCGGTCGCGGGGGCGCGGGGGACGACGACCGAGGGTGAAGAGACTTCCGAGATGCTGCGAACCTCGCCGACCCGCACGCCGGCGGCAGCGGCGTAAGTCTCGGCGCGGGCGCGGGCATCGGCGATGGCCTTCTCGCGGGCCTCGCGGAGGAGTGCCTCGCGGTTATCGATGCCGAACTGGATGCCGTTGAGGCGGGCGGCATCGCCGGCGGCGCCGAGGGCCTCGTCGATGACCGCGCTGACCCGGTCGAGGTCGCGAACGCGGACGGTAAGGATATTGGCGACCGAGTAGCCGGTGATGCGGGGCGGCGAGCCGGTGGGGGTGTAGTCGTAGAGCGGGTTGAGAGCGATGTAGGTCGTCTGGATGTCGCGGTCCTCGACGCTGTTGGCTTTGACGGCGGCGATGAGGCGGTCGGCGGCATCGGCGGCGCGCTCGCGGGCCTCGGCGACCGTTGGGGCGGAGATTTCGATGCCGAGGGTGAGCGTGGCTACATCCGGGGGAGCGAACGCTTCGCCCGTGCCGCTGACGGTGATGCCTTCGACGGCGGTCGGGGCGGGGAGATTGATGGTATCGCCATCGCCGCAGGCCACGAGGGCGACGGCGAGTGCGGGGATGGCGGCGAGTGCGGCGATGCGGCGGTTCATGAGGAGCGCCTCCGGCGGAATTCGAGGGCAGCGAGTGCGGTGACTGCCGCGGCGGCGAGGACGCCGGCCAGGGCAAGGGGCCAGCGCGGCGGGGAGTCGTCGGCGGGCGCGGTTGCGGTGGGAACCAGCGTATCGGCGGGCGGCGCGCCGTCCGGGGCCGTGGGCGATTCTGCTCCGGTGGCGAAGGGGGCGACCGACTCGCCGCCGGCCTCGGCGGGGGTGGGCTCCGGACGACCAGTCTGCGGCGGTTCGGGCGTGGGCGACATGGCCCCCGCGCCGGAGGCGCCGCCGCCCGGCGGCGAGGCGATGCCGGGGACCGGGGTGGGCGCGAGTTCCGGCGTCTCCGGGGCGCTTGAGCGCGCGTCTTCGGGGCTTTGGGTGCCGGCGGCCATGATGTCGGCCCCGGGGGCGTCCTTCACTTCGGGCGCGGCGAGCTCACGCGAGCCCTCGTCGCCGCCGCCGGCGAGGGTGAAGGCGGCGGTCAGCGCGAAGGCGGCGACTGCGGCCGCCGCGGAAAGGCGCGCAGCGACGATGAGCGAAGGAGGGACGCGCGCCGGGGCCGGGCGAGCCTCGGCGAGCATGGCCGGGGTGAGGCGGTGGGAGCGGGAGGGCTCGTGCAGGGGGAGGGAGGCGAGGGCGTTGCGGAGGGCGCGCTGTGCTTCGAAAGCGGCCCGGCAGCGGCTGCAGCCCGCGAGGTGGCGTTCGAAGGCGGCCTGCCCGGCGGAATCGAGGCGGCCATCGACGGCGGCGACGACGAGGGCTTCGAAGCGGCGGTGGCGATGCAGGAGGCGCTGGATCATGGGTCCCCTCGCTGGTCCGGACGATGGAGGCGCCCGAAAAGTTCCGGGTTGCGGGATACGATGGCGCGGAGGCGTTCGCGGCCGCGGAAGATGCGGGATTTGACCGTGCCCAGGGAGGTGCGGGTCATGGCGGCGATCTCGTCGTAGGCGAAACCGTGGAGGTCGGAGAGGAGGACTGCCTGGCGCTGGTCGAAGGGAAGCTGGAGGAGGGCGCGTTCGAGTTCGGCGGAAAGGGCGGCGTGGTCGAGAGATTCGGCGGGGCCAGGGGCGGGGTCGGCGGGGTCGAAGGCCGGCGCTTCGGGGTCGTCGCGGGGGGTGAGGGAGTCGGTGCGGGGCCGGCGGCCGCGGCGGCGAAGCTCATCGCGGGCCTGGTTGACGGCGATGCGGAAGAGCCAGCTGCGAAAGGAGCCCTCCTGGAAGCGTGCGAGGCCGCGATAAGCGGCGAGGAAGGCCTCCTGGGCGGCGTCTTCGGCGGCGGTTCGTTCGCCGAGGAGGCGGAAGCAGAGGGAGTAGACGGCGGACTGGTAGCGGTCGACGAGCCTGTTGAAGGCGTCGAGATTGCCGTCTTTCGATAAAGAGACCAGGTGCTCGTCCGGGGGTTCGGGCGGGTTGGTCATGCTGGCCGAGGGTAGGTCAATCGGCTGTAAAGGGCGACGCGGAGACGCCGCCGGGAGCGCCGGGGAGGCTATGGTACTCTGATGACGATGGACAATGGCGAAGGCCGGCCCCTCGACGAACTGGAGTCGGGGCAGCAGGACCCGCAGGATTGGTACTTCGATCTGCCGAGTGACGCCTGGCGGCGCCAGGAAGAGAAGAATCGGATGCTGCGCGAGCGGCTGCGGAGCGGGGCGGAGCAGGAATCGCGGCCGAGCCCCTTTGTCCTCCGGAAGCCAGCCCCCGAGCCGAAGAAGCGGGGCGGATTGTTCGGATTCGGACGAAAGAAGAAGGACGAAGAACCCGGGCAGGCCGGAGCGCGGCGGCTGCCGCTGTTCGACGAGGCTGGCGAGGAGGATGAGGAGTGGTCGACGGAGCGGCCGGTGGTGCCGAAGGAGGAACCGGGACTGCAGCTGCGTCCGCGCGAGCGTTCGACGGAGCGCGACCCGTGGGCGGGGCCGGGCGGCGGCTGGAACCTCGGCGAGCAGCAGTTCGGCCGGGCAGCTGACGACGCGACGAACCGGGGCGTGCCGTTCGAGCAACCGCAGGCGCAGGGGCCGACGCCTCCCGCTGAGCCTCCGCCGCTGCGGCTGCGGCCGCGCCGCGAGGAGCCGGGGGAACGCCGTCTGAACTGGGATTTCGGCCCGGGTGCGTGGCCGGGACCGGAGGACGCGGCCCGCGAGCCAGAGAACGACAACCCCGAGGACGAGGCGAGCATCTTCGCGAAGATGCAGCAGTGGGCGGAGCGGGGACGGGAAGAGCAGCATCGCAAGTTTGGGCTCCCGGCCGGGGAGCACGGGGTGGTCGAGGAGGAAGTCGATGCGGCGGCCGCCGGGTGGCACACGCAGGACACCCCGCCAACGATGCCCGGCGAGGCGCCGGCTGGCCGGGTCGAGGAGGCACCGGCGCCCGGGGAGCCGATGGAGCCGGTTCCCGATACACCTGCGGGCGGGCTGCGCCTCGCGCCGCGCCGGCGCGAGGGGGAACCGGGTGAGCCACGCCGGAGCAGCAAGTGGGATGAGTTCTTCGGACTCAACCGCGCGGAGGGCGAGGAGGAGGGCGGTGCGGGGCTCTCCGAGGGGCTGGCGGCGATGCGGGAGTGGGCGAAGAAGAAGCCGCTGGGCGAGGACATCCGGGAGATCCCGGAGGAGTTCCTGAAGCCGTTCGACTGGGAGCTGGAGGAACAGAGCCCGGCCGGGTCCGCGAGCGATGTCCCGGAGGAAGACCAGTTCGCCAGGTTCCGGGTCGAACCGCAGCAGCCGGCCGGGGACTGGCAGGCAGAGGCCGCCGACGAGGCGCGCGACGTCCCGGAGGAGGACCCCTTCGCCAGGTTCCGGGGCGAACCGCAGCAGCCGGCCGGGGACTGGCAGGCAGAGGCCGCCGACGAGGCGCGCGA
>NZ_DAOUAO010000227.1:0-15559 GCF_034433535.1 Tepidiforma sp.
GAGGATGACGGGACCGGCGATGTCGACCAGTTCGATGGTGGCCATGCGCGCGCCATCGCCGCGGCGGGGTTCGAGCGCGGTGATGCGCAGGTAGCCGCCGGGCCGGTCCTTCATGCGGGGGCCGATATCATCGAAGACCTTCTTGACGACCTTCGGGTCGTAGAGGAAGCGGAGGGCCTGCCGGCGGGCGTGGAGGTCGCCGCGGCGGCCGAGGGTGATGATTTTCTCCGCCATCGGGCGGATTTCCTTCGCCTTGGCCTCGGTGGTGGTGATCTTCTCGTAGCGGAGGAGGTCGGTCACGAGGTTACGGTAGAGGCTGAGGCGATGGCTGGTTTCGCGGCCAAGGTGGCGGCCGGCTACGCGGTGACGCATGGTGCTACTCCTCGTCGTCGGCGCCGATGAGGTCCTCGGCGCTGCCGTCGCGGAGCAGCGCTTCTTTGAGGGCCTTGCCGAGGGCGCTCAGGTTTTCTTCGTCTTCTTCGTCGTCATCGAGGATGACGGCGCTGGTGCGGACACTGGTCGGGCGCTGGGCGGGCCGCTGCGGGCGGGCGGCGCCGGGCCGGCCGCCGGCATCGGGCACGGGGACGAGGCCGGGCTGGCTGGGGTCGATGTAGCCCAGCTCGGCGAGGCGCTCGCGGAGCTCGTCGTAGGACTTCCGCCCGAAGTTGCGCAGCCCGAGCAGCTCGTCTTCGGTCTTTTCGAGGACCTGGCCGACCGTCATGAGGCCGCTGCGCTTGAGGCAGTTGTAGGCGCGGACGGAGAGCTGGAGGTCCTCAATGGGGGTGTTGTAACGGTCGGGCGCAAGGGCGAGGGTGCCGGAGGGGGCGCCGAGGGCGGGGGGATAGGCGCCGACGGCATCGGGCCGGGCGAACTGCAGGAAGAGGTGGAACTGGTCGATGAGGATATCGGCGCTGGTGCCCAGGGCGTCGATGGGGCTGATGGTGCCGTCGGTCCAGATCTCGAGGATGAGGCGGTCGTAGTTGGTGGACTGGCCGACGCGGGTCTTTTCGACGCGGTAGTTGACTTTGCGGATGGGGGTGAAGATGGCGTCGACCGGGATGACGCCGATGGGCAGGCCCTCCGTGCTGCCGGCGGGGACGTAGCCCTTGCCGGTTTCGGCGTGGAATTCGACGCTGAGGCGGCTGCCGGGCGTCTCCAGCCGGGCGAGGTAAAGGTCGGGGTTGACCAGCTCGAAATCGGCTGGGACCTGGATGTCACCGGCGGTGACGATGGCCGGCCCCTGCACGTCGAGCGTGAGGGTGCCGTTGCGGTCGGAAACGGGCTTGAGCCGGATCTCCTTCACATTGAGGAGGAATTCGGTGACGTCCTCGGCCATGCCGGGGATGGTGGAGAACTCGTGCTGGACGCCGTCGATGCGGACGGAGACGATCGCGGCACCTTCGAGCGAGGAGAGCAGGACGCGGCGCAGGGCGTTGCCGAGGGTGATGCCGTAGCCGGCATCGAGGGGCTCGGCGATGATGCGCGCGTAGGTTGCGGTCTCGTCTTCGACGGTGAGCCGCGGCGTGACGGTTTCGGTGGCGCGGCCGAGGGTGTCGAGTGTGTCGGTCATGGTGGGGTGCCTCAACCGTTACGCGGTTAGCGCGAGTAGTACTCGATGATGACGTTTTCGTTGAAGAGATGGGTTTCGCCGGGGATAACCGCGGGCTGGGCGGTGACCTTGCCCGTCATGGTGGCGAGGTCGAGGCTCAGCCAGGACGGCGGGTTCTTGGACTTGATGGTCTCGTTCAGGATCTTGTAGTACTCGCTGCGGACGCCGCGCGGGGTGAAGGTGACGGTATCGCCCTCTTTCAGGTGCGCGGAGGGGATATCGACCTTGCGGCCGTTGACGGCGATCAGGCCGTGGCGAACGATCTGGCGGGCCTGGGCTCGCGAATCGGCGAAGCCGAGGCGGTAGACGATGTTGTCGAGGCGGGTTTCGAGGAGGCGGACAAGGTTCTCGCCGGAAACGCCGGGCCGCCGGATGGCTTCCTTGTAGTACTTGACGAACTGCTTCTCGAGGACGCCGTAGGAGGCGCGGGCGCGCTGCTTTTCGCGCAGCTGGAGGCCGCGGTCGCTGATCTTGCGGCGGCGTGCGGGCCGGGGACCCGGCGGGTTGGGCCGGCGTTCGAAGGCGCACTTGGGCGTGAAGCAGCGTTCGCCCTTGAGGAAGAGTTTTTCGCCGTGGCGGCGGCAGAGGCGGCAGACGGGGCCGGTGTAGCGTGCCATAGGTGGTGGAGCTCCTAGACGCGGCGCCGCTTGGGCGGGCGGCAGCCGTTGTGGGGGATGGGGGTGACGTCGCGGATGGCGGTCACGGTAAGGCCGGCGGCCTGGAGGGATCGGATGGCGGCTTCCCGGCCGGAGCCGGCGCCTTTGACGTAGACCTCGACGGTCTGCAGCCCGTGCTCCATGGCGCGGCGGGCGGCGTTCTCGCTGGCAACCTGGGCCGCGAAGGGCGTGCCCTTGCGGGAGCCCTTGAACCCGGAGCCACCGGCCGATGCCCAGGCGATGACGTTGCCGTTGGGATCGGTAAGGGTGACGAGGGTGTTGTTGAAGGTGCTCTTGATGTACGCGCGGCCGCGCGGGATGGACTTTCGTTCGCGCCGCTTGAGGCGGCGATTCTTGTCGGCGCCACGTTTCTGGTCGGCCATGGGGTGCTCCTGTTACTTCTTTCCTGCGCGCTTCTTGCCGGCGACGGTCTTGCGTGCGCCGCGCTTCTGGCGGGCGTTGGTGCGGGTGCGCTGTCCGCGGACGGGGAGGTTGCGCCGGTGGCGCTGGCCGCGGTAGCAGTTGATTTCGATGAGGCGGGCGATGTTCTGGCGAACTTCGCGGCGGAGGTCCCCTTCGACGATGTAGTTCTTTTCGATGAAATCGCGGATGCGCAGGACCTGGTCATCGGTGAGGTCGCGGGCGCGCGCATCGGGCGAGATGCCGGTGGCGGCGAGGACCTCTTTGGCACGGGTGGGGCCGATGCCATAGATGTAGGTGAGCGCGACTTCGAGGCGCTTGTCGTTGGGGATATCGACTCCAGCGATACGTGCCATGTGGGGTTATCCTTGCCGCTGTTTGTGCTTGGGGTTTTCGCAGATGACCATGACGCGGCCGTGCCGGCGGATCACTTTGCATTTATCGCAGCGTGGTTTGACGGAAGCTCGTACTTTCATGGTTCTCCTGGCGGGCCCTGCCGGGGCTATTTGAAGCGGTAGGTGATGCGACCCCGGGTGAGGTCGTAGGGTGAGAGTTCGACGAGGACGCGATCGCCGGGAAGGATGCGGATGAAGTTCATCCTGATCTTGCCGCTGACGTGGGCGAGGACTTCGTGGCCGTTGGCGAGTTCGACCTTGAACATGGCGTTGGGCAGCGGTTCGACTACGGTTCCTTCGACTTCGATTGCGTCCTTTTTGGCCATAGCCCCTCGGGTGGTGTGATGGTGACGTCAGGGGAGGGTGAGGACTTCGGCCTCACCCTCGGCGCGGACGGCGATGGTATGCTCGAAATGACAGCATAAGCTACCGTCTTTCGTGCTTACGGTCCAGCCGTCGGGGCCCTCGACGACCTCGGGGGACCCGGCGGTGACCATGGGTTCGAGCGCGATGACAAGCCCTGGCAGGAGCTGGGGCCCGCGGAAGCGCTGGCGGAAGTTTTCGATGTGCGGTTCTTCGTGCATATCGCGGCCGACGCCGTGGCCGCCATACCCTTTCACGATACCAAATCCGTGCGGTTTGATCGCGTCTTCGATTGCGCCGCGGACGTCGTTGAGGTAGTTGCCGGCCCGGGCCGCGCGAATTCCGGCCCAGAGGGCCTCTTCGGTCACGCGAATCAGCTTTTCGGCGAGCGGGCTGATTTTGCCGACTCCGACGGTGATGGCGGAGTCGCCGACGTAGCCGTTGAGCGTGGCGCCCAGGTCGAAGGTGACGATGTCGCCTTCCTTGAGCTCGCGGTTGGTGGGGATGCCGTGGACGAGCTGCTCGTTCACCGAGATGCAGATGTTGGAGGGGTACGGCGGGTAGCGGGGCGAGGGGCGATAGTTGAGGAAGGTCTCCTTCGCGCCGGCCTTTTTGAATTCCTGGCGGACGAAGGCTTCGACGTCGAGGAGGTTGAGGCCGGGGCGCACCATCTCCCGAATCTGGGCAAGGGTGCGCCCGACGAGGCGGCCCGCCTCGCGCATCAGCCGGATCTCTTCCTCGGACTTGAGCTTGATCGCCATGCGGCTACTTGATGGCCTCCAGGAGGTCGTGGGTGACGGCCTCGAGGGACTGGAGGCCGTTGATTTCGCGCAGGACGCCGGCCGAGCGGTAGTGCTCGATGAGGTCGGCGGGCGGCTTCTGCTTTTCGAGGCGGGAGCGGACGACTTCCGGGCGGTCGTCGTCACGCTGGTAGAGCTCGCCGCCGCAGGCGTCGCAGCGGCCGGGGGCGGCCGGCGGGTCGTTGCGCTCGTGGTAGAGGCGGCCGCAATTGCGGCAGATCCAGCGTCCGCTGAGGCGAGCGACGAGTTCTTCGTCGGGGACGGAAATCAGGAGGGCGCGATCGACCCGGGCGCCGCGGGCGGCGAGGGCCTCGTCGAGCGCGCGGGCCTGGGCGACGTTGCGGGGGAAGCCATCGAACATGGCGCCGGCCTTCGCGTCGTCGCGGCTGATGCGCTCGAGCAGCATCTTGATGGTGACCTCATCGGGGACGAGCTCGCCGCGGGACATGTACTGGTTGGCGAGCTGGCCGAGCTCGGTGTTGTTCTTGACGTGCTCGCGGAACATGTCGCCGGTGGAGATGTGCAGCAGCCCGGTCGCAGCGGCGATGCGCTGCGCCTGGGTGCCTTTGCCGGCGCCGGGTGGACCAAGCAGGACGATGTACACGTTAGCGAATGAACCCCTCGTAGTTGCGCATGAGCAGTTGTGCTTCGAGTTGCTTCATCGTGTCGAGCACGACGGCGACGACGATGAGGAAGCCGGTGGAGGAGATGGTGAGGGCGCGGACATCGGTGAAGAGGCCGACGAAGAAGGGGATGATGGCCACGAAGCCGAGGAAGAAGGCGCCGGCCCAGGTGATGCGGGTGACAACGCGCATGAGGTAGGCCTCGGTGGGCGGGCCCGGCCGGATGCCGGGGATGAAGGCGCCCTGCCGCTGGAGGTTCTTGGCGATCTGCTGCTGCTGGTACTGCACCATCGTGTAGAAGAAGGTGAAGATGACCACGAGGATGAAGAGGATGAGCCAGTACCAGCCGGTGCCGCCGCCGCCTCGCCCGCCCTGGAACTGGTCGACGAAGAAGCGGGCTACGGATTCGACCCAGCCGCCGGAGTTGATGAAGTAGGAGGCGATGGTGGCGGGCAGGATCATGATGGAGAAGGCGAAGATGAGGGGGATCATGCCAGCCATGTTGACGCGCAGGGGGATGTGGCTCTGGCCCTGCTGGCGGTACATGCGCCCGCCGCGGAAGGCTGACCGGGCGTACTGGACGGGGACCCGGCGCTGGGCTTCCTGGAAGAAGACGACCAGGTAGATGAGGGCGAGCGCGCCGATTGCGAAGCCGAGGACGGTGAGGATGGAGGTGGTGGTGATGCTGGGGATGAGGGAGGGCAGGGTCGCGACGATGCCGCCGAAAATGATGAGGGAGACGCCGTTGCCGATGCCGTTCTCGGTGATCAGTTCGCCGAGCCAGACGAGGAACATCGTGCCGGCGGCGAGGGTGAAGAGGGTGGCGAAGGTGCCGAGGACGTCGTTCTGGAAGCCGAAGTCGCGAACGACATCGGCGCCCTGGGCATTGATGAAGAGGATCTGGCCGTAGCCCTGGACCATGGCGAGGGGCACGGCCACCCAGTGGGTAATCACCTGGATGCGGCGCCGGCCCTGCTCGCCTTCTTCAGCGAGCGCCCGCAGCCGGGGAACGAGGGGCTGCAGGATCTGCATGATGATCGAGGCGGTGATGTAGGGGTAGACGCCGAGGGCGGCCACGCTCAGGTTCTGGAGGGCGCCGCCGGAGAAGATGCTGAGGAAGTCGAGGAGGGCGTTGCCTTCGAAGGCGGCCGCCAGCGCGTCGCGGTCGACGTTGGGGAGGGGGACATGGGCGACGAAGCGGAAGACGACCAGCATGGCGAGCGTGAAGAGCAGCTTTCGCCGGACGTCTTCCTGGCGGAAGGCGTCGACCATGGCCTGGAGGAGGCGCGGGCGCTGGGCGGCCTGCACGGTCATGCGGTGGCTCCGCTTTCGGACTGGTCGGCGCCGATGACCACGGCGGTCCCGCCGACGGCCTCGATGCGTGCCTTCGCAGCGGCGCTGAAGCCGTGCGCGGTGACGGTGAGCTTCCGGGTGAATTCACCCTCGCTGAGGATCTTCACGGGCTCGCGGAGGTGCTTGAGGATGCCGACGGACTCCAGCAGCTCGGGGGTGACAGTCGTGTCGTCGTCGAAGCGCTGGAGGGCGCCGAGGTTGACGGGTTGGAAGGGCACGCGCCACTTGTTGTTGAAGCCACGGAGGACGTGGAACTTGCGGGAGGTGGGGAACTGCCCGCCTTCGAACGCGTCGTAGGCGAGCTTCTTGCCGGAGCGCGAGCGTTGGCCCTTGAGGCCCCGGCCGGCGTAGGTGCCATGACCGCTGGAGTTGCCGCGGCCGACGCGCTTCTTTGCGTGGGTGGCGCCGCGCGGCGGCTGGAGGTTGTGGGGGCCGAACATCAGGCGCCTCCTTCTTCCTTGACGTCGATGAGGTGGGCGACCTTCGCGATCATGCCGCGATGGGCGGGGGTGTCTTCGATCTCAACGGTGTGGTTGAGCCGGCGCAGGCCGAGCTTGCGGATGGTGTCCTTCTGGTCCCGGCGGTAGCCGATGGCGCTCTTGCGCCAGGTGATGGTGAGGCGTGCCATTTACTGTTCTCCGCGGGCGATGGCGAGGCGCCGTTCGCGGGCGCCGTCGGTGTCCTGGAGGGTGGCGAGGCCCTTGATGGTGGCCTGAGCGACGTTGATGGGGTTGCGGGAGCCGAAGGTCTTGGCGAGGACGTCGGTAACGCCGGCGGCTTCCATGATCGAGCGAACCGCGCCGCCCGCGATGACGCCGGTACCGTGGCTGGCGGGCTTGAGCATCACCTTCGCGGCCTTGAAGCGGGTCCAGACGGGATGGCTGATGGTGCCGCCTTTCATCGGGATCTTGACCATCGAGCGGCGCGCCTGGCTGGCGCCCTTGCGGATGGCCTCGGGGACTTCGTTCGCCTTGCCGAGGCCGACGCCGACCGAGCCATGGCCGTCGCCGACCACGACGAGGGCCGAGAACGAGAACCGGCGGCCGCCTTTCACCACCTTGGCCACGCGGTTGATGTAGATGACCTTTTCGGAGAGCTCTTCGGGAGCGGACTGTTCGTACCGCTCGGGGCGATTGTCTGCCATTTAGAACCCCAATCCTGCTTCGCGCGCTGCCTCTGCGAGGGCGCGGACGCGGCCGTGATAGAGGAAGCCCCCGCGGTCGAAGACGACGCGTTCGATGCCGCGGGCGCGGGCGCGTTCGGCGATGGCGGCACCGACGAGGGCGGCGCGCTCGGTCTTGGTCTTGCCGGCTGCCTGCGCGGCGATCGTGGGCTCGAGGTCGCTGGCGGCAGCGAGCGTATGCCCGGTAGTGTCGTCGATGACCTGGGCATAGATGTGCTGGGCGCTGCGGAAGACGTTGAGCCGCGGACGCTCGGGCGTGCCGCTGATCTTCTTGCGAACGCGGAGGTGGCGGCGCTTGCGCGCTTCGACGCTGGTGGTGGTGCTCATTTCTTGCCTACCTTCCCGGACTTTCCGGCCTTGCGGCGGACGCGTTCGCCGAGGTAGCGGATGCCCTTGCCCTTATAGGGCTCCGGGGGCCGGAGCTTGCGGATGTTGGCTGCGACCTGGCCGACCTGTTCCTTGTCGATGCCCTCGACGGTGATGCGGGGGCCTTCGACGCTGAACTTGATGCCCTCGGGGGGATTGACGATGACGGGGTGCGAGAAGCCGAGGCTGAGCTGGAGGGCGCTGCCCTGCATCTGCGCGCGGTAGCCGACACCCTGGACTTCGAGCACCTTAGTGAAGCCGGCGGTGACGCCGGTCACCATGTTCGCCAGCAGCGTGCGGGAGAGGCCGTGGAGGGCGCGGTGCTCGCCGTCATCGCTCTCGCGGGTGACGGTGATGACGCCATCCTCGCGGTTGAAGCGCACCGCGCCGGGGAATTGCCGGGCGAGCTCGCCGCGCGGCCCTTTGACGGCCACGCGGTTGCCTTCCTCGATGGTGATGGTGACGTTGGGTGGGACGGGGATGGGCTGGCGTCCGATTCGTGACATGGCGTGATCCCCTTACCAGACGTAGCAGAGCAGCTCGCCGCCCACTTCTTGGCGACGGGCTTCCTGCCCGGACATGACGCCCTTGGGCGTCGAAAGGATGGCGATGCCCAGGCCGCCGTACACGCGCGGGATTTCGCGGCGCTGCACGTAGACGCGGAGGCCCGGGCGGGAGACGCGCTGGAGCCCGTTCAGGACGGGTTGCTTGCGGCTGCCGTAGTTGAGTTCCACGCGAAGGTTGGGCTGGGGCTTGCCCTCTTCGGTGATGACCTGGTAGTCGCGGATGAAGCCCTCTTCCTTGAGGACCTTCGCGATGGCGATCTTCATCTTGGAGGCCGGGATGTTCACCGTCTCGTGCCGCGCCGCGTTGGCGTTGCGGATCCGCGTGAGCATATCGGCGATGGGGTCACTAACGTTCATGTGTTCCTTCCCTCTGGCGTTTGCTTGCGCACTTACCAGCTGGACTTGGTGACTCCGGGGAGGAGACCCCGATGGGCATATTCACGCATGGTGATGCGCGAGAGTCCGAATTTGCGGATGTAGGCCTTGGGGCGGCCGGTCACGAGGCAGCGGTTGTGGATGCGGGTCGGGCTGCTGTTGAGCGGCAGCTTGCGGAGTTCGTCGTAGATCTCGGCGACGCGCTTCGGGTCGCCCCAAGCCTTCTTCAGCTCGGCCTTGAGGGCGGCGCGCTTTGCGGCGTACTTCTGGTTGAGTTCGCGGCGGCGCTGGTCGCGGTTGACGATGCCTTTGGATGCCATGGGTGTGCTCCTAGTTCCTGCGGAACGGCATGCCGAGGAGTTCGAGGAGGCGCCGTCCTTCTTCATCGGTTTTTGCGGTGGTGACGATGGTGACCTGCAGGCCGCGGACCTTATCGACGCGGTCGTAGTCGACCTCGGGGAAGATGAGCTGTTCGCGGATGCCGAGGCTGTAGTTGCCACGGCCGTCGAAGGCGTTCGGGTTGAGGCCCTGGAAATCGCGGATGCGGGGGAGCGCCGCCGCGATCAGCCGATCGAGGAACTCGTACATGCGGTCGCCGCGGAGGGTGGCCGCAACGCCGATGGGGTTGCCTTCGCGCAGGCGGAAGTTCGCGATCGAGCGCTTGGCTCGGGTGATGACCGGCTTCTGGCCGGTGATCGCCATGATCTGTTCGGCGGTGCGGTCGAGCGCGTTGGCATCCTGCAGGGCTTCACCGAGACCGACGTTGACGGAGATCTTGGTGATGCGCGGCACCTGCATCACGTTCTTGTAGCCGAACTGCTCGCGGAGAGCGGGCACGACCTGGGACTGGTACTTCTCTTTGAGGCGGGGCGGCATTATTCGATGTCCTCTCCGCTGCGTTTGCCAACGCGGACCAGGGTGCCATCTTCGCGGCGGCGGAAGGTGACACGGGTGGGCTGGTCGGTGTTGGGGTCGATGAGCATGACGTTGCTGATGTGGATCGGTGCTTCGCGCTCGATGATCTGCGAGGCCTGACCCTGCTGGCGGGCGCGCTGGTGCTTCTTGATGATGTTGACGCCTTCGACGATCACCCGGTTGTGCTTGGTGATCACCTGGCGCACGGTGCCGCGCTTGCCGCGGTCCTTCCCGGCGATGACGACGACCTTATCGCCTCGCTTGATCTTGGCGGGCATCACAGCACCTCCGGGGCGAGGGAGACGATCTTCATGAAGTTGCGGTCGCGCAGCTCGCGGGCGACGGGCCCGAAGATGCGGGTGCCGCGGGGGTTTTCGCCGTCGTTGGCGAGGAGGACGGCGGCATTCTCATCGAACTTGATGTACGAGCCATCGGGGCGGCCGTACTCCTTGGCCACGCGGACGACGACCGCCTTCACGACGTCGCCCTTTTTGATGTTGGAGTTGGGCTGGGCGACCTTGACGGAGGCGACGATGACATCGCCGGGACGGGCGTAGCGGCGCTTGCTCCCGCCAAGCACGCGGATGCAGAGGAGGGAGCGGGCCCCGGAGTTATCGGCGACTTTGAGGCGGGTTTCCTGCTGGATCACGCCTGGACCTCCGACTTGGGTGCTACCTGGGCGGTGAGCTCGATGTCGCGGCCGATGGTCTCGGGCGCGACTTCAGCGACATCGCCGCGGGCGACGATTTCGATGACGCGCCAGCGCTTCTCTTTCGACATCGGCCGGCATTCCTGGATGCGGACGACATCACCGAGGCGGCACTCGTTGTTCTCATCGTGGGCCTTGTAGCGGCCGGTGACGGTCATGACCTTGTGGTAGAGACGATGCGTCTTCTTCCGTTCGACGGCGACGACGACCGTCTTCTGCATCTTGTTGGATACGACGGTGCCCTGGAGGACGCGCTGAGTACCCATGGGCCTACTCCTGCTCTGCGAGCGCCTGGAGCTGGCGTTCGCGTTTGATGGTGCGGAGCCGGGCGATGGTGCGCCGGGCTTCGCGGAGGGCGCGGTAGTTTTGCAGCTGCCGGCTGGCGTGCTGGAAGCGAAGGGTGAAGAGGGCCCGGTAGGCCTCATTAATCTCGTGGTCGAGCCGGGCATCGTCGAGCTGACGGTATTCGTGGGCTTTTTTGGCCATTTAGATCACCGCCTCTTCGCGCTGGACGATCTTGGTGGGGATGGGCAGCTTGTGCGAGGCGCGGCGGAGCGCTTCGCGGGCGACGTGCTCGGGGACGCCGGCGACCTCGAACATGATGCGGTTGGGCTTGACCACCGCGACCCAGCGATCGGGGGCGCCCTTGCCGGAGCCCATGCGGGTCTCGGCGGGCTTTGCGGTCACCGGCTTGTCGGGGAAGATGCGGATCCAGACCTTGCCGCCGCGCTTCATTTCGTTGGTCATTGCGCGGCGGGCGGCCTCGATCTGGCGGGAGTCGATCCAGGCAGCACCCTGGGCCTGGAGGCCCCATTCGCCGAAGGCGATGTAGTTGCCGGCCTGGGCCGAGCCGTCCATGCGGCCGCGGTGCTGCTTGCGATGCTTCACACGACGTGGCTGCAGCATCAGTTGCCTCCCTCGTGGGACTCGCGGGCCGCGGCCTGCTGCTCCATGGAGATGGCGGTATGTGCGGGGCCCTCGGATTCGGCGGGGCGCACGGCAGCGGCGACGGGCTCGGGCGCAGGCTCTTCGGCCACGCGCTCGGCGCGCTGCGGCAGGACATCGCCCTTGTAGATCCAGACCTTCACGCCGATGCGGCCGAAGGTGGTGTGGGCTTCGGCGAGGCCGTAGTCGATATCAGCGCGGAGGGTGTGGCGCGGGACGCGGCCCTGGGTCTCGGTTTCGCGGCGGGACATCTCGGCGCCGCCGAGACGGCCGGAGATGGTGATGCGGCAGCCACGCGCGCCGCGCTGCATGGTCCGCTGCACGGCCTGCTTGATGGCCCGGCGGAAGGCGACGCGGCGCTCGAGCTGGTCGGCCACGGACCGGGCGACGAGGTAGGCATCGAGTTCGGGGACGCGGATCTCCTGGATGTTGACCCGCACCCGGCCGCCGGTGAAGCGCTCGAGCGCGCCGCGCAGCTCCTCGACCTTGGCGCCGCCGCGGCCGATGACGATGCCGGGCTTGGCGGTGTGGATGGTGATCGTGGTGAGGTTCGCGTTGCGGTCGATTTCGATGCGGGAGATGGCCGCATCGCGGAGCTCATCGAGGACGAACTGGCGCAGGGCCAGGTCCTGGTGGAGCTTCTGGGTGTAGTCGCGATCGGCGAACCACTTCGATTCCCAGTCGTAGAGGATGCCGAGGCGGAAGCCGTGGGGGTGGACTTTCTGGCCCATGGGCTAGGCCTCCCTCTGGTCGAGGATGATGGTGATGTGGCTGGAGCGCTTGAGAATGGGGCTCACCCGGCCGCGGGACCGGGGCCGGAAGCGCTTGAGCGTGCGGCCTTCATCGGCGTAGGCGCGCTTGATGTAGAGGTCGTCCACATCGAGGTTGAAGTTGTTCTCGGCGTTGGCAGCAGCGGAGAGGACCGTCTTGGAGATGGTCCGGGCGTGCGGCGACGGGACGTAGCGGAGCAGCGCGAGGGCCTGGTCGACGCTGAGGCCGGGCAGGCGCTCGAGGATGAGGCGCACCTTGCGCGGTGATGCGGGCATGCCGCGGGTAACGGCTCGGACTTCCATGGCTACCGCCTCACCTTGCTCTGCTTATCGCTCTTGGCGACGTGGCCGCGGAAGGTGCGGGTGATGGCGAACTCGCCGAGCTTGTGGCCGACCATGTTCTCGGTGATGAAGACGGGCACGTGCCGCCGACCGTCGTGGACGGCGATGGTGAGCCCAATCATCTCCGGGAGGATGGTCGAGGCCCGCGACCAGGTCTTGATGACCGTGCGGTTCTGGGCGTTCCGCATCGCCATCACCTTCTTTTCGAGGGAGGGATGGACGAATGGGCCTTTTTTGGTGGAACGGGACATACGCTGCTCCTGTCCTACGACCTGCGCCGCACGATGTACTTATCGGTGCGCTTGTTGTTGCGGGTGCGGTAGCCGAGGGTGGGCTTGCCCCAGGGCGTCTTGGGCCCGGGCATACCGACCGGGGCGCGGCCCTCGCCGCCGCCATGCGGATGGTCGCGCGGGTTCATCACGGCACCGCGAACTTCGGGCCGGCGGCCGCGATGGCGGCTGCGCCCGGCCTTGCCGAGCTTGATCAGCGAGTGTTCGAGGTTGCCGACCTGCCCGACGGTGGCCATGCATTCGATGCGAACGCGGCGCATTTCGCCGCTGGGCAGGCGGATGAGGGCGTACTCGCCTTCCTTGGCCATCAGCTGGGCGGCAGCGCCGGCGCTGCGCACGAGCTGGCCGCCCTTGCCGGGCGTGAGCTCGATGTTGTGGACCTGGGTGCCGGTCGGCATGTTGGCCAGCGGGAGCGCGTTGCCGACGCGGACCTCAGCGTCGGGGCCGCTCAGCAGGGTGGCGCCGACCGTGAGGCCGTTGGGCGCGAGGATGTAGCGCTTCTCGCCGTCGGCATACTGGAGAAGGGCGATGCGGGCCGTGCGGTTCGGGTCGTATTCGATGGAGACGACCTTTGCGGGGATGCCGGCCTTATCGCGCTTCCAGTCGATGATGCGGTAGAGGCGGCGGTTGCCGCCGCCGCGGTGCCGGACGGTGATGCGGCCCTGGTTGTTGCGCCCGGCGGACTTGCTCCGCAGGGACACGACGAGGGACTTCTCCGGGCGCGAGCGGGTGATCTCCTCGAAGGTTGCGCCGCTGGCGTTGCGCCGGCCGGGGGACGTGGGCTTGTACTGCTTGATCGGCATGGCCTAGACCCCCTCGAACAGTTCAATCTTGTCGCCCGGGACGAGCGTGACGATGGCCTTCTTCCATGACGGGCGATGCACGACCCGACGGCCAAAGCGGCGCGGCTTGCCCTTGACGTTGAAGGTGTTGACCTCGGCGACGCGCACGTTGAAGGCGAGCTGAACGGCCTCCTTGATTTGCGTCTTGTTGGCCCGGGGGTCGACCTCGAAGACATACTTATCCTGCGCGGTGAGCAGGGTCGACTTTTCGGTGATGATGGGGCGGATGAGGACGGCGTAGGGGTGGAGTTCGTTCGGCATCAGCTGACCTCCACGGCGCGGCCGCGCTGCGGCTTGATGTTGGCGCCTCCCCAGAGCGCCTCGCACTTGCGCACGGCGTCTTCGCTCATCACGACGCGGTGCGCATTGAGGAGGTCGACGACGTTCAGGTTCTGGGCGGGGAGGGTGGTCACGTGTTCGATGTTGCGGGCGGCACGGGCCAGATCGGGGTTATGTTCGCCCGAAACGATGACGGCGCGCCGTTCGACCCCGAGGGCGTCGAGGATGGCCTGGACGGTGCGCGTCTTGCCGTCGGGCGCGGCGAGGCCGTCGACCACGAGGATGTTGCCGGCACGGGCGTGGTTGCTCAGCGCCGAGCGCAGCGCGAGCCGCTTCATGGTGCGCGGCAGGCGCAGCGCGAAGCTGTGGGGCTTCGGCCCGTGTGCCGAGCCGCCGCCGACGTGGTGCGGGGCGCGGACGGAGCCCTGCCGGGAACGGCCGAGGCCCTTCTGGCGCCGAATTTTGATGGTGGAGCCGGCGACTTCTCCGCGGCGCTTGGTGTTCGCGAGACCGGCCCGGCGGTTGGCCATCTGGGCGACGTAGGCCTGGTGGAGGACTGCGCCGTTGGGTTCGATGCCGAACACCTCGTCGGCGGCGTCGATCTCGCGGATGCGATTGCCGGCGGTATCGAAGACGGGGAGCTTCATTTCGATACCTTCCTTGCTTTGCGGATGCGAACGAGGCCACCCTTCGGACCGGGCACCGAGCCCGCGACGAAGATGACACCGCGCTCGTCGTTGCGGGTGACGACCTCGAGGTTGCGGATGGTGACCCGCTCGGCGCCCATGTGGCCGGCCATGCGGGTGCCCTTGAGCACGCGGCCGGGGGTGGTGCCGGAGCCGATCGAGCCGGGTGCGCGGTGGCGGTCGGACTGGCCGTGGGTGCGGGGACCACCGCGGAAGTTGTGGCGGCGGACACCACCCTGGTAGCCACGGCCCTTCGATGTAGCGGTGACATCGACGAGGGTGCCGGGCTCGAACAGCTCCGCGCCGAGGCGGTCGCCGAGGGCGTAGGTGGTGGTGCCGTCGGTACGGAATTCTGCCAGGTGGCGCAGTTTCAGATTGCCAGCGGCCCGCAGGTGCCCGGTTTCGGGACGATTGAGGCGCGGGTCCTCCTGATAACCCACCTGGATGGCGGTATAGCCGTCCTTCTCGGGTGTGCGGATGAGCGTGACGAAGCAGGGCCCCACCTCCACGGCGGTGACGCCGCGCAGCCTGCCTTTTTCGTCGAAGACCTGGGTTGTGCCGAGCTTTCGGCCGAGGATTCCTTCGATGGTCATGGCGGTTACAGCTTGATCTCGATGTCGACTCCGCTGGGGAGCTGGAGCCGCATGAGGGTGTCAACGGTCTTGGAGGTGGGCTCGATGATGTCGATCAGCCGCTTGTGGGTGCGGATTTCGAACTGCTCGCGCGCGTCCTTGTGGATGTGGGGCCCGCGGATGACGGTGAATTTTTCGATGACAGTAGGCAGCGGGACGGGACCAGCAACAGCGGCGCCAGTCCGCTCGGCTGCCTCGACGATCTGCCGTGCGGACTGGTCGAGCAGGCGGTGGTCGTAGGCTTTGAGCTTGATGCGGATTTGTTGTCGTGCCATGGTGCCGGTCCCCTCGGTGCGTGCTGCTAGGCGAGGATTTTGGTGACGACGCCGGCGCCGACGGTGCGGCCGCCTTCGCGGATGGCGAAGCGGAGGCCGTCTTCGATGGCGACGGGCTGGATGAGTTCGACGGTCATGGTGATGTTGTCGCCAGGCATGACCATT
>NZ_DAOUAO010000228.1:0-31455 GCF_034433535.1 Tepidiforma sp.
TGGGCGCTTCCGCCTGCCCACCGTCCCCTTCGTGATGGAGAACCCACAGACGTTCGTGGTGTTCAACGGCGAACGCATCCGGCGCGGCGCGTTCGATTCCGCCGCCCACGCGGGCGATTTCGAACTGCAGCCCGGCGAAGCCGACCTGCCCATCGGCGCGCGCTGGGAGCGGGAGATTGCGCCGCTGCTGGCCACCATCGCCCACCACGGCGACCTCGGCTGGGAGGAGGTGGCCAGCCAGTACGACCAGTACTCGCTCGCGGAATTCCTTGAGTCGCGCGGGTGGTCGCAGGGCGCCATCGAACTGTGGGGCCTGCTCACCCATATGGAGCCGTTCATGAACAGCGCCTTCCTCGAGGTGCTGCGCGAGGAGGCCGGCCGCTGGTTCACCGATGTGGTCACCATCCCCGGCGGCATGGACCGGCTGCCGCGCGCCTTCCTGGCGGAGCTGGCCGGCTGCATCCGCTACGGGATGCGCGTCATCGCCATCCACCAGTCGCAGGAGGGGGTGCAGGTCCGCTGCCGCACCGTCGCGGGCGAACACACCTTCACCGCCGACCGCGCGGTGATCACCATCCCCTTCTCGCTGCTCCGCCACATCGAAATCACGCCCGCGCTCAGCCGCGGCAAGCAGCGGGCCATCCGGACGCTCTCCTACGACGCGGCCACGAAGATCTTCTTCCAGTGCCGCCGCCGCTCCTGGGAGGAGGACGACGGCATCGTCGGCGGCGTCTCGGTGACGGACCTGCCGATCCGCACGGTGGTCTACCCCGCCGGCGGCGAACCGGGCGGCCGCGGCATCCTCCTGGCCAGCTACACCTGGGCCGAGGACGCCCGCCGCTGGGGCACCCTCAGCCCCGAGGAGCGGCTCGCCCAGGCGATCGAGAACCTCGAGCTGATCCACCCGGCCGTGCGGCAGGAGTTCGAACTCGGGGCGAGCAAGGTCTGGCACCAGGACGAATTCGCCGGCGGGGCCTACGCCCTCTTCGAACCCGGCCAGCAGACGCACCTCTACCGCCACATCATCGCCCCGGAGGGGCGCCTGCACTTCGCCGGCGAGCACGCCTCGCTGGCGCACGGCTGGCTCCAGGGCGCGGTCGAATCGGGCCTGCGCTGCGTGGCCGAAATCCTGGAGCGCGCCGCCTAGCGGGAGCGTTCGTACGCCCCCAGCACCGAGAGGATCAGCTCCTGCAGGCGGGAGCGCGTCCACTGGCCGTTGCGCCGCTCCGGCCCTGCAGGGGTGACGCTGCCCTCGCCGGCGGTGCTGATGGTGACGGCGATCGACCAGCGCGAGCCGCCGGCGCGCCGCCGCTCGGCCAGGCTGAAGGCGAGGGTGTACTCCCCGGCGATGCGCAGCGTGAAGGCGGGGTTGGCCGTGCCCGGCGTGGGCTCGGGGCTGAGCGCGACATCGAGCGATGGGCCGTAGACGGCGCGGATGTCCTCGGCGGCCTCGCGCGCCCAGCCCCAGAGGGTGCGCAGCAGGGCGAACTGGGAGGCCTGATCGTGCGCGCCGGCAATGGCCCGCAGGGCGCGGCGCTCCGCCCAGGCGTCGCGCAGGGTGGCGACGCGGCTGCGGAAGGGTTCGCCGCTCATGGCATCCCTGGCCTGGGCGCGGCCGCGCGGCGGGAGAAGCTCTGGCAGGGGTGCATGGTTCGCATCGTGCGTCCGGGCGGTTTCGGGCGATTTGCGGGGGCGTTACGACGGTGTTTCGGGGCAGCGCAACGGGGCAGCGGAACCGCTGCCCCGTTGGACTATCGCAGGCGGGAAGGCGGCTAGATGGCCTTCGGGCCGCGCTCGTTGGTGCGGACGCGGATCACGTCGAGCACGTCGCTCACGAAAATCTTGCCGTCCCCGATTTCGCCGGTGCGGGCGTTATCAACGATGGCGTTGACCACCCGCTCCAGGTCCTTGTCGTCGACGACGATGAGAATCCAGACCTTGGAGAGGTATTCGACCCGGTATTCGCGGCCGCGCCACTGCTCGGTGATGCCGCGCTGCTTGCCGTGGCCCTTGACCTCGGCGACGGTGATGCCGCCATAGCCGAGCTCTTCGAGCGCCTCACGAACGAAGGGGAGCCGGGACGGGCGGATGATGGCATCGATGCGCTTCATGTGGTGTGCACTCCTCCCTGGAAGGTCCCCGGGGCCGGGCCGGCCCCGGGGCGGTAGCGTAGCGGCTCAGGCGCCGGGGCTGAAGACGCCGGGGCCGGTGGGGCCGAAGTCGGGGTAGGAATCGAGGCCGTGCTCGAGGAGGTCGAGCCCCTTCTCTTCCTCCTCCGGCGGGACGCGCATGCCGATGGTGTACTTGATGCCGAGGAAGAGGATGCCGGCCGTCACCACCACCCAGGCGATGATGGCGCCGGCGCCCACCAGCTGGGCCGCCAGCTGATCGAAGCCGCCGCCGAGGAGCAGGCCGTACTTGCTCGGGTCGCTGTAGCCGGCCTGCTCAAGGCCCGCTTCGCTCGAGAAGAGCCCGACGGCAATCACGCCCCAGAGGCCGCCGATGCCGTGCACCGGGAACGCGCCGACCGGGTCATCGATCTTGAGCACATCGATGGCGAGCACCGCGCCATACATCAGCACCGAGGCGACCGCACCGATGATCACCGCCGCCCACGGGTCGACCGTGGCGCAGGGCGCGGTGATGCCGACGAGGCCGGCGAGGATGCCGTTGATCAGCAGGCCGGGGTCGTAACGGCCAGTGAGCGCCTTCGAGTAGAGGACCGCAGCCACGCCGCCGGCCGCAGCGGCCAGGGTAGTGTTGACGGCGACCTTCGCCGCAAGCTCGGCCAGGCCGCCGGTGAGCCCGAGCGTGGAGCCCGGGTTGAAGCCGTACCAGCCGAACCAGAGGATGAACATGCCGAGCGTGGCGATGCCGATGTTGTGGCCGGGGATGGCGTTGACCCGGCCGCCGGGGCCGTACTTGCCCATGCGCGGGCCGAGGATTGCGGCGCCGACGAGGCCCGCCCAGCCGCCGACCATGTGGACCACGCCCGAGCCGGCGAAGTCGATGTAGCCGCTGGCGAGGAACGGGTCCTCGTTGAAGGCCGACATCCAGCCGTTCACATCCCACGCCCAGTGGACCACGATGGGGTAGATGAACCCGGAGATGACCACCGTGTAAATGAGGTAGGCGCTGAACTTCAGGCGCTCGGCGAGCGAGCCCGCCACGATCGTGGCCGCCGCAGCAGCGAAGGCGAACTGGAAGAACCAGCTGGCGAACCCGGCCGGGTCATCGAAGAAGAAGCTGCCCCAGCCGATGAAGCCGTTCGCCGAATCCGAGGCGCCGTAGGCGAAGCCGTAGCCGATGGCCCAGAACAGCAGGCCGCCGACGCAGGCATCGATCATGTTCTTCATCAGGATGTTCGCCGTGTTCTTGGAGCGGACGAAGCCCGCCGTCAGCATGGCGAAGCCGGCCTGCATGAAGAACACCAGGAAGCCGGCCACGAGGAGCCAGGTGGTATCGAGGGCCGATACCAGGTCGGCCACGGTCTCTTCGGTCGTCGGCTCCTGGGCGGAGGCGGCGGAGAAGACGGCCATGGCGAGGATGACGCCGCCCAGGATACCGAGCGGCCGGTGCAGGTGGCGCAAGGCCTTGCGCTGGAGCATTCGCATGAACCCCCGTGTGTTCGGTGCTGCCGTGCAGCCGAGATTCCCAGCGAGGGCGACCGGGGCCCCTCGGGCACTCGCTGGATGGCGGGAACGGTAGAGTCGCGGGGTTTCGTACCCGTTGCGGTCGCGTTTCGAACGAATTTCGGAACGATGACGTTGATGTTTCGGCCGGCGTGTCGGCTGGCTGCCCGACCAGCATTGGTGCGAGATTTCACAATCTTCCGGGGTGTGGTACGCTTCTCCGGGTTTGCCCCAATTCACTGCAGGAATCGCCCCGGGCCCGCTCCCCCGCACGAGGACCGGAAACGCGCAGGAGGCAAAGAAGGCCGCGTGAACATCGTCGTCTGTGTCAAGCAAATCCCCGACCCCGAGACGCCCGCCGCATCGTTCAAAGTCGATGAGGCGGCCAAGAAGGTGATCCCCGCCCAGGGCATCGCGCCGGTCGTCAACCCGTACGACCCGCAGGCCACCGAAGCGGCCCTCCGCCTGAAGGAGGCCGCCGGCTCGGGCAAGGTCACCGTCATCAGCCTGGGTCCCGATTCGGCCCGCGACGCCATCAAACACGCCCTCGCCATGGGCGCGGATGAGGGCGTGCTCATCACCGGGCCCGAGTTCGAGGACATCGATAACTTCCAGACCGCGAAGGCCCTGGCTGCCGCTATCCAGAAGCTCGGCGGCGCCGACCTCGTCCTCACCGGCCGCGCCGCCGCCGACTGGGACATGGGCGTGGTGCCGCTCGGCATCGCCCAGCTCCTCGGCGTGCCCTGCGTCACCGTCGCCAAGGGCATCGAGAAGAATGGCGCCGGCCTGAAGGTCGAGCGCGTCCTCGATGACGGCTTCCAGACGGTGGAGACGCCGCTCCCCGCCGTGGTCTCGGTCTCGAACGAATTCGGCGAGCCGCGCTACCCGCAGCTGCGCCAGATCATGCTCGCCGCCAAGAAGACCGTGCAGGTCTGGGGTGCGGCCGACCTCGGCATCAGCGGGCTCGGCAAGGAGAACCGCCTGCTCGAACTCGATGCGCTCTACGTGCCCAAGGTGGAGAGCAACGTCGAGATCATCGAGGGCGATACGCCGGAAGAGAAGGCCCGCAACCTGGCGCAGAAGCTCCGCGCCGCGAAGCTGATTTAAGGAGACGCACCCATGGCAGGCATCCTGGTTATCGCAGAAGCGAACGAGGGAGCGCTGGCTCCCATCTCCGGCGAACTGCTCGGGGCGGCGCGCAAGCTGGCCGGTGACGGCGCCGGCAGCGTCACGGCCTTCGTCGCCGGCAGCGAGGCGCTGGGCAAGGAGCTGATCGCCCTCGGCGCTGACGCCGCCATCGTCGATACCAACCCCGCCCTCAACGGCGCCCTCGCGGAAGTCTACCTCCCCGCCGTGCAGGCCGCCCTGCAGCAGAGCGGCGCTGAGATCGTCCTCATGGGCCAGACCGCCCTCGGGCGCGACCTCGGCCCGATGCTCGCCTTCGCCCTCGATACCGCCGTCTCGATGGAGACGGTCGACCTGAAGTACGAAGGCGGCAAGCTCCGCGCCACCCGCTCCTGCTACGGCGGCAACGCCCGCGCCGTGGTCTCCTTCCGCAACAACCCGGCGATCGCCACCGTCAAGGCCAAGTCGTTCGATGCCCTCGAGCCGGATGCGAGCCGCGCAGGCAGCGTGTCGACCATCGACGTGGCCGGCGAGGCCCGCGTCAGGGTGCTGGGCGTGACGAAGGCCGAGAGCACCGGCGTCCGCCTCGAGGATGCCCCGGTCGTCGTGTCCGGCGGCCGCGGCCTCGGCGACCCCTCCGGCTTCAAGATGCTCGAAGAGCTGGCCGCCCTGCTGAAGGGCGCCACCGGCGCCAGCCGCGCCGCCTGCGACCTCGGCTGGTACCCGCCGAGCCAGCAGGTCGGCCTCACCGGCAAGGTGGTTTCGCCCAACCTCTACATCGCCGTCGCCATCTCCGGCGCGAGCCAGCACATGGCCGGCATGGCGGGCTCCAAGAACATCGTCGCCATCAATAAGGACCCGGACGCCAACATGGTGAAGGCGGCCAAGTACGCCATCATCGATGACTACAAGAAGGTGGTGCCGGCCCTGATCGAGGAGATCAAGAAGCTCGGCTGAGGCCGCGAATCCCGGCGCGACGCACCGCGGAGGCGGGGGAGCTCCCCCGCCTCCGCCCGTTTCAGCGGCGGCGCAGCGCGAACCAGCAGACCCCCGCGCTCAGGACCAGCACCGCGGCGGCCGCCCGGAAGCCGGTTTCGTAGCCGGCCGGCGTTGTCCCCGCGAGGACGATGGCCGCCGGCCCCGCCGCGCGGGCGGCGGCCACGAAGAGCGCCTGCAGGCCAATGAGCCGGCCGAAGTGGGGGCCGCTGAAGCGCTCCGAGGTCACCAGCGCGCGGAGCGGGTACACCGCCCCGAAGACTGCGCCGAACAGGCTGACCACCAGCCAGACCTGCCACCAGGCATCGGCCACGGTCGAGACCACCGCCGCCGCGGCGAGGACGAGGAAACAGGCCGCGAGCAGGGCTGCGCTCGCGACCCTCCCCGCGAGCATCGGCAGGACGAGGCGGGCCGGCAGGCTCACCACCCCGGCCAGCGCCACCACCCCGGCCACCGCGCCCGGGGCGAACCCCCGCCCTTCGAGCTGGGCCACCAGGTGGAACTGGTAGCCGCTGAAGGCCACCGTCGCCACGAAGAACGCCGCCGTGAACAGCCAGAACCCCGGGGACGCGACGCGCAGCCCCGCTGCCGCCTCGCGGAAGAAGACCGCCGGTCCCGTCCGTTCCGACGCCGGCGCCGCGGGTTCGCGGATGGCGGCCGGCACCGCCAGTCCGACGGCGAGGAGGACCAGGGCGAGGACGCCCATCGCGCCCCGCCAGCCGAGAGCATCGACCAGCCAGCGGGTGAGCGGCGTGAAGATGGTGATCGAAAAGCCGGAGAGCAGGGTGAGCACCCCGTAGGCACGCGGGCGGGCCCCGGGCTCGAACCAGCGGTTCATGAGCACGTAGACGGGCTCGTAGAAGGTGGCGGCCATCGCCGGGCCGAGCACCACAATCAGGACCACGACGAACTGCCACGGCTCCCGGGAGGCCCCCAGCAGCGCCAGCCCGAGGCAGCCCAGCACCGCCCCGCCCGCCATCAGGCGGCGCGTCCCGAAGAGGTCGGCGACGGTGCCTGCCGCAATCGCCGCGACGCCGCTCACCAGGAGCGCCGCGCCGAAGCCGAGCGAGACCGTATCGGCGCCGAACTCGCCCGCCGGCCCGCTCTGCGTGACGAACACGCTGAACGCGTACGAGAGGGTGCCGTAGCTGGTGGTGATGAAGAGTGCGGCGAGCCCCACCTGCCACCAGCGGCGGGCGAGGGCAGGGCGAACGGCGGCGACCACAGCGGACACGGCTGCCAGTGAAGCACACATGCAGTCTCATCGCAATTTTTCGATGACCCGGGTTCGAACGATGCTCGCCGTGCCGTGTACCATAAGTAGACCCCTGCACCCGCGGCCGAACCGCCCGCGGCGCGCTGCTCGCGGCCGGCCGACACCCATCCCCCGCCCACCGGAGGGGCCCATGACCGCACCAACGACCGGCGACGGCGGCCAGGCGCGCGCCGCCCACCGCCTCTACGACGCCAACGGCAACCCTGCGACCGACCGGCCGTGGATTTTCCGCACCTACGCCGGGCACTCGAGCGCGGCCGCTTCGAACGAGCTCTACCGCAAGAACCTCGCCGCCGGGCAGACCGGCCTCTCCGTGGCGTTCGACCTGCCCACCCAGACCGGCTACTCCTCCGACCACCCGCTGGCGCTGCCGGAGGTCGGCAAGGTGGGCGTGCCGATCAACACCATCGACGACATGCACCAGCTCTTCGAGGGCATCCCGCTCGCGGAGATGAACACCTCGATGACCATCAACGCGACGGCGATGTGGCTGCTGGCGCTCTACATCGGCGTGGCCCGCGAGCGCGGCGAAGACGTGCGCAAGCTGCAGGGCACCACCCAGAACGACATCATCAAGGAGTACCTCGCCCGCGGGACCTATATCTTCCCGCCGGAAGCGAGCCTGCGGCTCATCGCCGAGATGTACGAGTTCTGCCTCGATGAGCTGCCGAAGTGGAATGCCTCCAACATCTGCAGCTACCACCTGCAGGAGGCCGGCGCCACCCCGGTGCAGGAGCTCGCCTTCGCGCTCGCCAACGCCATCGGCGTGCTCGATACGATCCGCGAGCGCGGCAAGGTCCCGCCCGCGCGCTTCCCCGAGATCGTGGGCCGCATCTCGTTCTTCGTGAACTCCGGCATCCGCTTCATCGAAGAGATGTGCAAGATGCGCGCCTTCGTGGAGCTCTGGGACGAGATCACGCAGGAGCGCTACGGCGTCACCGACCCCAAGCAGCGGCTCTTCCGCTACGGCGTGCAGGTCAACTCCCTCGGCCTCACCGAGCAGCAGCCCGAGAACAACGCCTGGCGCATCCTGATCGAAGCCCTCGGGGTCACGCTCAGCCGCAAGGCGCGCTGCCGGGCGCTCCAGCTCCCCGCCTGGAACGAGGCGCTCTCGCTGCCGCGCCCGTGGGACCAGCAGTGGTCGCTCCGCCTCCAGCAGATCCTCGCCTACGAAACCGACCTGCTCGAATACCCCGACATCTTCGATGGCTCCGTCGTCATCGAATCGAAGGTGAACGAGCTGAAGCAGCAGGCCCGCGAGGAGATCGCCCGCATCGAAGCCATGGGCGGCATCCGCGCGGCCGTCGAGTCGGGATACCTGAAGTCCCAGCTCGTGCGCTCGATGTCGGAGCGGGTCAGCCGCATCAACTCCGGCGAACTGGTCATCGTCGGGGTCAACCGCTGGACGGAGGGCCTGCCCTCGCCGCTGCTCACCGGCGAAGACGGCGGCATCTTCAAGGTCAATGAGGCCGAAACCCGCCGCACGCTCGAGGCGCTGGCCGCCGTCAAGGCGAAGCGCGACCCGCAGGCCGTGGCCGAGGCCCTCGCCGACCTCGAGGACGCGGCCCGCACCGGCCGCAACATGATGGAGCCCTCCATCCGCTGCGCGCTCGCCCGGGTCACCACCGGCGAATGGGCCGATACCCTCCGCCGCGTCTTCGGCGAATACCGCCCGCCCACCGGGGTTGAAGGCCAGCGCCTGTTCGTCGATGGCGGCCGCGTCGCCGAGGTGCGCGAGCGCGCCGAAGCGTTCGTGCGGCGCACCGGCCACCGTCCGCGCATCGTCGTCGGCAAGCCGGGGCTCGACGGGCATTCGAACGGCGCCGAGGTGATCGCCGTGGCCGCCCGGCACTGCGGCTTCGATGTCGTCTACTCCGGCATCCGCCTCACGCCCGAGGAGATCGTCCAGAGCGCCGTCGAAGAGGCCGCCGATGTCGTCGGGCTCTCCATCCTCTCCGGCTCCCACCTCGACCTCACCCGCCAGGTGCTCGAGGGGCTGCGCGCGGCCGGCGCCGGCGACATCCCCGTCATCGTCGGCGGCATCATCCCGAAGGACGACCACGCGGCCCTCCGGGCGATGGGCGTGCGCCACGTCTTCACCCCGGCCGATTTCGACCTCGCCGATGTGATGCGCCGCATCATGGACGTGGTCGAAGACCAGGCCGGGGTCGGCGCGCGGTGACCGGCGCGGCGACGGGGGTCGCGGACCTCGTCGCGGGGGCGCTGGCGCTCGACAAGTACCCGCTGGCGCGGCTCATCCGCCTGTTCGAAGACCCCCGCCCGGAGGCGCTCGAGGCGAAAGCCGCCGCCATCGCGGAGTTCGAGGCGCGCGGCGCAGCTCCGCAGGCGATGGTCGCCGGCTTCACCGGCACCCCCGGCAGCGGCAAATCGACGCTGGTGGGCGAACTGGCCGCGCGCATGGTCGCGAGCGACCCGTCGGCGAGCGTCGCCGTGCTCGCGATCGACCCCTCGAGCCACCGCTCCGGCGGCTCCATCCTCGGCGACCGCACACGGGTCCACTTCCCGGTGGGCGAACGGCGGCTGTTCTTCCGCAGCCAGCCTTCGGAACAGGAGCTGGGCGGCATGGGGCGCGCCACCTACCCCGTGATTCGCGTGCTCGAACGGCTCTTTTCGTACGTGTTCATCGAAACCGTGGGCATCGGCCAGAGCGAGGTCGAGGTCGAGCGCGTGGCCGACCGCGTCTACCTCGTGCTCCAGCCGATGGGCGGCGACCAGGTGCAGTTCATGAAGGCCGGCATCATGGAGGTGCCGCACGCCTTCATCCTCAACAAGTGCGATGTCGGCGCGGCCGCCCGGCGGAGCTACCACGCCCTGCGGGTGAGCATCGATTTCGCCCGGCCGGGCGAAGCCGAACCGCCGCCGATCTTCCGGGTGAGCGCCCTCTCCGGCGAGGGCGTCGATGAGGTGCTGGACGACCTCCGCGCGCACCGGGCCGTGCACGATGCCGCCGCACGCGGCGAGCGCGACCGTTACTTCCTGGAGCGCTGGGTGCGCGATGAGTACGGCCGCTTCGGGCTGGCGCTGCTGGCGGAGCAGGGCGGCGCCGCGGGGCTGCTCGCCCGCGCCGGGGGCTTCGAAGCCGCCCAGGCGGCCTACCGGGCACCGGTCGCGCCCCCGGGCTGAGCCGGGCTCAGCGTTTCCGCGCCGGGCGCGGCGCCGGGCAGATAAGGTGCTCGACGTCGAGGTCGCCCCAGGCCCGCTGGAGATACTCGGCCGCCAGGCGGCGGTGGCAGCGGTCGGGGCGGTCCTCGCTGCAGAGGAGGACGGCGCCATCGAGCAGCTCCCGCGGCACCGCCTCGGCAGCCCGGCGCGCATCCAGCAGCTGGAGGTAGGCCGCCTCGCAGGCCGGCCACGTCAGCTTCCCGGCGCGGTAGCCGCCCAGCAGCTCGTCCGTCGGCGCGAGGTCGAGCCGGTGGACGCAGTCGATGCCGAGGAGCTGGCGGAGGAAGTAGGCCGGGTCGTCGCGGCGGGTGAAGCCGGCGAGCTGCGAAACGTTGTTCAGGCGGCTATCGACAAGCCGCCTCGGGCCCCCTGCGCGCAGGGTCTCGAAGAAGCCCTCCGCCGTGGTGCCCGTACAGCCGATAGTCCAGAGTTTCACGCGCCGGGCCCCCGGGGAGTTTCGCCCCTGCCGCGCGCGCGGGGCAAGGGGGTTCAGCTGCGGCCCGGCGCGGTGATGCCGTCGAGGGCGAGCGGCAGGGTGGGCGCGGGCTCGCCGCGGCCGTCGGAGGCGAGGATGGCGCGGTAGAGCTGCTCGTGGCGCAGCACATTGAGGCTTGCGCTGAAGTGGCGCTCCACCCGGCGGCGGCATTCGCGCCGGTCGAGCTCCCTGGCCCGCCAGCAGGCCTCGGCGGCGTCATCGAGGTCGCGGCAGTGGAAGCCGGTGACCCCATCGAGCACCACCTCCGGCACCGAGCCGCGCGGGAAGGCGATGACCGGCGTACCGGCAGCCATCGATTCGATCAGCACCAGCCCGAACGGCTCGGGCCACTGGATCGGGAAGAGCGTGGCGAGGGCGCCGCGGTAGGCCGCCAGCTTCTCCTCGGTCGGCGGCTGCTGCTTCACTTCGACATCGAGGCCGCGCAGGCGGGGCCGAACTTCGGCCTCCCAGTACTCGTGCTCGAGCCGCTCGTTGATCTTGACCACCATCAGCAGCGGCAGGCCGGCGCGCCGGGCGATTTCGATCGCCTCGACCGGGCCCTTCTCCGGGTTGATGCGGCCGCAGAAGAGGAGGTAGTCGCCCGGCTCGGCGCTGAAGGGGAAGGCCGCCGGGTCGATGCCGTTGTGGATGACGGCCGCCCGCGTCCCGGCGGGCAGCGTCGAGCGCTGGTGGTGGCTGATGGCGACGAGGTGGGCGCGGCGGCCCAGGGCGGCGATCAGGTCGCGGTTGGCGTCGGTCACCGGCCCATGCAGGGTGTGGACCAGCGGCACCGGCAGGGCGGCGCCGGTTACCGGCCCGAGGAAGGTGTGGTCGTGGATGATGTCGAATTCGCGCCAGTGGTCATAGGCGGCGAGGATGTGGCGCGCCTCCACGGCGGGGTCGCCGAGGAGGGCAGAGGGCGGCTCGGCGAAGGTGGCGACGAGCCGGGCTTCGGTGCGGGAACCGCCCGCGGCGAAGAGGGTGACCTGGTGACCCCGCCGGGCAAGCCCATCGGCGAGATAGCCGACCACCAGTTCGATGCCGCCATAGCCGACCGGCGGAACGGCGAACCACGGCGGCGCAACGATGGCGATGCGCATCGTCTCCATGCTGCGTACCCCGGTGTTCGAATCGTCGTTGGGTGGCGAAACGGCGAGCCGGCAGGCTCGCGGCCCTGCGGTTATGGTGGCTGGCCGCGAACCGGGGCGTCAAGATGCGGCCGGCTCAGGGCAGCCGGGCGTGCAGCCCTGTCGCCGGCCAGTTATCGGTCAGGAGGACGGCGACATCACCGCGGACGTCCTCGACTTCGACCGCCACGCCGGAGGCGCCCCGCCGGAAGGCGAGGTCGATGGCGGCATCGGCGAAGCGCAGGTTCGAAAGCCGCGCCCAGCGCAGCGGCGGCGGCAGCAACGGCCGGGTGATTGCGAGCGTGCGCGGGCCCGCCGGGCGGACGCCGAGCAGCGCGGCCAGCACATAGGGCAGGCTGGCCGCCGCCCACGCCTGCGGCCGCGAGGCGACCGGGTAGGGCGTCGGCACGAGGCGCAGCTCGCGCGGGTCGCCGCAGTAGAGCTCGGGGATGCGGTAGGCCGGGAAGGCGAGGGCGGCCTCGATGAAGGCGGTGCCGAGCTGGAGGGCGAGGTCATCGAAGCCGTAGCGGCGGAGGCCGGCGAGGAAGATCGCGTTGTCGTGCGGCCACACCGAGCCGGTGTGGTAGCCGAGCGGGTTGTAGCCCACCACCCCCGCACCGAGGGTGCGGATGCCCCAGCCGCTGAAGAGGTCCGACTGGAAGGCGCGGGCGGCTGCCGCGGCGGCGCGGGCGCGGTTCGCAGCCCCTGCCCAGAGCACGTGCCCCGTGTTGGAGGCGGGCGTTGGCACCGGTTCCCGGGCACGTTCGAGGCAGAGGGCGAAGCCAAGCCCCGGCAGGCCGAAGCGCTCGTCGAGCACGACAAGGAGTTGGCTCGCTGCCCGCGCCGCGCCGGGGTCGGGCTGGCCGCAGGCGGCGGCGAGGTCGGCGAACGCCTGCAGCCCGGCCCAGGCGTAGGCCTGCACTTCGACGAGCGCGATCGGCGGTGCTACCAGCCGCCCATCGGGCCAGCGGATGGCATCGTGCGAATCTTTCCAGCCCTGGTTTTCGAGGCCGGCCGCCGAGCGGCGCTCGTAGGCGATCACGCCGCCGTAGCGCTCCAGTTCGCCGAGGCACCAGCGCGCGGCAGCTGCCAGCGCGGGCCAGAGTTCGCGGATGGCCGCCAGGTCGCCGGTCCAGGCCAGGTACTCCTGGGCGGCGAGGAGGAAGAGCGGGGTGGCATCGACGCTGCCGTAGTAGCGGCCGAAGGGCACATCGCCGGCGCGCGCCAGTTCGCCCCAGCGCAGCTCGTGCGGGATCTTGCCGGGCGCCGCGTCGGAGGCCGGGTCCTGCTCCCGCGCCTGGTAGCGCGCGAGCACCTGCAGGGCGGCCCCGAGCAGGCGGGGCGCGAACGGCGCCAGGAAGATGCCGGTCAGCAGGCTGTCGCGGCCGAAGAGGGTATCGAACCAGGGCACGCCGGCGGCGATGAATTCGGTGTCCTCGAAGCGGGTGCGCAGCGCGGCAATATCGAGCAGGGCGCGCTCGGCAGCGTGGGTCAGCGGTTCGTAGTCGCACTGGAAGCGGGCGAGCCCCTCGAGGAAGGCGCGCTCCTCCGCCTGCACGCGCGCCACCACCAGCGGAAGGGGGCTCCGTTCGCGTTCGCCATCGACGCCGACCCGCACCTCGATGACCACCGTCTCGCGGGGCTCGAGGGCGAGCTGGTAGACCGCCGCGCCGGGGGCGAGGGCGGCCGGGGGCGGGTCGAAGCGGAGCGAGGTGCGCCGGGTGACGCCATCGGCGCCGGTGTAGCGGTAGCGGACGCCGCTGCGCCCGGCGAGCACATCCGCGGCGCCGCGCGGGGAGCGTCGCTGGAGCCCGCGCACCTCGAAGATATCGCGGAAATCGGCGTCAAATTCGATGCGCACCTCGAAGCGCTGGGTCCCGGGGGCGTAGTTCGAAATGGTGAGCGACTCGGCGACCCCGCGCCGCACGACGCGGCGGCGGCGAATGACGAGCGCCCGCCCGGGGACCACGGTGCCCGCCGGGTCGGCCATGGGCGGGTTGGTGAAGACGGCAGAGAAGACGGCGCCGGACTGGCTGGCATCGAGCAGGATCGGTTCGACGCCGCCGAGGGTGAGGCGCAGGCGCGAGAGGTGACGGGTGTCGCGCGTGTACAGGCCCGTGGCATCGTGGGCGGCCGCGTCGATATCGCCGTGCTCAAGGGTGACCAGCGAGACGCCAGCGTTGCGCAGGATGACGCAATCGGTAATCGAGCCGGCCGGCTGGGGCTCTTCGCCGATGGTGAGCCAGCCCGGTGCGGGCACGCGGCGGGCGGTGCTCATGGCGCGTCCCCGATTCTCGCGCGGGCGGGCCGAACGGTCCACAGCGGCCAGTAACGACCAGGCGTTCGCGTTTTCCGAGTGACGGATGTCATTGCCGTAATTGCAGGTCTCTGGAACGTAGGGCTGCGCCTGCCGATGCTGGGAGCAGGGAGCTGCCCGCTCGGGGCAGCGGGCCGAATCCGCCACGGCGGAGCGGGGGACCCACCCTTGGGGTGAATCCTCTCCGCGGGGGGAGGACGGGCGCTTCCGCCCGAACCCGTCAGCTGACCTCGCAGGCCGCGGAAGCAGAACCAGCAGGGGGTGTGCCAGGTGCACCAGGTGCTCCTGCGCCCACGGCAGGGGTTCACGCTGCCGGGCGCCGCGGAACTTCGTTCCAACCTGATTGCCGGAGTGGTGGCGGGTATCATCGCCCTGCCGCTCTCCATCGCGCTGGCCGTAGCCGTGGGCGTTCCGCCGATTGCCGGTCTATACACGGCGGTGTTCGCGGGCGGCGTGGCGGCCGCTTGCGGCGGCTCGAAATACAACATTACAGGCCCGACGGCGGCGCTCGTCCCGGTGCTGAGCCACGTGGTCATCGTTCACGGGCCGGGCGCCCTGCCGCTCGTCGGGTTGATGGCCGGGCTGCTGCTGCTCGCCATGGGGTTCCTGCGCTTCGGCAGGCTCGTGCGGTACATGCCCGGCACGGTGGTGGTGGGCTTCACCGCCGGCATCGCCCTCTCCATCATGTTCGGGCAGCTCAACAGTTTCCTCGGGGTGTCGGGCACCAACCCCGGGCTTGAGCACTTCCATGAGCGCACATGGGACACCTTCCGCCACCTTTCGACCGTCGGCCTCACCACCCCGGCGGTCGGGCTGGCCGCCCTCGCAGTGCTGCTGGCCTGGCCGCGCGTCTCGGCGAGCGTGCCGGCGCCGCTTGTGGCCGTCGCGGTCATCACTGCCATCACGTGGGGGTTTGGCATCGATACCCCGACCGTCGCCAGCAAGTACGGCGAGCTGCCGCACTCGTTCCCGCGGCCCTCAGCCGGCTTCCTCGATGCCGGCCTGGCGCTCGACCTCCTGCAGCCGGCCCTGGCGGTCGCCATCCTCGGCGGCGTCGAATCACTCCTGAGCGCAGTGGTGGCCGACGGCATGTCCGGCCAGCGCGAACGGCACGACCCGGACCGCGAACTGCGCGGGCAGGGGCTGGCTAACCTGGTGGCCCCGTTTTTCGGCGGCATCCCGGCCACGGCCGCCATCGCCCGGACGGCGGCGAGCATGCGCGCCGGCGCCAGCTCGCGGCTGGCCGGGGTGTTCCACTCGGTCACGGTGCTGCTGCTCACCCTCGTCCTCGGGCCGCTGGCCGGCCACATCCCGATGACGGTGCTGGCGGCCGTGCTCCTCGTCACCGCCTGGAAGATCGCCGAGGTGCCCGAGGTGGCGAAGCTCATCCGCCGGGCCCCGCGCGAAGACCTGGCCGTGCTCATTTCGACCATCGTCATCACGCTCTTCTTCGACCTGACCTACGCCATCGCCTTCGGCGTCCTGGCCTCGGCGGTCCTGCTCATCCGGCGGCTCGTGAACGTCCCGGCTGCGGCCGCCATGCTCCCGGATGAGAACGGCCGGGTGGCGCAGGTCTCGGACGAGCTGTCCGCGCTCATTCGGTCGCGGCCCGACATCGATTTCTTCACGGCCCAGGGGCTCCTCTCGTTCCACAGCGCGGCATCGTTCGAATACCAGATTCCCGGCGAAAGCCACCGGCCCCTCATCCTCCGGATGAAGGACGTGCACCACATCGATATCTCCGGCCTGCTCACGCTCGAGGGCATCATCGAACACCGCAAGCGCCACGGCGGGCGGATCGTGCTCACCGCCATCCAGCCCGAGGTGCGGGCCGCGATGGAGCGGTTCGGCCTGCTCGACCTGCTGGGCCGGGAGAACGTCTTCGAACACACGAAGTGCGCGATTGCCGCCATCGACCACCCCGGCGAGCCTCACCCCGACTACCCCGGCGAGCACGGGGCGGGCCTCGCCGCTGCGAGCTGACCCCCGCGGGTGACACCCGGCCCTCGGAGATCGGCGCGTGCTGCGCCACCGTGGCCTCCGAAATCCCCACCCGGAGGTGCGAACCCGTGGCGCTCACGCTCCTCGAGGCTTCGAAGCTCAGCAACGACACCCTGCTCGCCGGCGTGATCGAGACGATCGCGCTCGAGAGCCCCGTCCTCCAGCGCCTGCCGTTCATCGAAATCGTCGGCAACGGCCTCACCTACAACCGCGAAAACGTCCCGCCCGCGGCCGATTTCTACGACGTCGGCGAAACCTGGGATGAGAGCACCCCGACCTTCACCCAGGCGACGGCCACGCTCAAGATCCTCGGCGGCGATGCCGACATCGATAACTTCCTGCGCGCCACTCGTTCGAACATCCAGGACCTCGAGGCGGCCGTCGTCCAGCTGAAGGCGAAGGCCGTGCAGGCGCTCTTCGATGACACCTTCGTGAACGGCGATGCGACCGCCAACCCGCGCAGCTTCGACGGCATCGATGTGCTCTGCGCACCGGCGCAGGTCGTCTCCATGGGCCCGAACGGCGGCCCCCTCACCCTGGCGAAGCTCGATGAGCTGATCGACCGGGTGCGCGGCGGCAAGCCGGACCTCCTCCTGATGAGCCGCCGCAGCCGGCGCATCCTGAACGAGATCGCCCGCGCCTCGGGCGGCTTCCTCGAGGCCGACCGCGATGAGTTCGGGCGGATGGTGCAGTACTACGACGGCATCCCCATCGGCCTGAGCGACGCCATCGCCGACGACCAGGTGGTCGGCACCAGCAGCGATTGCAGCACCATCTACGCGATGCAGTTCGGCGAAGGTGGGCTGGCCGGGCTGACGGCGCCGGGCGGCCTCACCGTCGAGCGCGTCGGCAACCTCGAGACGAAGGACGCCCGCCGCATCCGGGTGAAGTGGTACGCCGGGCTGGCGCTCTTCAACTCCGTGAAGCTCGCGAAGCTAACCGGCGTGCGCCCCGCCTGAAGCCAGCCGTTCGCGGCACCCACCAGGCGGCCCCGGGAGCAGCTCCCGGGGCCGTGTGCTGTGCCCGGCAGGCGCGGCCGGGGGCTACTCGGTGCGCTGCCGGCCGCTGAGGGCGATGAGCTCTTCGTGCAGTTCGAACCAGGCGGTGTGGTAGCTCTCCTTGAGCGGCGAGGCGAGCATCGACTGGTCCCCGGCGCGGACGGCGGCCAGCGCGGCCGCGAACCGGCGGGGCGCCGGCGCCAGCCGCGGGACGAGCGCGCTGGCCTCGGCGAGCACCGGCTGCAGCCGCTCGTGGACCGACTCGAGCGCGGCTACGGCGCGCGCCCAGGCGCTCTCGGCCTCCGCGGGGGAGGCCTGCTGCCAGCCGCTGACCAGCGCCTTGAATTCGCGGTCGAGGGCATCGAAGCGTTCGAAGACGGCATCGATGGCGGCGGCATCGAGCCCGGCCCGCTCCGCGTCGAGCGCGGCGAGGACCGTCTCGCGGCCGGCAGGCAGCAGCGCGAAGCCGCGCGGCGTTTCGCGGGCAAGCCCCTCGGCGGCAGCCTCGCGCAGGAGCGCCTCGACCGCCGCGGGGTCGGCTTCGAGGACAGCGGCGATCCGCTCGGCGGCGGCCAGCCCCTTCAGGCCGAGGGCGCGCAGCACGGCGTAGCGATCGACCGGGCGGGCGCCGGCCGGGGCCGGGCCATCGCCCGTGCCCGATTCGGCCAGCTCCGCCGCCCACTGCCGAAGCGTGCGGAGCTCGGGCAGGTCGGCGGCGCCGTCGACCCGGCAGTCGCCGGCGAAGAGGAGCCCGCGGGTGCCATCGACCGTGACCGGCTCGCCCTCGGGGATGCGCCGCCCGCGGACGACGAGAGCGTCGGCTTCGACCACGGCATCGCGCAGGCTGCAGATGGCGGGGATCGCCCAGCCACGCGCGACGACGGCCGCGTGGCTCACCACCCCGCCGGTGGTGGTCACCAGGGCGCTCGCCGCGACCATGCCGTGGACATCGGCCGGGGAGGTCTCGGGCCGCGCGAGCACCACGCTCGTGCCGGCAGCGGCCAGGGCAGCCGCGCGATCGGCGTCGCAGCAGAGCACGCCGGCGCCGACCCCGGGCGAGACCGGGAGCCCTTCGCCGATCGGCTCGGCGGCAGGGTCGACGGTGCCCAGCTTCGCCAGCTGCTGGAGCGTCTCCGTCCCGACGCGCTCGACGGCCTCGCGGCGGGTGAGCGGGAAGTCGGGGTCTTCGGCCATGTCGACGGCGATGCGGACGGCGGCCAGCGGGCTCCGCCGGCCGACGCGCGTCTGGAGGATGTAGAGACGGCCGCTCATCACGGTGAATTCGACATCGCACATGTCGCGGTAGTGGCGTTCGAGCCGCTGCAGGTGGGCGAGCAGCTCCCGGTACGTCTCGGGCAGGTCGCGGGCGAGCGCATCGAGCCCGGAAACGGCGTGGGTGCCGGCGACGACGTCCTCGCCCTGGGCGCAGGCGAGGTAATCGCCGAACGCCCCGCGCGCGCCGGTGGAGGGGTCGCGGGTGAAGGCCACCCCCGTGCCGGAGCGGGCATCGAGGTTGCCGAAGACCATCGCCTGGACGGTCGCGGCTGTGCCCAGGTCGGCGGCGATGCCCTCGCGCTCGCGGAAGACGCGGGCGCGATCGCACTCCCACGAGCGGAAGACGGCGCGGACGGCCTCGCGCACCTGTGCGAACGGGTCGCCCGGGATGCCGCCGAACCGTTCCGCAAGGGCGGCGACGCGGTCGGCTGCGGCGCGCAGGCCGGCGATGGAGCCGTCGTGCATGGCGGCGTGGCTGGCCTGGTCCTCCGGCACGCCGAGCACGATGCTGGCGTAGCCGCGGACGAAGCGCAGCCAGGTATCGGCGGCGAAGCGCGGGTCGCCGGTCTCGCGCTCGAGGGCGGCGACAACCTCCGGGGCCATGCCGACGTTGAGCAGGGTATCCATCATGCCCGGCATGGAGACCGGGGCGCCGGAGCGGACGGAGACGAGCAGGGGGTGGTCGCCGCCGCCGAACGTGCGGCCGGTGGCCGCTTCGAGCTTCGCCAGGGCGGCGCGGATGGCAGCATCGAGCCCCTCGGGCCAGCCGCCGGCGAGGAAACGGCGGCAAACCTCAGTCGTCACGGTGAAGAACGGCGGCACCGGCAGCCCCAGCTCTCGGGCCATGGTGACGAGCCCCGCGGCCTTGCCGCCGAGCAGCCGCGCCGGTTCGACCCCCGCCGGGAGGGCGTCTTCGAGGGTGTAGACGTCCATGGCCGGCCTCCTACGGCAGGGCAACGACCGTCACCGTCCCGGCGTCGCCGTCGACGGTGATGGTCGCGCCGTCGGGGATGCGCTTCGTGGCGTTGGTGACCGAGGGCACGCAGGGGATGCCCAGTTCGCGGCTGACGATCATCGCGTGGCTCTGGGCGGCGCCGACATCGACCACCACGGCGGCGGCAGGCACGAAGAGCGGTGTCCAGGAGGGGTCGGTGATGGGGGCGACGAGGATATCGCCGGGCTCGAGGCCGCGCGGGTCGAGCGGGTCGAGCACCACGCGGGCGCGGCCGGTGGCCTTGCCGGCGCAGCCCTGGAAGCCCTGGAGGACGTCGCCGGGCTTCGCCGGTTCGATGACGACATCGGACTTCTTCGGCCAGGTCTCGGGGTCGGGGATTTCGCCCCAGAAGACGAATGGCTCCTGGCGGCTGGCGTACTCCTCGTAGAGCGCCTTCCGCTCGGCGATGACGCCGCGGTACTTCGCCGGGTTCTCGAGCCAGTCATCGAACTCATCGGCGAGGAGGAAGGCGTAATCGCCGACGTCGTCGAGGTGTCCGGCCTGCACCATCCGGCGGCCGATGGTGTGCAGCGCCATGCGCACCTCGTGGACCATGCGGATGTTGTTCGTCTTGGTGCGTTCGCGGCCGGCCTGGAAGACGCGGGCGGCGTTGGCGGCGGCGAGGAAGAGCCCCTGGGTCTGCGGGTCGCCGGCGAGCATCGCGGCGATCTCCTGGGTGACCCGCTCGCGCTCGGCGGCCAGTTCCCGGTTGCGCAGCTCGGGCGAGGCGCTCTCCGGCGCCAGCCGCATCCGGTCGATGGCGGCCAGGGCGAGCTCGGGCTTCGTCTCCCAGGTGTGACAGCGCGTCTCCCACTCGTTCGGGCCGCGGCAGCCGTAGTCGTAGAGGAAGGCATCGAAGGCCTCGAGGAAGCGCTGTCCGCTCTCGCCGAGGCCGCGGATGCGATCAAGCAGGCCCTCGACGCCGGCATCGAAGGCGGCCGTCAGCTCGCGGTCGGCCGCGACCATGCGGCCCATCTTCCACATGGCCAGCGAGGGCGCAGCCGACTCCACGTCGCCGACGCCCTGGATGACGCGCAGGGCATCGGCCGGGCGGCCCACGGCGGTGCAGATCTGGGTCACCGCGCCGACGGGGACGGTGGAGAGGAAGGTGGTGAAGATGTGCTCGCTGAAGAGGCGGCGGTGATGCGCCAGGGCGAGCCCCTTGCCGTAGGCCCAGAGGGCGCGGTTGGTCAGCTTCTCCAGCTCGGGGCGGGAGGCGCGCAGCCCGGCCATCCGTTTCGCATCGAGCGCGGGGCGCTCCAGGTGCTGCACGCTCATGGCCCACTCGAAGGTCCTTGCCAGGTCGGCGGTGCGCTCCTCGTTGTGGTCGCCGGGCGCGGGTTCGTAGGGCGGGATGCCCGGCTGTGCGCCGTAGAACAGGTCGTCCATGGCCTGGGCGGAGAGCCCCGGGGCGCGCTCCCCGAGGATGCGGGTAACCTGGGCGTTCAGGTAGCAGTAGGAGCCGAAGATTCCCAGCGTCTCCATCTCGCCGGGCGCGAACTCGTCGTGGGTGAAGGCACCCATCCGGACGAGCGCATCGCGCCAGGCCCCCTCGGTGTCCTCCTCCATCAGGAGCGAAAACGAGAGCGGCGCGACCGGGTCGGGGAAAACCTCGCCGACGTTGGCGCGGGTCCAGAGCGGGTAGCGTTTGCTCGGGCGGCTGCCGACCACCCAGGGTTTCATACAGGCCTCCAGGGGCAGGGAGTCATGGCGGCGATGGTGCGCCGGGGCCGTATTCTGCCATAGAAGCCGTGTATGGGTGGTATGGTTCGCTTGCTGGCCGGTCAGCCTGGGTACGCGGCGCCCTCGTGCACCGGGTCGGCCTCCAGGATGATGCGGCGGAAGGCCTCGGCGGCCTCCAGGCCGTGCGCGGCGCCGGCCACCCGGGCCATGCTCTCGGCGAACTCGACCACCTCCGGCCCGAGCTGGCTGGGGTGGGCGAGCAGCGCCTGCTTCTTCTGCTCGAGCGTGGCAGAGATATCGACCCACGTATTCGGCTGGGCGGCCGGCGCGAGCCACACCTGCCGCACCTTCCACGGTTCATAGCCATCCACCAGCAGCTCGGGGAAGGTGAGGCGGTCGCGCGCCGTGGGGAAGACGGCGTCGAGCGCGGCATCGCCGGCAGCGCGGTGGTCGGGGTGGTTCACGTAGGTATCGGAGAAGAAGCGGTTGGTCGGGTCGAAGGTGATGACCGTGTGCGGGCGGTGGCGGCGGATCACGCGGGCGAGGTCGCGCCGGAGCTCGAGCGTAGGCTGGAGGTAGCCGTCCGGGTAGCCGAGGAATTCGAACGCCTGCACCCCGAGGATCGCCCCCGCGGCGCGCTGCTCCGCCTCGCGGACCCGGGCGAGCCGCTCCGTCGTCATCTCCGGGTCGTCGCTGCCCTTGTCGCCCTTCGTGATGACCACATAGACGACGCGGCAGCCTGCGGCGGTCCATTTCGCGATCGTCCCGGCGCACATGAACTCGGCGTCATCCGGGTGGGCGACGACGACCATGGCGCTGGGCGGAACGAAATCGGTGACGGACATAGGGCCTCCGTGGCTTGTGCGTAGCGTGGTGCAACCATCGTAGCGGAGGGATGCGCGGGCCGCCGGCAGCCGTTCGGAAGGCGTTGGGAAGGCGTTGGGAAGGCGTTGGGTTCGAAGCCGCACAGGCGTTGGGTTCAGCGTTCGAAGCGCGGTAGCCGGCCCGGGTGTGCCGGGGCCTCCAGCCCGGACCAGGACCGTTTCCCGCCCGCAACCGAACGGCTTTCCCGACGCCCCGCGCGAACTTGCGCCGAAGCTGAACCCAACGATCCGAACCCGCCTGCTGCTGCTGTTCCTTTCCCTCTCTTCCATGAGATGGTTGGATGGGAAGAGAGGAACAGCTTCGATGCTCGATGCGGTCGAGATCACGGTGAAGGGCGGGAACGGCGGCCACGGGCTGGTGAGCTACCACCGCGAGAAGTTCGTGCCCCAGGGCGGCCCGGACGGCGGCGATGGCGGGCGCGGGGGACGCGTCTTCCTGCGCGCGGTCGATGACGTGTACACGCTCGAACTGTACCGCTCGCGGCGGCGGTTCCAGGCCGGCCCCGGCGCGAACGGCGGTCCCAATCTGAAGCACGGCGCCAACGGCGAGGACCTGGTGCTTGAAGTCCCGGTCGGTACCGTGGTGCACGATGCCGAGACCGGCGAGTTCATCGCCGACCTGCGCAGCGTGGGCGATGAGGTGCTGGTGGCCCACGGCGGGCGCGGCGGCTGGGGCAACAAGCGGTTCGCCACCCCCACGAACCAGACGCCGTCCTTCTCGCAGAAAGGCCAGGAAGGTGAGGAGCGCCGCCTGCGCCTCGAACTCCGCCTGCTCGCCGATGTCGGGCTTATTGGGCTGCCGAACGCCGGCAAGTCGACGCTGCTGGCAGCGGTGTCGAACGCGAAGCCGAAAATCGCCAGCTACCCGTTCACCACGCTCGAGCCGATGCTGGGCGTGGTCAACGTCGGCTGGGAGCGCTTCACCCTGGCCGACCTGCCCGGGCTGGTGGAGGGCGCCTCCGAGGGGTACGGGCTCGGCTTCGAATTCCTCAAGCACATCCGGCGCTGCCGGGTGCTCCTGCACCTGGTCTCCTCGGAATCGCCCGACCCGGTGACCGACTACGAGCTGATCGAGGGCGAGTTGCGCGCCTACGACCCGGCGCTCGAGGAGGTGGCGCGAGTGGTGGCGGTGACCAAGGCCGACCTCGACCCCGCGCGGGCCGAGGCCTCGGCGGCAACCCTGGCGGCCCACCTGGGGCGGCCGGTGCGGGTCGTTTCGGCACACGATGGGACCGGCATCGAGCCGCTCAAGGAGGAGCTGATGGCCCTGGTGACAGCCGAGCGCGACAGGGCGGAGGCGGCCGGCCCCGCGGAGGTGCCCGTGCTGCGCCCCGAGCCGGTCGACCGGTTCACCGTCACGGTGGATGAGGATGGGCGGTACGTGGTGGAGGGGTACACGGCGGTGACGTTCGTCGAGATGACGGAGACCGGCATGCCCGGCTCGCGCGACGAAATCATGCGGCGGCTGGAGCGCTGGGGGATCGCGAAGGAGCTGCGGCAGCTCGGCATCCGCCCCGGCGATGTGATGGTCTTCGGGAGCGTGGAAATCCCCTGGGAGGGGTAGGAGGTGGGAGGTGGGAGGTTGAAGGTGGGGGGAGCCGGGAGCCCCGCCCGTCCCTCCCCGCCGCCCGGGAGCCGGGAGCCCCAGTCCGCCGTGCCGCCTACCGAGAGTCAGGAGTGGCGAGCCCTCCCCTTCGCCCCCTCTCCCTTTCTCCCCTTCCCCCCGGTGAGGTGGTGGGGCGGCGGGGAACGGAGTAGGCTGCGCGCGCAATCCCCACCGCGGAGGCGCGAGAGATGGAGTACGAGCAGATCCTCTACGAGAAGCGGGGTCACACGGTTGTCATCACGATGAACCGCCCCGAGCGGCTGAACGCCTGGACCTGGAAGATGGCGGCCGAGCGCAACGACGCCTTCCGCCGCGCCAACGCCGACCCGGAGGTGGCCTCGATCATCCTCACGGGCGCGGGTCGGGGCTTCTGCGCCGGCGCCGATGTGCGCGACGCCTTCCAGCGCGGCCTCGATTCGCAGGGGCAGGCCCGCCAGGAGGAGCGCGATGACACCAACTACGTCGAGCTGGTCCGCACCTCGAAGCCGATGATCGCGGCCGTCAACGGCGTCTGCGTCGGCGTGGGGCTCACCTCGATCCTGCCGATGGACATCATCATCGCCTCCGAGCAGGCCCGTTTCGGCATGTTCTTCGTGAAGATGGGCCTCGTCCCGGAGCTGGCGAGCACCTACTTCCTCACCCAGCGGGTGGGGTTCGGCATGGCCAGCGACATGTGCCTCACGGGCCGGCTGGTCGATGCCCAGGAAGCCTTCCGCACGGGGCTCGTGCAGAAGGTGGTGCCCCACGAGCAGCTGATGGACGCGGCGATGGAGTACGCCAACCTGCTCGCCCAGAACCCGGACCGGCAGATGGGCTGGATCAAAGAGCTCATCACGAAGAACGCCGCCAACCCCGACTACAACGAGGTGATGCGGCTCGAGCACGGCCGCATCAGCGAGTGCTACAGCACCCCCGAGCACCGCGAGGCGGTGGCTGCCTTCCAGGAGAAGCGGCCGGCGAAGTTCCGCTAGGCGCTGCCGCGGCGGGCGGCCTCGCGCAGCGCCTGCCACTGCTCGGGGGTGATCCCCATGGCCGCCGCCAGCCGCTCGCCGAACTCATCGAGCCGCCGGCCGGCGGTCAGCCCGCCATCGACGACGATCGCCTGGCCGGTGACGTACGAGGCGGCATCGGAGGCGAGCCAGAGCGCAGCGTTGGCGATGTCGGCGGGCTGCCCCGAGCGTCCCAGCGGCGCCCAGCTGGCGAGCGCGGCATCGATCCGGGGCAGGACCGCCTCGGCGGCGGCGCCGCTCAGGCCCATCGGCGCGGTGAAGATGTGCGTCACCGTTACGCCCGGGCAGATGGCGTTCACGCGGATACCGAATTCGGCCAGTTCGACCGCGAGGCAGCGGCTGAGGTGGGCCACCGCCGCCTTGGCCGCGCTGTAGACCGCCGGCCCGAAGCCGGCCTGCAGGCCCGCCACGCTGGCGGTGTTCAGGATGACCCCGCGGCGCGCGGGTTTCATCACCCGGGCGGCGTGCTTCGCGCCGGCGAACACCCCGCGCAGGAGGACGGCCATCGTGCGGTCGTACTCGGCCAGGTCGAGCTCATCGATCGGCCCGGAGACCCCGCCAAAGCCGGCGTTGTTGAACATCACATCGAGCCGGCCCCAGCGGCTCACGGCGTGGTCGACCGCTGCCGCCACCTGGGCCTCCTCGGCCACGTCGGTGCGGAGGAAGCTGGCCTGCGTGCCGAGCGCCTCGGCGAGGTGGTGGCCGCGCTCCTCCTGCACATCGGCGATGACGACGCGCGCGCCCGCTTCGACGAAGGTGCGGACCGTTTGCTCGCCGATGCCGCTGGCGCCGCCGGTGACGACCGCGACCTGCCCTTCGAGGCTGCCCATGTTCGAACCCCCTGCAGCTGCTGGTGTGGTTGGGGAGTCTACGGGCCGCGACGGGGAGGCGCGACGGCGCCCTGGTCGATGGCTTGACTCGCCCGCGTACGATGTGCAGCAGGTGGCGGTCCGCTCCCGCCCGGACGGCCTCAGCGGGGGCAGAGCATGGGCGAAAACCGGACATTCGTCACTATCGTCCTCCCGGCCGAGCTGACCTCGGACTGGCTCGGCGAGGGCACCTGGCTGGAGCTGGAGCCCGGGACCCGGCTGTTCGTGGATGGGTCCCAGGTCGAGAAGGCGGAACTGACCCCCTCCGAGCTGGCGGCAGCGGCCATCCAGGCGGCAGCGCGCGGCATCCGCGCGGTCGTCTATGCCCCCGGGGCGCTGGTCTTTGGGCTGGCGCGGCAGGCGTTCCAGCTGGCCGGCGTGCACGAAGGCAGGCAGATGGCCGTGTTCAGGGAGCGCCGTGCGGCGCTCGCCTGGCTGCTCGAGGACTCCACGGGCGGGTAGCTGCGCGAGGGAGCCGGTCGATAGCTGTTTGCAACCGAGTCGCGTACCATCCCCTCACCACACCACCGGAGCCAGCCCCATGTCCGACCTCGTCGTCGTCGAAGACCGCGGCCACGTCCGCACCATCCGCCTCAACCGCCCCGAGGTGAAGAACGCGCTCAGCCAGGAGCTCGCCTGGGGCGTCGTCGGCGCCATCGAAGCGGCGATGGAGGAGGACAACGCCTGGGTGATCTGCCTCACCGGCACCGGCGATGCCTTCTGCTCGGGGCTCGACCTTCGCGGCCCCGGCGATTACAGCCCGAAGACGCCGCTCAACACCCAGCTCGACGACCTTGGCTGGGTCTCGCAGTTCCTGCTCACCCTCCGCCAGCGCTGCGAGAAGCCGATCATCGGCGCCATCAACGGCGTGGCGGTCGGCGCCGGCCTCTCGCTCGCCCTGGCCACCGATATCCGCCTGATGAAGCGCAGCGCCCGCATCCTCGCCGGCTACCCGCGCATCGGCGGCTCGCCGGATGGCGGCATGACGTTCACCCTCTCGCAGGCGATCGGCTACGAACAGACCATGCGCTTCCTGCTCGAGAACAAGACGGTCGATGCCGAGGAGGCGCTCCGCCTCGGGCTCGTCGGCGAAGTGGTCGATGACGAGCGCTGGGAGCAGCGGGTGGAAGAGTACTGCCAGGGGCTGTGCGCCACCGTTTCGCCGATCACCATGCGGCTGACGAAGCGGACCGTGGTGAAGGCGACGACGCCGATCGACCTCGAGGCCCAGTGCCGGCTGGAATTGGCCAGCATCCGCATGGCCTTTGCCAGCGAGGACGGCAAGGAGGCGCGCCGCGCCTTCCTCGAAAAGCGGCCGCCGCAGTTCCAGGGCCGCTAACCGTCCGTTCATCGGCCCCGGCGAGCATGCCGGGGCGGCTCCCGGCGCCGGTCCCCAGGGGCAAACGGAGCGATCGCCGCCCGCACACGGGCCGCCGTTCGCGGGCGCAGGCCGGGATGCGCCTGCCCTTCTCGCCGCCCGCCGGTTACCCCCTCGCCGCGCCGGGCGGTGGGCTACACTGGGTGTCATGGCGACCGCGCTGCGCAACCCCTCGGCCTTCCGGCTCGTCTCCGACTTCCAGCCCACCGGCGACCAGCCGCAGGCGATCGACGCCCTCGTGGCCGGGCTCGAACGGGGCGACCGCTACCAGACGCTCCTCGGGGTCACCGGCTCGGGCAAGACGTTCACCATCGCGAACGTCATCGCCCGGGTGAACCGCCCCACGCTCGTGCTGGCGCACAACAAGACGCTGGCGGCCCAGCTCTGCGCCGAGCTGAAAGAGTTCTTCCCCGACAACGCGGTCGAGTACTTCGTCAGCTACTACGACTACTACCAGCCGGAGGCCTACATCCCGCGGACCGACACCTACATCGCCAAGGACGCGGACATCAACGACGAGATCGACAAGCTGCGCCACGCGGCCACCCGGGCGCTCTTCACCCGGCGCGACGTGATCATCGTGGCCAGCGTGAGCTGCATCTATGGCCTCGGCGAGCCGCAGGAGTACCTCGAATTCGTCCTCCGCTTCCGCAAGGGCGAGAAGTTCAGCCGGCAGGACGCCGTCCGGCGGATGGTCTCGATGCAGTACGAGCGGAACGACCAGAGCGTGGTGCGCGGCAAGTTCCGCGTCCGCGGCGATTCGCTCACCATCCTCCCCAGCTACGAAGAGCTGGCGGTCCGCATCGATTTCTGGGGCGACGAAGTGGAGCGCATCGTCGAGCTCGACCCGCTCACCGGCGAGATCGTGGCCGAACGCGACGAGATCGAGATCTACCCGGCGAAGCACTTCGTGACCACCGCCGACCGGCTCGAGCAGGCGATCGCCGGCATCGAAAAGGAGCTGGAGGAGCAGCTCGCCTTCCTCCGCTCGCAGGGCAAGATCCTCGAGGCGGCCCGGCTGGAGGAGCGCACCCACTACGACATCGAGGCGCTGCGCGAGGCCGGCTACTGCGCCGGCATCGAGAACTACTCCCGCCACCTGCAGGCGCGCGAGCCCGGTTCGACGCCGTGGTGCCTGCTCGATTACTTCCCCGATGACTGGCTGCTGGTGGTCGATGAGTCCCACATCACGCTGCCGCAGGTGCAGGGCCAGTACTTCGGCGACCGCGCGCGCAAGGAGACGCTCGTCGAGTTCGGCTTCCGCCTGCCGAGCGCGCTCGATAACCGCCCGCTCACCTTCGAGGAGTTCGACCGCCACATCAACCAGGCGATCTTCGTGAGCGCCACCCCTGGCGACTACGAGCTGAAGGTCTCGAGCCAGGTGGTGGAGCAGGTCATCCGCCCCACCGGCCTGCTCGACCCGGAGATCGTGGTGAAGCCCACGAAGAACCAGGTCGATGACCTGATGGACGAGATCCGGCGCGTCATCGATAAGGGCCAGCGCGCGCTGGTCACCACCCTGACGAAGAAAATGGCGGAGGACCTGGCGGACTACCTCAAGGAGATGGGCATCAAGACCCACTACCTCCACTCCGAGGTGGAGACGCTCGACCGGGTGGAGATCCTGCGCGACCTGCGCCTCGGGGTGTACGACGTGGTGGTCGGCATCAACCTCCTGCGCGAGGGGCTCGACCTGCCGGAGGTGTCGCTCGTCTGCATCCTCGATGCCGACAAGGAAGGGTACCTGCGGTCGAACCGGTCGCTCATCCAGACCATCGGGCGGGCGGCGCGCCACGTGGAGGGCCGGGTGGTGATGTACGCCGACACCATCACCGGCAGCATGCAGCAGGCGATCGACGAGACCTACCGGCGCCGGCGCATCCAGGAGGAGTACAACCGGGCCCACGGCATCCAGGCTGCGAGCATCCAGAAGGCGGTGCGCGACATCACCGACCACGTGCGCATGCAGGCGGCCGAGGAGAAGCCCGCCTACGACGCCGGCGGCGACCTGGCGGCCATGCCGAAGGACGAACTGCTGCGGGTGGTGAAGGAGCTGGAATCGCAGATGAAGGCCGCAGCGAAGAACCTGGAGTTCGAGAAGGCCGCCGCCCTGCGCGACCGCATCGTGGAGCTGCGCCGCGAGCTGGTGGGGACCGATGCCGAGGAGCTGGCGGCCTTCGCGGCGGCGGCCGGCCGCGGCGGCCCGCTGCGCTTCGGGCGGAGCCAGGCCGGCGGCCGGGACCGCTCGCGCCGCTACCGCCGCTGAGGCCCGCCTACCACCAGCCCTCGCGCACGTAGGCTGCCGACCAGAGCGCCACCGAGAGGACCACCGCCTTGACCCACGCCTGGTGCATCCGCTCGAGGTGCTCCGCATCGCGCGCGCCCTTCGCCAGGAACGGGCGCATGGTCGCCGTAATCGGCACCACGAGGGCCACCACGTGGCGGAAGGGAACGACCTCGGGTGTGCCCGCGACCCCATCGGTGCGGCCCTTGGCGGCGGCATGGCGACGGCCGACTTCCAGCTGGTACGCCGCCCAGCGGGCATCGTAGTCGGCGCGGAGGGTATCGCGGATCCACTGGCCGAAACGTGCCCGCACGGCGGCCAGGTAGCGCTGGTCGGGGCCTTCGCTGGTGCTGAACGCAGCCAGCAGGAACGGGTGGCTGCCGACGAAGCCGTACCAGGTATCGAGGATAGCCTCCACCTGCGGCTCGATGATGGGCGCGGCTTCGCGCAGGGCGGCGAGGTCCTCGTCGCTGAGCAGGCAGGCCGCGAAGAGGTCGCGCAGGCCGGCCGCATCGATGGGTGGGGCCGGGAGGGCGGGGTCGCCGTACCGATAGCCCGGGATGGTGGGTGCGGTCATGGTGTGGCCTCCAGTTCAGTAGGATACCTAACGAATGCAAACAGTAGGCATCCTACCGTACGATGTCAACCGTGGAGCACGACGCGCGCGCGGCCGGGATTGCCATGGCCCTCCTGCGGCTGGCGCGGGCCGCGGAGGCCGAGGCGCGGGAGCAGGGCCAGGCCGAGGGGCTGACGCCCGCGCAGGTCGCCGTGCTGCGGTTCGCGGCGAAGACCCGCCCGGAGATGGCGACGCCGGGCCAGCTGGCGCGGGTACTTGGCGTGCGCGCGCCGACAGCGGTGGGGATCGTGAACCCCCTGGTGGAGCGGAGCCTGCTGGAGCGTCGGCCTCATCCGTTCGATGGTCGGCAATCGGTGCTGGCGCTGACAGCAGCGGGCTGGGCCGCCTGGGCGCGGCTGGAGCGCTGGCAATCGGGGCTCGCGGAGTCGCTGGCCGCGCTCAGCCCGTCCGAACTGGGCGCTTTCGAGGCCGCCCTGGCGAAGGTGGTGGCGGCCGAAGTGCGGGCCGGGCGGCTGGTGGTCAGTGCGCCGTGCGCCGGCTGCGTCCACTTCCGGCCGCTGGCGCATCCCGGCGAGCCCCGCCCGCACCGCTGTGCGCTCATCGCGCGCGACCTGAGCGAGGACGAGGCGGCGATGGAGTGCCCGGAGCACACCCCGGCTGCCCGGTGACACCCGGCGCTTCGCGCTGCGGCGGGCGATGCCGCACCATGGCGCCATGCGCATCATCGGCATCGACCCCGGCCTGAACATCACCGGCTACGGCATCATCGAGGTGGACGGCGCCCGCGCGGTGCACGTCCGGCACGGCGTGCTGCGCACCCGCGCGAGCGACCCGCTGGCCGTGCGGCTGGTGGCCCTGCGCGATGGGGTGGCCGCGCTGGCGCGGGAGACGGGCGCGGCGGCGGCGGCGATCGAAGCGGGCTACGTGGGCGAGAATGCGCGCAGCGCGATGCTGCTCGGCAGCGCCCGGGCGGCGGCGCTCATCGGCCTGGCCGATGCCGGGCTGGAGGTGGCCGAGTATGCGCCCCTGCTGGTGAAGCAGGCGGTCGCCGGGTACGGCCGGGGGGAGAAGGAGCAGGTGGCGCGGATGGTGGCCTTTCAGCTGGGACTTTCGGCGCCGCCGCGCCCGGCCGATGCCGCCGATGCCCTGGCCGTGGCGATTACCCACTGGGCCCACGGCCGCCTCGGGGCGTGAGGGGGCGTTACTTCCGCCCGGGGGCGCGGGCCGATACGCTCAGCGCCATGCCGTCGCCGCGCCAGTGGTTCGCTGCCTCCCGGCCCGTTTCGTTTACCACCGCAGCCATCCCGGCGCTCGTCGGCACGCTGCTGGCCGCGCCCGAATCCTTCACCTGGTGGACGGCGGCACTCGCCATCCTCGGCTCGGTGCTCTTCCTCGCCGGGACCAACTTCACCAACGACTACTTCGATTACCGCAAGGGCAGCGACCGCCCGGGCATCCCCGGGCCGCCGGGCGCCATCCAGCAGGGCCTGCTGACCCCGCGGCAGGTGCTCGGGGCGGGGCTCGTCTGTTTCGCCGCAGGGGCGGCCATCGGGCTCGTCCTCTGCGCGGCGGTCAGCTGGCAGCTGCTCTGGGTGGGGGCGGCGGCGCTGGCGGCGGGCTTCCTCTATACCGGCTGGCCGCTCCACCTGGCCTACATCGGGCTGGGCGAAGTGGTGGTCTACATCTTCATGGGGCCGGTCATCGTGATGGGGGCGGCCTTCGTGCAGCTCGAACGCTGGACGCTCGATGCGTTCGTCGCCTCGCT
>NZ_DAOUAO010000229.1:0-5035 GCF_034433535.1 Tepidiforma sp.
TAGTCGACGTTGGTCGCGATAGTCCAGGTGACGGACGACGGACCGGTGATGGCGATCCAGTAGGCTTCGCCAGTCTTGAGGGAGGTCAGGTCGTTCGCGCCGGGCACATTGACGCCCGCCGGGAAGAACCCGAGCCACTGCTGGGCCGCAGCGTTCCAGCCGTAGACGGCGGTGACGCTGGAGGAGATGTCGTTGCCGCCGGTGTTCTTGCCGGTGCCCTTGAGGGCATCGAGCACCGGGATGTTATCGGCGCCGGCCCAGGTGATGAGGCTCCACCGGAAGTTCAGCGTGTAGCTGGTGGTGGTGGCCAGGTCGATCACGCGGTCGAAGCCGATGTCGCCTTCGTCATCGTGGGCGATGGCGAGGACGTTGACGATGCCGAGGAGGCTGTTGCTGACCTTGATCCAGGCCTGGCACTCATCGGTCTGGCCGGAGGCCGCGAGCGGGCTCAGCGGGAATTCCTTGATGCCCGTGACCGCCGGGTTGTTCAGGGCGACGGAGAAGGTGGTTACACCGGTGGCGAAGCGGCGCCCGTCGTTGATGGTGCCGCCGCCGGACTGGCCGACGATGATGCCTTCGCCGCTATCGATGAGGAAGTCGACCGTCTCCGGCGGGTAGCCAAGCCAGGAGTCCGTCGACAGCCCGCTCAGGACCGGGTGGAGGCTGACCGCGCCAGCGGGCACGGAGCAGAAGCCATCGCGGTCGAGGGCGTGGAAGACGACGTACTTGAACTGGTCGGTCTCACCGTCGTGAACCGTGACGTCCTTGTAGCCGCCCCAGGTCCATTCAACCGTGACGGTGTTGGAGAGGACCGGGAAGTGCTTGCCGCGGAAGTCCGGGTAATCGACGGTGGCGTTGATGCGGCCGGAGCCGACCTTATCGCCGGGCTTGCAGTGCTTGCCGCCGGCGAGGGCGTTGGTGGCGCAGGCCGAGAGGTCGGTCTTGAAGTCGCCGTTGGCGGCAACCATGAACTCGCCGTGGTTGTCGCTGTAGACGACCAGGTCGCGGGCGATGGTGTTGTCGCCGTAGACGGAGCGGATGACGTTCAGCTCGGCGACGTCGGTGGAGCTGAGGGCCTCCCCGATACCGGCGCTGTTGGTGCCGACGAGGACGGGCGTCCAGAAGGCGTACGGGCCATCGGCCGGGCCGTTGGTGCCGAAGCTATCCCAGAGGTAGCCGCCGCCCGCCGCGACCGCGGAAATGGCCGGGCTCTCGGGGATCTCGCTCCAGTAGAACGGGTTCGGGTAAACCTGGGTGCCGCCGCCGGCAACCGATAGCGTATTCGGCGTGCCGACGTAGTACACGTCGGACTTGATGACCTGCTTGATGAAGCCGGTGCCGCGAATCTGGACCGAGACGAGGGCCGGCGGCATGGGGGCATCCCACCAGTCGACGTCGCCGTCACGCCAGGCGGTGTCGCGGAAGCGCGCGGTGAACGTGGGATCAGTCGGGGCGAGCGTGCCGAAGCCGTCCTGGCTCAGGCCGACGATATCGAGCGCGCTGTAGGGACCGACGAACGGCGTGCCGGAGGACTCGAAGATCGGGGTGCCGGCAGCCGGGGCCGTGGTGAACGGCACGGTGAGGACAAGCGCGGTGCCCGTGCAGGAGCTGACCGTCTTGCTGGTCGCGCCGACCGAGATGTTATCGTTGGCCTGCAGCGAGGCGCAGGTGGTGACGATGATCGGCGAGGTAGCGGAGCCGACGCCGGTGTTGCCGGCCGCCACGGCAGCGACCTGGGTGAGGCCAAGGCCGTTCGGGTTCGCAAGGGCGCGGCCGCCGTTCTTGGCCATGTCGGGGTCGATCATGATGTCGTAGTACGGCCGGAACTGCTCGGCAGTGCCGATGGCGTTGGAGCCGTCAGCCGGGTCGGCGGGGCCGCCGGCAAGGACCGGCCAGTCGTTCGGCATGACCCAGCGGTCGGCCGGGAGGACGTTGAGCGGGTTGCTCGTATCGGCCGGGCGGCCGGACGGGTTGCTGTTGGTGAACCAGCCGGTGACGCGGCCGCGGACGAGGATGTCCTTCGAGACGTTCCACTCGGCGGTGCCGTCGGCGTCGTCCTTGGAAGCGTCCCACGGGTTGCCGGGCGTCCAGTCGGGGGCCGCGGAGCCGTTGTGGGTCGGCTTCGAGGCCTGGGTGACGAGCGAGACGTTCACCGTGTTGATCTTCATGTAGTAGACGACGAAGGCGACCTTGGAGGCCGGGGCGTTCTCGATGAAAGCCTCGATATCGACCTGGCCCTGGTCCTCGGACTCATAGACGGCGACCGAGGTGCAGGGCGCGTACCTGTTGAGGTTCTGGGTCGTGACGCTCGCAACGACGTGGTCCTGATCGAGGATGCTCAAGACGGTGCCGCCGGGCAGGAAGGCGCCGGGGCCGCTGCTCTTCACGTAGCGGACGGACTGGCCCTCGCCGAACTCCGGGCAGGTCTGGCCGGGCTGGTCCGGGTCCAGGGCCCAGTTGTGCTCGAGGACGACGCGCTGGCCGGCCCAGGCGAGGAAGACGTGCTTCGCCGGGATCTGGGCGGTGAAGGTGAAGGTGATGGACTGGGTCACCGTGGTGGGCGTGCCGGAGCCGAGGGCGCCGGGTTCCGAGCCGGTGATGGTGACGGTGGCAGTGCTGCCGGGAGCACAGCCGCTGGGGTTGAAGGTCAGGTTGGGCGTGCCGCCGACGCCGCCGGTATTGGTCAGCGTGGTGGTGCCGGCGGTGGTGCCGGTCAGGTTGCCGCAGCTGCCAGTTGCGAGCGAGGCATTCCAGTTGACGCCGGCGAGGGGCATCGGGCCTTCCTGCTGGCCGGCCGAGTTGGTGTGGCTGCCGAGGAAGGTATCGGTGATGGTGACGGGCGTGCCCTGGTACTGCCCGTTGAGCGGGTTCAGGACGAGCGGCAGGTTGCGGGTGATGCTGACGTTCGCGCCCGTGCCGGTGGCGCTGCCCGAGGTAATGGTGCTGGCCTCGAGGCGGTTCCACTCCTTGACGATGCCCTGCGAGTTGGGGGCGGTGCGGTTGTCCCAGAAGACGTTGACGTTCTGGCTCGTGTTGCCATCGACGTAGGTCAGGCTAATCGTCTGGTCGCCGGCATCGAGGGAGCGCCAGCTAATGCAGGTCGCGCCATCCAGGCCATTGTTGCCATCGCCGACGAAGATCTGGACGTCGGAGAAGGTGGGGTCGGTATCCGCGGTGCTCGTGTAGCCGCCACCGTTGGTGACGACGATGTTTGCAAGGGTCAGGCCCGGCAGCACGAGCGGCGTCGGGTTGGCGGTGAAGACGCCGTTCGAGATCGTGCCGGTGTCGTCGGCGACCACGCAGATGGTGTGGGTGGAGCCGCGGACGTTGTTGCTGACTTCCTGCCCGACAATCGGGTTGCCGTCATCGGCGATATGCAGGATCGCCGGCTGGGCGACCTGGGTGGTCACCGGCGGCGACTCCTGGCAGTCTTCGGTGACCGTGCTGGTTGCGAGGTGGGTGAGGATGGCAACCGACACGGAGCTGCCGACGCCCACTGTGGGCTGGACCGTGACGGTCACGACGTTGGGATTGCCGCCATCGGTGGTCGCCGAGACGAACGTCCCGTTGGTGATCACGAAGTCGGACGCGGTCGGGACGTAGGTGTCGACCTCAAGGTTCGAGTCTTCACCGCAGACGTCGAGCCCGCTCGGGATGGTGAACGTGAAGGTGATGGCCGGGGTGCCGGGCGCGACCGTGCCGCCGCCGCTGGCGGTGACGCCGTTGATGGTGAGCGTACCGAGGCCGGCGCCGGCGGTGGCAGCGATCGGGGTGTTATCAGCATCGGCGATCGAGCCGCTGGCGGTGCCCACCTGGTCGCTTGCGGCGGCGTTGACCGTAACCACCATCGCATAGTTGGTCAGGTTGGAGGTCAGGGCGCCGGAGGAAGTGCAGGTCAGAATGCCTGTTCCAGCGCCGCCGGCGGCCCAGTTGACACCGCCCGCAGGAGACGGGCAGGTGACGGTGGACGTTGTGGCCTGCACGCCCGTCGGGAGGATGATGGTAATGACCACAGGGCCGTTGCTGTTGACACCCGTGGTATCGACATCCGTGGTGTAGGTAATCAGGTCGCCGGGGTTAACCGGCCCCGGCGTTGGCGGGTTCTGCGAAAGCGTGAACGAAGTCGTCGGCATCGCTGCCTCGGAACCTCGCCACTGCGAGCCCAGGGTTGCGACGACGGCGATGGCGGCGAGGAGGGCGATGAGCCACGCGACCTTCCTTCCGCCAACGGCCTGTGCAAGTTCCTTACTCAAATTGTTCTACCTCTCCAGTCATGTGAGTCGTTTCGGTTCGTTCCCCCGGTGTGGCCGGGGTGCGGAGCGAAACGCTCCTGGCTGTGGCTGGGGCGTGTGCCCCGGTTGCTGAAGGTGTTGCCGGGCCGGGTGGCCCGGTGCCGGATGCGCCCGGACTGCGGGCGATGGTGCAAGCGGTGCCGGCGGTGGGCCGGCGTCGGTTGCTGGCGAGGTCGCCCGCTCGTCTGCCGCGCCTGGCCTGGCGCAGGCCTGGGCGGATCCGGGCATTCCCTCTGGACGTATGGATGGATTCGGATGGCGTGGGTGCGGGCCTGGCTGCCTCACGGGAGCGTCACGGCGTTCCCGGCGCCGGGCAGCGGGCCGCGCTCAGCGATCCCTCCTTTCGTTGTGGTTTCCTGCCACCCGGCGCGAAGCGCGCCGAGGTTGGAGGTGGGAGGTTGGAGGTGGGAGGTTGGAGGTTGCCCTGGGCCCGGGCGAGCGCGGCGGCGCTGTGCGGCGCCCGGTCCTCGAGGGGGAGGACAGGGGCGAGACGGGCGCTGGGGGCGAGGTGTGCCTGGGGCACGGGGCCTCCGGTTGGGTGCAACGGGATGTGCCCGGCCGGGGGCCGGGTCGGTGGGTAAAGCCTTGCGAAAGGTACTGACCGGTCGGGCAAGGGTCAACCTTTCTGCAAAGGGCAAGGTACGGTTCGCCCGTGTGCGGGCGCTCCGTTCGTGGGGGAGAAACGTATGGCGGGGGGAGGAGGTTAACCAGGTGGGAGGTGGGAGGTGGGAGGTTGGAGGTGG
>NZ_DAOUAO010000230.1:0-10851 GCF_034433535.1 Tepidiforma sp.
CCTCAATGAAGCCACCATCTTTCGATGGTGGAAACTTCTGAGCGGTAGAGTGGCAGCTCATCCATGTCGAACGCCCTCAATGAAGCCACCATCTTTCGATGGTGGAAACCATCCGGGACGGTCTGGATCCTGACCTATCAGCTGACCATCCCTCAATGAAGCCACCATCTTTCGATGGTGGAAACTGCTCGCCTCCACACCGCCCCCGCAGCCCGGATCGCGAAGCTAAAATCCGCCCCCTGGTGCCTCCCGGCGCCGCCGTTGCGAGCGGTCCCACGGCAACCGGGCCGAGAACCCCTCCAAGTGGTGCCAGTGTGCCGCCCGGCAGAGCCGCTGGCATGCGGCACAGGTTCGCCACTGCCCCTGGTAAGGTGCGCGCCCGCCTTCGAGCGCTCTGAGTCTATACCCTCCGTCAAGGAACCGCTCGCGCGCCCCGGCTCCCGGCGCTAGTAAATCGCTGGCCCCTCCCGGGGCAGAGCGGGCGTCCGACCGAGGACCTCCGGGACGACTTCCCGGCTCGTCGATGGAACCCCCAGGTCGAAGATGGCCACGCTGTCCTTCTCCGGCACGATGAGCTCCAGGAGCCGCCGCCGCATGCGAATCAGCTCCGGCTTCGAAAGATCGCAAAGGTACACCGAATACTGAAGCCGAACGCCCCAGCCCACCATCTCCCGGTAGACATCCCGCAGCCGGCGGTCGTCCGCGATGTCATAGGCGACAAGGTACCGGCGACGCTGCATGGTTCACCTTCTCACCGGGTCGCGAACCCCTCATAGGCTGGAAGTTCGCCCAGCAGGCAGGCTCCGAGGAACCGCAGCTGCAGGTCGAGCAGCCTCCGGTAGCTCAGGCGGTAGCCGAACCGGGGGTGTCGGACTTCCTGCTCCAGCCTCCGTTCATACACCCGCAGAAACACCCGCCGCCCTTCGTCCGTCAGCGCCCAGCCGGTACCCTGCTTGCGAAGGTGTGCCGGCGTGATCTCGCCGTTGTTCAGGGCGGTGATCACCACCGAATCGCCAATCAGGGGGCGAAATTCCTCCGCCATATCCAGTGCAAGCCCCGGTCGGCCGAACCGATCCCGGTGATAGAACCCGCAATACGGATCGAAGCCGACAGCCTGCGCCTGCACGGCGACGTCCTTGACCAGCAGGCTGTAAGCGAACGAGAGGAGCGCGTTGACGGGATCGCGCGGCGGCCGACGGTTGCGGCCGCGAAACAGGTCGGTCGCATCAAAGGGAAGGTCCCGCCGAAGCATCGCGGCGAACGCCTGGAAGTAGATGCGGCCGGCATACCCCTCGATGCCCCGCAGCGCATCGATATCCCCTGCCCTGCCCGCGCGGTCGATCGCGTCCCGGAGCGCCTCCAGTGCGCGCCCAACTTCCCAGCGCGCGTTCCGGCGAAGCAGGGTGCGCTGGTTGCGAATCTTCGCCCTGACCACAGCCTTCGCCAGCTCGAGGGCTTGCTTGGGAGGCAGAGCGAACTGCCGGCGCCGCAATTCCACATGTTTGCCCAGCAGCCCCGAAGTCATCCCGAGGAAGCGTCCCCCGCGGGTGAGCCACAGAATCGGCGATTCCTGCGCGAGCAGGGCGTGAATCGCAGCCGTGCTCACCCACACCTGGCCGAATGCGGCCACGTGACTGATATCGATCGCCCGCAGGCGTGTTGGTGCTCCCTCCCGCGGCTGAACAACGAAGTGGTTGTCCTCTTTTCGGAGCTGGGTCCCGCCTCCCACCAGGTACAGCGGTCGTGCTGCCCGCTCCCGGGTAATCAGCGTTCGCGGCCGGGCCGAGCGCCGGTGAAGCAGGAGGTTCAGCTCATCCGGGAGGCACTGGTCAACCAGCACGCAGGACGGGCACTTCGGGCTGTCGATGAGCGGCGGAGGAGCCGTTGGCGAGGCCGCTGTCTCGCGGGCTGCGGCAATGGCCTCCCGAACCTCTCGCTCGAGCTCCTTCGTCAGCGCCACCTGCACCCGTTGGTTGGCCTCGGCGAAATAGACGACACCCTCCCTGCAGTCGTAGCCGGCTTCCCGGAGAAGCAGCCCCTGGATGCCGAGCTGGATGCGCTCAGGGTCCCAAACACCTCCCTTCACGGGGGCCGGCCGCCCGCGCTTGTAGTCAACCGGCCTGGCGGCGTTGCCCTCGAACTCCACCAGGTCCAGCTTCGCAACGACGCCGAGCTCCCCCGAGCTCAGCAGCATCCCGCGCACAACGGTCCGTCCCGCCCCCTCTGGCCCCGGCGCGATACCGGTCGGTACGTCGACGTTGCGATGGATGTCGCTACCATCCGCGGTGTACGCATTCTCCGCCCAAAGGCCGCGAACCCATTCCAGGTAGAACAGCCGCGGACAGTACACAAACTCATTGACCATCCGCGCAGGAAGCAGCTCGCTCTCTCCGCTATCGGCTTCCGCGGAAGAGACAGCGTTCACAGCAGGATCGGAATCACTCACATTTCAGCATTCGACCATAACGAAACCCGGCAGAAGACACGCGACGCCGCTCAGGTCGGCCAGAGAAGCACGCCCGGGCCCAGTGGTCCATCACCCTGGGAGCGCGTCCTCCGGGAGGAACCATACACCGCACTGACCCCAAGCCCGGCGAGTCGGAGTCGGCCGCGGGGCACCCACCGACCACCCCGGGTGCGTTCGAGTTCGAGCGCGGGGTGGGAAATCAGCGTGCGGATGGCGGCTCCGTCGAAGAACGGCCGCCAGAGCGGCCAGATAAGCGACCGCCGCGTGGCTTCGCGCGAGAGCCTCACCTCCTGCCAGCCGGTGCAGCGCAACCGCCCATCATCGGCGAGCGGGAACATGCGGAGGGCCATCATCGCGAGCCAGGTCGCTGAAGGTGCACCGGTGTTCGCCGGCTTCCCGTTCGTGCTGAGCACCCCATCGAGGAGTGCACGGGCATCGAGATTCGCACCCGTGAAGTGGTCCACCCGCGCCCAACCGACAAACGCATCGGCGGGCATGTTCTCCTCCTTGGCAACCCTCACACACGCCTGGTCAAAGTACGAGTCGCGAAACTTCATCTGACCGAACGGGGCGTTGAACGGCGTGAGCCGAACGCGGCCCCCGGGCGTCCCGTCATCCGTCGTGCCCGGCGCCAGCAACGCCACCACCCAGCGGGCGAACCACCGCTTGCCCTGCTGCCAGGCGGAAGCAGCTTCGAGATAGGTCGCGCGAGCCGCCTCGCGCGACATGCGCATCGGGTCGGCTCCCGTTTTGGTGTCTAGGGGGTGTCGGCTGGCGTAAGGGAAATGCCTTGGGACGCCGGGAATCGCAGCGCCGTCATTCACAAGCGACCGGGCGACCTCCTTGAGGGCCCCGGCGAGCTCCTCCACGGACGCGTACGCGTCCGTGCGAAAGACAGCGTGCGGCACCCGGCCCCCGCGCCAGGCCAGTTCCACCGGGGCAATAGCTTTGGCCTCGGCCAGGCTGACCACGCCTACAGCAGCGAGGAAGCCAACCGGGTCATTTCCGCGCAGTGCCGGGGCCTCAATCTCGTACATGGCCATCGCTCTCCATCCCTGAGGTTGCTTCCCCGCCCCCTTCCACGGCCGCCGTCGCCCCTTGTTCTGACGCCCGCATATCGGCCAGCCGCACGATCGCCTCAAGGAAAGCAAGCCCCCACCAGCCGTAGCGTTCATTGAGGCGTTGGAAGACGCCGGGATGGCTCCAGTCGATTTGGAGGGGTTCGCCCGATACGTCCATCCGCACCCCGTCAAACTCGATCGCGACAGGCGGCGGTGCCTGTTCGACAATGGGCGGCAGGAGCGGCCGGGCGTGTCCATGGTGGGCGACCACCAGGTGGTGGATGAGGTCCACATCGAGGCCATCGAAGAGCTCCGGTCGCGCGGTTGCCAGCGCCCGCACCAGGCGCCCGGAGACGGCCTCATGGCGAAATCCCCGCGGGAGCCCGGCCAGCCGGTGGGCCTGCCGGGCAACCTGGTCGCGGGGGTCGCGGCCCGATTTCGCCAGCAGCTCGCCCTCCATCGCTGCAAACGGGTCGCCGTCGTAGAGCGCAGCCTGGAATCGCGGCTCGGCCTTGCCGATATCGTGCAGGCGGCCGGCCAGTTCGACGGCCCTGGCGAGCTCCCCGGGCAGCCCCAGCTTCTCAGCGAAATCCCGCGCGAGTTGTCCCACGGTTTCGCCATGAACCGTGAGGGGTACGCGCGCCCGGGCTGTGAGCGAGGTGCTAAGCGTATCGTCGTCGGTGACCTCGGTTCTCAGGTCGAACCTGCCTGCCCGCAGAGCGAGCCGCACCACCGGCCGCCCCGCCTCCTGGAGCAGCCAGCGGCCGCTTTCCGCGTCACGCTCGGGGAGAAAGATGGTCCAGGTCCCATTGCGAAGCCCCTCCGCGGCCGTGCGGTAGGCTGCAGCGAGCGATTCCGGCACCAGGTCAGCGAACGCCTCGAGGACCCCGGGGAGCGTACCGGCCGGGTCTTCGGGGTCGAATCGCTCCCATGCCGCGTACAGCTGGTCCATCGCCTCCGGCGCGTGCGTGGCGGCGATCGAAGGGGCGAGGCGGAGCGATCGCCCGCGCCGGGTGGGGACCAGGTCTCCCACATCGGCCACAGGGGAAATGGTCCCGGGCTCTGTGCGGCGACCGTTCCAGCCCCAGCGATCGTGTCCGCCCTCCCAGGCGTCGACCACGACCGTGCAGAAGGCCTCAACGTCGTCCGGCGACTGGACCATCCGGGGTGGTTCACCCGGCTCGCCGAGCACCACCGCCCGGGCGACGCTCCGGCCGCCCGCCACGTTCGCCGCCTGCCCGTCGCCGGCCGCCAGCTCAACGTCCGAGTCGACCGTGTCCGCCTCTGCCCCCGCGATGAATGCCTGGGCCTCGCGGAGCGGAACGGCCACCGTCTCCCAGGAAGTCAGTGGCGCGAGGTCGAGCCAGCGCTGCCAGTGCTGGGGCGTTTCGCCTTCGTCCTGGGAACGAGGAATCGCCCGCCAGGCGATGAACACTTGCGGCGGTCCCCCTGCCTGGAACCCGTGGAGGAACGGCGCGACCGCCTGGTCCGGCACGGGTACGGGCGAAGTCTGCGCCCACCGTTCAATGTGTGCCCCAAGCAGAACCGGGACGAACTGCCCTGCGACCTGTGTTCCGGCCGTCGCCATCGTGAGCATGTTCCGGACGCCGGACCACGAGAAGTCCACCGTGTCCCCGGGGCTGGCGACCTGCCGAAGGAGCTCCCAGGTTGCGGACGTCGCGCCGCCATAGATTGGGTCGCCAGCGTGAACTTCGGGGCAGTAGACGATGACCGACGTCGAGCCGTTGGCGTGTCCCATCCGGCGCACCCGCCCAAACCGCTGCACCAGGGACGCGAGCGGCGCGCACTCGGTCACGACCGCATCGAAGTCGAGGTCCGCCCCGACCTCTACCGTCTGGGTCGCTACGAGCACCTGGACATCCGTCGGCCGGGGAGCGTTGCTGGCGAACCGCGCGGAGACCTCGCTCGCCAGCGATTCCCGCTCGAACTCCCGCACGCGGCCGGTGAGGAGCCAGGCTCCTGGCGCTCCCTTGCTGAGAAGCTGCTGGTGCGCGGCCCGGGCCGCCTGCACCGTATTGCACAGCACCGCGTACCTCCCTGCCTCCCGGGCCACATCTCCCAGCAGGGCGCCGAGGCGCGCTCCCAGGTCCCGCAGGCGCGCCGGGCCCTTCCCCCGTGCGGTAACCGTCTCGAGCCGCGCCGGCTTCGAAACCGAAAGCCGTAGCCCCGCAACCCGGGCCGCCGGCGACTGGGCGCTCGTCTCCGAGGCAAGGTCGGCTGTCAGGATCAGTCCCTGGGGAGTCTGGCCCGCCGTGGCGCTCATCAGTGTGACGCGAAGGGGCCGAACGCCGGCGATGCCACCATCCTCCTGCAGTGCCGTCACCCGGCCGAGGGTTTCGGTAAGGGGGGCGCTGATGTGGGCTTCATCGACGATCACCCATGCGTCGGTCCCGCACAGCGCGGCGTCGATCGGCGCCATCGTGGGCGTCACGCCGTACCCGCGGAAGAAGAGCCTCGACCCGAACTGGTCGACAGTGGCCACCACCACTGCAGGCTGGTGGGGAGCCTCGACCCACCGCGCGTCCCAGGTCAGGCCTCCGCGCATGCGAACCACGCTGAGCGGTTCGATATCGGGGCCAACAAACGCGCGAAGAACCCCTGCGGCCTCAGCCACGACACGGCTCGACGGCGGAGGCGATGCCAGAGTTCTCCGGAGGTGGTCGGCGGTCTCGAACGCCCCGTCCACAATGATGCGGCGGTCGACCACGTACAGCAGGCGCAGGGGGAGGCGATTCCCGACGCTCGCTTCCTCGGATAGCTGGCTGGCGAGCGCGTAGGCCCAGGCAAGGATGACTGAGGTCTTGCCCAGCCCGGTGGGCACAGCGATCAGCTTCGGAGTGTGCCCCGAAACAAGCATCCCCGCCAGCCGCTCCTGCCAGGGAAACGGGGCGTTGCCTGTCAGCTCTTCGAAATATGCTGCGAAATCTCCGGACTTCATCACTGGTAACTACACCGCAGAACCGTAAAGGGCTTCCCTGGCCGCCTGTTCGTCCACCGGCACGCACAGCCCGAGGCCGTAGTGGCGCATGGAGCCGAGGATTACCGGTCCCTCGACCGGCGCGGCGAATTCCAGTACAAGATGCCGATACGGCTTGAACCCCTGCGAATGCCCCGGCCTCATGGTTTCGTGTGGCTGCAGGTCGACGGCACCAGGCACGATGGCTGAAAACGGGCGCGTGCTCGAACGCACCGCCGCCGGCTCCGGATATCCTGCGTTGCGCAGCGTGAGGCGAATCAGCTCCGGGATGTCCTGGTGCCGTTTCACGAAGCGGTCGAGCACAGCCGGGTACACGGTGACCCACCACCGCGACGGCCGGGTCCAGCGCGACGACCGCAACGTTAGCGCCGCGCGGAGCTGGTCCACCGGCAAGAGCCGCCGGAGCCCGAATGTTCCCAGCGATGGCGAGCGCAGACCCTGCCGGACGGTGGTTTCAAGCGCCAGCATCAGGTCCCGCAAGTCCTGCCGGTCAAGCTCGGGAACCGCAACCCCGAGTCCCACGATGTGCCCATCCGCGTGCCGGTGGCCCACAAACGGCAGCGCCAGGAAGCTGCACCGGGGGCTCCCCGGCTGACCGTGGCCGTGCACGGCGTCGAGCTGGCGCGTGAGGTTCGCCATCAGCGCCCTGCGAAGAAGGTCGGTAAACCCGACGACGTGGCGCCCGTCGCGGGTCGGCCCCTGCAGCTCGAGGACGATGAGGGTCCGGTACGGGCCGCGGACAGCCTCGCTCGCCTGCCGGGCCTCACCTCTTCGGTAATCCACATACGCCCCAATAGCCCACGGGTCCCCGGGGAGTCCCTCGGCCTTTTGCTCGTAAGCTCGCCGCAAGGCAGTCAGCGACCCCGGGAAGGGCACCCGCATCGACTGGACAGCGTCGAACACGCTCCCGACACCCTGCGCGTCCACGGGAACAGGCAGCAACGATGGCGCTGGCCCGGTAAGCTCACGGGCAACCTCCAGGACAGCCGGGCAGGTCGAGCGTCCAAGGTAGGGAACGCGACGGCACAACCCCTGGAGGAGCTCGAATTGGGTCTCCCCCAAGGGTTCGCCGTCCCAGATATACCAGATTTCCAGGTGGCGGGGAGCAAGCCGGGCCCATCCCCGCGCGTCGTTGGATCGGCCGGGAAGGTTCCCCGCAGCCGAGCCGGCCTTGCGCGCATTGGTTGGCACCCACGCCCGCCGCTCCGACATTAGCTCCGTCGTCTCCGCGAGCGAGGCCGGGTCAGCCGAGATCGCCGGGGGTGGCAGCCGCTCGAGCGTCTCGAGCAGCGCGACCTCCGCGTCGTCGCTGTGCCTCGCCACGGCCACCAGCGCCGAGAACACGCGCATCCAGGATGGCGGCCATTCGGCAACCGCCGGGTCGTCGGGCGAGGCACCCTCGAACGTATCCCGCAGCAGCCGGCAGCAGAGCACCAGCACTGATCAGTCTCCCGCGTCTTCGACGCCGCGCGCCGTCAGTGTCGCCGCGATGACCTCTGCGAGTTGGCCATCACCTTGAGCAGGCGCCCCCACACGTGGGCGCGCCGTCAGTGTCGCCGCGATGACCTCTGCGAGGGCTTTCGACGGCGTCAACACCACGGGTTCGCCCGACCAGGCGATACCGGCGCGTTCGAGACGCCGACGCGCAGCGTGGAACAGCTCCCGTGCACGTTCCCGGTCAAGTTCGAGCGGCTCCGTCCGGCCCCCTCGCTGCACCCATTCGATGTGCTCCGATTCGAGCACGAGGTCGCACCCGGAGCGGAGGTGCAGCCCCGCACCTCCGAAGGCGAGCCGGTCCCCGAGCAGGCCGACGGCCGCCAGCATCGTGCGGCCCGCGCGGTTCACCTCATCGCTGGAGAACGACAGCCGCGCAAGGCCGGTGAGCGAGAGCACCGCCAGGCGGGTGATGCCCCGCACCGCGACTCCGCCGATGCTCTCGTCTGGCTCGCCGGGGACCATCCCGTGGCCGAGTTCACTGAGCTTCTTCTGTGAATCCTTGCTCTTTTTCGAGGTGCCGGCTGGTCTCCAGTCCCGATAGTCAACGGAGTCGTTGCCGGGCAGATTGAGCGGGTCCCCTTTGGTGGCAGCGCGCTTGCCCGGCTGAGGTTCCCAGCCAAGCATCTCGGAGGTGTAGGAGCGCGCGAACTTGAGCGCCATGCGTTTGCCGCGGTGGGAGTCCCAAATGCCATAGACCAGGTCCGTGGGGACGTACTGCAGGAACGGCGTCAGGTCGTCCAGCGTTGCCCGGTCAAGCGCCATGCCCACCGGCGTCTCGTCGAATGGCCGTCCGTCTACCAGCGCGTCAAGAAAGTAAGCATCCCGCGACCGGTGCGGAGCAATCAGACTCGAGATGCTGATGGCATTACCATTGACCGAGTGGTTGAGCACCAGGCGCGGCAGCCCGAGAGCGGCGGCTTCCCTTTCCAATGCTGCTTCGCAGCGGTTGGCCTGGGATTGATAGGAGTCGAGAATCACCACCTCCAGCGGGCTCCCCGCTGACGACCACCGCTTCTCGAAGTGGTAGCGTGTCCCATCGCGCTCCATGTACGTGGGCGGGAAGACCTTCGCGTCGGGGCCCGCCTGTGGCTGGTAGCTGGCACCAATGCGAATGGCTGCATCGTCACTTTCCAGCGTGACAGCGGCAGCCAACCGTTCGTAGAGCTCTTCGACTTCAGACATCCCCTGCTCCCTGTGGTCGCGTGCTGGCCCGGTCGCGGTGTGAGCCGGGCTCGTCCCGGGAGTCTATCCCGACACGAGCCCCAACAGATCACCCCGGGGAAAACACGTCAGCATCTGTCGCGACCCGGCCGGCCAGCGCCAGTCAGCCCCCTCTGCCGCCATCCCTCGCAGCGGCCGCCGCCCCGGCGCCGCCCCACGCCTGTAACCCCAGCTTCATCCGCCTGCAACAGGCCCGTCATCCATGTCGCGGAACCTAACAGTGTCACTAGGGTTCCGCTCCGGAGGGCACCCCGGGGGTCTGGTCCGAGAGTGACACCCCTCATCGGAGGGGCACACGGCGGGAGAAAAGCCCGGGAGGCGTCGCCTACCCGGGCTTTTTGATTTTCGGCCGGCCCCCGGCCGCATCTGCCAGGGAGGAACCATGCCGCTGCGACTCCGCACCTTGCTCGTTGCGCTCATTGCCGCCTCGCTCGCCCTCCTCGCGGTCGCCTGCGGGGGCGATGGCAACGACCGGCCCACCGTGCGCCTTGGCTACAGCGCATGGCCGGGCTGGTTCCCGTGGTATATCGCTGAAGAAGAGGGCCTTTTCGAACAGGCCGGCGCCAACGTCGACCTCGTCTACTTCGAAGGCTACCTCGATTCCATCAACGCCCTCGCCGCCGGCCAGCTCGATGCCAACTCCCAGACCCTGAACGACACCATCGCCTCCGTCGCCGCCGGCTCCGACCAGGTCATCGTCCTCGTCAACGACAACTCCACCGGCAACGACGCCATCATCGTGGCCGAGGGCATCAATTCGGTCGCCGACCTGAAGGGCCGGCGCATCGCCCTCGAGGTCGGCGTGGTCGATCACTACCTCCTGCTCCTCGGCCTCGCCGAGGCCGGGCTCTCCGCCGACGACGTCGGGATCGTCAACCTGGAGACCGGCGCTGCTGCAGCCGCCTTCGCCGCCGGCCAGGTCGATGCCGTCGCCGTCTTCGCCCCGTTCACCACCCAGGCCCTCAGCCGCCCCGGCTCGAAGGTCCTCTTCGATTCCGCCGATTTCCCCGGGGCCATCTCCGACCACCTCGTGGTCTCGCACAAGCTGGTCGAAGAGCACCCTGAGGCAGTCCAGGGGCTCGTCGATGCCTGGTTCCTCACCCTCGAATGGATGGCTGCCAACCCCGACCGGGCGCTCGAGCTGCTCGCCCGCCGCGCCGGCGTCTCCGGGGAGGAGTACCGCGCCTACGAAGCCGGGACCACCATTTTTACCCTCGAGCAGAACCTCGCCGCCTTCCAGCCGGGCAACGACCTCACCAGCCTGCCCTTCGCAGCTGCCCGCATCCAGCAGTTCCTGCTCGAAACCGGCCTCATCGAGAAAGAAGTCGACCTCAGCCGCCTGTTCGATGACCGGTTCGTGCGAGCCCGCGCAGGAGGTGCGGAATGAGCCACGACGCCGTCTCCGTCGCACGCGACGCCGAAGCCCTCGAGTCGGCCATGCCGGTCCGGGTGCAGGCCCGGCGGGCGGCGGTCCGCCCGCGGCCCCTCGGCGGGCGGCGCCAGCGCACGGCGCTGCAGTTTGGGGGGCAGGTCCCCCGGCCGGCGCTGGTCGGCCTGGCTGCGCTGTCATTCGCCCTTCCGTTTGTCCTCTGGACGCTCCTCGCCGC
>NZ_DAOUAO010000231.1:0-2875 GCF_034433535.1 Tepidiforma sp.
GGTAACGGTGGGGTCGCTCTCGCCGGGGCGCTTCGGTCCGGCCGATGCGGAGCAGCTTGCGGCGGTGGTGCAGCCGCTCGCGGTGGCCATCCGCTACTTCCGGGGTCGCGCCGAGGAAGCCCGGCAGACGGCGCGGCTCGAAGGGACGAACCGGGTGCTCGCGCGGCTGACGACCGGGGGTTCGCCGGAGCGGCTGGCGCAGCGGTTCCTCGCGGATTGCCGGGAGCTGTTCGGCGCGCGGTTTGGGGTGGTGCTACTGTTCGACGCGGCGACGGGGGAGGGCCGCCAGCTGGCGGCGGACGGGCTGGAAGGGGTATCGCTGGACGGTGAGTGGCCGCTGGGGCGGCTGCGGGGGGCTTCGCTGCTCCTGGGGCAGGGGCCCCAGGTGGTGGAGGACGCCCGCCGGGATGCGCCGCTGCACGACGCGCACCGGGCGCTGCTCGAGGCGGGGCTGTATTCGGTGATGCGGGTGCCGCTGATGGCGCACGAAACGGTGCGCGGCTCGGTGGCGCTCTGGGGTGAGGGCACGGGGCGGTTCGCGGCAGAGGATGCGGAGCTGCTGGCGACGCTGGCGCGGCCCCTGGCGCTGGCGCTGGAACGGGCCGCCGCGCTCGAATCGCTGGCGGAGAGCGAGCTGAAGTACCGCTCACTGGTGGCGCAGGCGGAGGAGATGATCCTGACCATCGACGCTTCAACGCGGCGGGTCATCGATGCGAACCCGTTTGCCGCGCGCGTGCTCGGCTACGCACCCGGGGAGCTGCAGGGGCTGCGCCTCGACGATATTTCGTTCGCGGACGGGGACGAACTGGCGGCATTCGTCGAGCGAATCCACCGCGATGGGGAGGTGCACCTGGCGGACGTGCGCTACCGCAAGCGTGACGGATCGCCGCTGGATGTGGAGGTGGTGGCATCCCTGGTTGCCTACGGCGGGCGCGAAGCCGTGCTCGTGCTGGCGCGCGACGTTTCGGAGCGGAAGGCGCTGATGGCGCAACTGATGCAAAGCCAGAAGATGGAATCGCTGGGGACGATGGCGGGGGCGGTAGCGCACGATTTCAACAACCTGCTGACGACGATCCTCGGGTTCGCCGGGCTGCTCAAGCGGTCGCCGAATATGGACCGGGAGGAGCGCGAGAACCTGGCGCTGATCGAAGAGGCGGCGCGCAAGGCGGCGGACCTCACCGGGCGGCTGCTTTCGTTCTCGCGCGGCGGCCTGGTGCGCTTCGGGCGGGTGGACCTGCGGACGGTGGTGGAGGATACGCTGCAGCTGCTTTCACCGGCCCTGGCCGGGCGAATCGCGGTCGACGTGGACCTGCCGGCCGAGCCGGTGCTCATCGAAGGCGACGCCGGCCAGCTGCAGCAGGCGCTAACGAACATCATCCTGAACGCGCGCGACGTGATGCCGGATGGGGGGCGGCTGGAAGTGCGGGCGGGTTCGAACGGGCCGCTGGCGTCGGTGCGCATCGCCGATACCGGCCCGGGGATGAGCGACGAGGTGCGCATGCGCATCTTCGAGCCGTTTTTTACGACGAAGCCGCCCGGTTCGGGGACGGGCCTCGGGATGGCGATCACCTACGGCATCGTGCAGGGGCACCATGGCGACATCACGGTGGAAAGCGAGCCCGGCAGGGGCACGGCGTTCACGCTGAGCTTCCCCCTGCTGCAGGAGCAGCTGCGCGCGGGCGCCGACGCCTACAGCGCCGGTGAGGGCAACCTCATCCTCATCGTCGATGACGACCCGATGGTGCGACGGGCGACCACGGCGACCCTCGGCGAGCTGGGCTACAACGTGGTGGAGGCGCCGGGGGGCTCGACCGCGGTGGAGGTGGTGCGTGCGCGGCCCGACCGGTTCGCGGCGGTGCTGCTGGACCTGGTGATGCCGGGGATGACCGGGGCGGAGACGTTCCGGGCGCTGCTGGCGATTCGGCCGGACCTGCCGGTGATTATCTGCACGGGGTACGCGGCGGACTCGCACATGGACGCCGACTTGAAGCGCCGGATCGCGGGGCTGGTACAGAAGCCCTTCACGGCGGAGCGCCTGGCCCGGGCGCTGGAGGCGGCGGGGGCGCTGCCGCCGAAACGGAGGAAGGTGGGAGGTTGAAGGTGGGAGGTTGAAGGCGGGAGGTGGGAGGTGGGAGGTGGGAGCCGGCAGGAGCAAAAGAAGAGGCCCCGCGGGTGCGGGGCCTCTGGCTGGTGTGGCGATGACGCCGCTTAGCGGGCGCGGCGGGCGACGGCGGCGCCACCCACGCCGAAGGCGAGGATGCCGAGGCCGGCGAGCGCGAACACCCAGCCAGCGGAGCTGCCGCCGCCGGCGGCCAGGGTTTCACCCGTGGCCGGCGGGCGCGGGGTGGGCGAAGCGGTCGCGGTGGGGGTCGGCGTCGTGTAGGTCAGGTTGAGCTGGTTCAGCTCGTAGTTCTTCCACGTGCCGGTTTCCGCGGCGCGCTTGCCGCCGATGTAGAAGGTGACGACTGCGCCTTCGACGCCGCAGTTCGGGTTGGCACCCGGGTCCAGGGCCGGGACATCGAGCACGTAGCGCGACTCGTTGCCCTGCATGAACGTCTGGGTGACGCCGCAGGCGGCGTTGCCGATGCGAGCTTCGATGACGGTGCCGGCGGGAACCGCCTGGCCATCGACCTTCACCGTCCCGACGAAGCGGGCGGGCGGCGCCGGGGGCGACTCCGCGGAGGCCGTATCGGCGCTGAGGGCGCCGCTGGCCGCGAAGAGGGCCACACCGAGGACCGCAGCGAGCCATCCGCCAGTGAGAAGCTGGAGAACTTTCGTCATGGTGTGCTCCATTCCTGTCTGTACGACCGTATCAACGGCCCGGGCCGGGCGACCGGCCCGCCCACAGGGGGCAGGCCGGCCGCGCCAGCGCGGG
>NZ_DAOUAO010000232.1:0-2116 GCF_034433535.1 Tepidiforma sp.
GAAGCCCGCTGGGCAGGTTGCCGGTGAAGTTCCACGTCTGGGCGGTGTCCGGCGGGACGTTCTCGTACTTGACGATGACGACGGTGCCCAGCGGCCGGTTGCAGACCCAGATGTGCTGGGTTTCGCCCGGGTTCACGATGACGTCCGGCTGATTGTTGTTGGCGACGACCTGGGAGGTTTCGGCCCCGCAGGCGATCGCGGCGCCCGGATACCCATTTTCGTAGGCCGTCTGGGATGCGGTCGCGATGCCGATGAGCTCGTAGCCGGTCTTCGGGTCTTCGGTCACGGTGTAGAAGCCGGGGACGACCTCCAGGGCCTGGGACGAGCCGACCTGGACGGTCCACGAGTAGTCGGTACCGCCGTCGAGGGTGCCGGTGAAGGTCGCGCCGTCAGGCGAGAAGCCCTGCGGGTACACCTTGTGGATGACGACGTTGCCCTTGCGCTGCCTGTTCGTGAAGGTGCAGGTCACGTCGCTGGCCTGCCCGGCGACGCCGCCGGTTTCGAGGGTGACGGTGACCGTACCGTTCTGCAGGTTCACCTGGGCGTTTCCGCCGGTGCAGGTGATGCTGGCCAGCTCCCAGGCCGAGGGGATGCTGCCTTCGGTGATGGTGTAGGCGACGCCGCCCTGCTGGCCGGAAGCCGGCAGCGTGACAACCTGCTGGTCCGAGACGAGGCCGCTATTCGGGTCGGTATCGAGCACGAAGCTCGTCGGGTTGACGCCCGTGGTGGGCTCGACGGTGAAGGAGAAGTCCTGGTCGGACTGGATGGTGTTGCCGCTGGCGTCCTGCGTGACCTTCTTCACGGTCAGCTTCGGCGGGGTGATGGGCACGTTGTAGGCGATGCAGTGGACTTCGCCCTGCTCCGTGAGGATGGACGGCGACAGCCACTCCCAGTTGTCGTCGTTGAGGTGGTCGGTGTAGCACTTCAGGGCGCCGAAGGCGTAGCCGGGCTGGTAGACCTCTTCGACGTAGACGCCCCATTTGACGCCATCCTTGAGGAGCGCTTCGAGGACGTCGGTTTCGAGGTCGACGGTGGCGGTTCCGTTGGAGACGTTCACCGTCTGCAGGAGCGTGCCGCCGGAGCCATTGACCCGGTCTTCGGTCCAGAGCTGGAAGGTCCACGGGGTGGTGGCGAGGACGCAGTCCTGGCCGCGGTTGTCGTTGGTGGGCGTGACGGGCGCGCTGTCATTGGACGGGCCCTTGGGGCCGAGCAGACCGTTGAGGCCGCCGCCGGGGAAGACCGGCTTGCCGGTATCGTCCTGGCCGCCGGGGCCCTGGTTCCGCGGGACCTGGCTGAAGGTCGGGCAAATGTACTTGGAGAAGGTGACCTTCTTCTCGAGCTTCTCCTTGTTGTAGAAGGTGACGACCGGGGCCGTCTGGTTGGCCATGTCGATGGTCGTGGTGGTGCCGCCGCTGGCGGGGTTGCCGCCGTTGATCGCGTACTTGGGATAGCCGGCGGCGTCGCCGGTCCAGCCGGTTGGGCGGGAGCCCCACTCGACAACCTCGATCACGGCCGTGGCGGGCACGCTGACTTCCTCGCAGGCCTCGGTGCCCTTGGTGCCGGCCGTATCCGGGTTCGGCTCGGAAACGGCCAGGCCGCCGCCCGGGAGCCCGTTGTAGAGGACCGTCGCGGGGTTCGTGGCGGTATTGCGCACATCGAAGTTGAAGGTGCCGCTGCGGACGATGCCGTCGCCGTTGCCGACCAGCACCTTGCAGATCTTCAGCGTCTTGTTGCAGAGCGCCGGGTCGCCCTTGAGGGTGATGGTCGGGCCCTGGGCGCTGACCGGCGTGGCGGTTGTGCTGTCGATGTACAGGTAGGCGGTGTTGTTGAACTGCCGGTCCTGGCAGGTGCGCTGGGGCGCCGGGCTGGGCTTCACGTAGAAGACGATCTGGGAGCCGGCGGGCATGGTGCACTCGACGCCGTTGGAATCCACCAGTTCGTCCGCGAACGTGCCAGTGCAGCTCGCTCCGTTGGTGTAGAACGGGCCGGAGGTGACGGTCACGTTCGCGTCTTTGATCCAGACCGTGCGCTGGGTGCCGCTGGTGCCGTTGGGGTTGTTCACGATGACCGCCCACTGCACGTCATTCGGGTTGGTGGTCTCGGTGGTCTGGCTGGC
>NZ_DAOUAO010000233.1:0-7820 GCF_034433535.1 Tepidiforma sp.
CTGCTCTGCTTCCATCTGCCCTCCCGCCGGCCGCCGCACCGCCCCCTCGTTCCTGTTACCATTCAGCCACATGACCCAGCCCGGACTCAGCCGCCGCCCGGCGTGGCAGGAGCGTTGGAACGAAGTCGCTCCCGTCCCGCTGCGGCCCTACGTCGAGGTGCTCCCCGGGCTCTACCAGGTCCGTACCCGCGGCTCGAAGGCGTACCTGGTCGTCGAAGACCAGATCACTGTGATCGATTGCGGCTCCCCGGGCTCGGCCGAGCGCATCCTCCAGGTGGTGGAGATGCTCGGGCGCTCGCCGGACGACATCGCCACGATCGTGATCACCCACGCCCACTTCGACCACGTCGGCGGCCTGCCGGAGCTCCAGCGCTGGGTGCCGGCGCGCACCGGCGTCCACCTCGCCGATGCCCCGGCCATCGATAGCGATGAACCGCTGCCGAACCCGTTCATGAACCCGCTGCTGGCGCGCATCTGCGAGCCCTACCTGCTGCGCAACGACCCGGGCCGCGGCCGCATCGATGTCCGCCTGCGCGACGGCGACGTACTGCCGGTCTTCGGCGGGATGCGCATCGTGCACATGCCGGGCCACACGCCCGGCTCCATCGCGCTCTACTTCCCGAACCGCGGCGCTGTCATCGTCGGCGATGCCATGCAGTACAAGTTCGGGCGGCTGATGCTGCCCAGCCGGCTGTTCACGCAGGACATGGCGCTGGCCGCGGCCTCGATCCGAAAGCTTGCCGAGCTCGATTTCGAAACCCTCTGCTTCAGCCACTTCCGCCCCATCCTGAGTGGCGCCGCGCCGCGGGTGCGCGAACTCGCCCGCACCGCCCGGGCATGAACACGCTGGTCGAACTGCTCGATCGCTCGGCAGAGCGCACGCCCGACCGCCTGGCGGTCACCATGCGGGTTGGGGTGCGGACCACCCGCTACACCTACGCTGCCCTGCGCGAACGGGCCCGCGGCTACGCCCGCCTCTGCCTCCACCACGGGGTCGAACCGGGCGACCGCGTGCTCATCTGGGCCGCCAACCAGCCGGAGTGGGTCGCGGCCATGTTCGGCACGTTCCTGGCCGGCGGCGTGCTGGTCCCGCTCGATGTGCGCAGCGCGCCGGAGTTCGCCGAGCGGGTCATCACGCAGGTCGAGCCGAAGCTCGCCTTCGCCGGCCGCTCGCAGGCCGAGCAGCTGGCCCGCTTCGAGGTGCCGGTGGTTGTGCTCGAAGACGCCCGCCCCCCGCGCGAAGGGCCGCTCCCGGCGGTGCAGCTCCGTGGTTCGGATCTCGCCGAGATCATCTACACCTCGGGCACCACCGGCGATCCCAAGGGGGTGATGCTCACCCACCGCAACATCACGGCGAACGTGGAGGCCGGGCTCTCGGTCATCCCGATTGACCCCGACACGCGGATGCTCTCATTGCTGCCGCTCAGCCACATGTTCGAACAGGTGGCCGGCTGCTTCGCCCCGCTCGCCGTGGGCGCGGCGGTCTGCTACCCCTCGAGCCGGCAGCCGGCGTCGCTCAGCCGCACCATGCAGGAATGGAAGCCGACCATCATCGTGGCGGTGCCGCAGGTGCTCAGCTTGCTCATGGCCGGCATCGAACGGGAGGCGGCGGCAAGCCACCGGCTGGGGCTGTTGCGCGCCCTGCGGAGCATCGGGCAGCCGCTGCCAGCCGCCGCCCGCAAGCGGCTCTTCCGGCCCGTGCTCTCCCGCTTCGGCGGCGCGCTCGACTTCGTGGCCAGCGGCGGCGCGCCCCTCGACCCCGAGGTGCAGCTCAAGTGGGAGGCGATGGGCATCGCGGTGGTCGAAGGGTACGGCACCACCGAGTGCGCGCCAATCGTCACCATCAACCCGCGCAGCGACCGGCGGGTGCGCAGCGTGGGCAAGCCCCTGCCCGGGCAGCAGGTCGCCATCGCTGATGACGGAGAGGTCCTTGTCCGCGGCGAAAACGTCTTCGTCGGCTACTGGCGGAACGAAGCCGCCACCCGCGAGGCGTTCACCGACGGCTGGTATCGCACCGGCGACCTCGGCTACCTCGAGGACGGCTACCTCTACCTCAAGGGCCGCAAGAAAGACCTCATCGTCCTCGCCGATGGCCAGAATGTGTACCCGGAGGACATCGAGGCCGCCCTCCGGCGGCAGCCCGGCATCGCCGACGCGGTGGTGCTCGGCATCCAGCAGGATGGCGGGGTGCAGCTGCACGCGGTGCTGGTCGAATCGGTGCCCGGCAGCGCGGCCGAGGCCGTGCGGCTGGCGAACCAGCAGCTCGATGCCCGGCAGCAGGTCCTCGGCTGGTCGGTTTGGCCGGGGGACGATTTCCCGCGCACGCACACCCTCAAGGTGCGCCGGCCGCTCGTGGAGGCATGGCTGCGCGAGCAGGACCGCTCGGCGCCGCGGGCCGCACCCGCGCCGGATGACCCCCTGCTGCGCATCATCGCCTCACTCGCGCGGACCGATGCGCCGCTGACCGATGACCGCAACCTCGGCGCGGACCTCGGGCTGGATTCGCTCGCCCGGGTCGAACTCCTCTCCGCCATCGAAGATGATATCGGTGTTTACGTGGACGACGCCGATGTCGGGCCACAAACCACGATCGGTGAGCTTCGCAGGATGGTCGCCAGCGGCGAACGGAAGGCACGCATCCGCAAATTCCCCACCTGGCCGCGGTGGAAGGCCGTGCAGTGGGTGCGCCACGCGCTCGTCTCGTTCTTCATCTTCCCGCTGCTCCGGCTTGGCTACAGCGTCGAGGTTCGCGGCAAGGAGCACTTCGCGGCCGTCCGCGAGCCCTGCCTCGTCATCTCAAACCACAACATGCACCTCGACCAGGCGATGCTGCTGCGCAGCATGCCGCCCTGGTTCCGGCGAAAGGTCGCCATAGCGGCGGCCGCGAGCGACATCTTCGGCAATCGCCTGCGCGGGTTCTTCGCGAGCCTGCTGGGGAACGCGTTCCCCTTCGCCAAGGAGGGCTCGGGCGTCCGCGAAAGCCTCGAATACGTTGCGAAGATGCTCGACGAGGGTTGGAACGTCCTGATCTTCCCGGAGGGCAGGCTCACCGTGATCGGCCCGATGCAGCCGTTCAAATCGGGCATTGGCCTGCTCGCGGTGGAAACCGGCGCGCCGGTGCTGCCAATGCGGATTGACGTGCTGCGCCCCGGCTTTTACGAAGGCAAATGGCTGCCCCATCCCCGCGCCCGGGTGCGCGTGAGCATCGGTGAGCCGGTGCGCCTCGAGCCCGGGATGAGCTACCAAGAAGCAACCGCCATCCTCGAGGAGGCTGTCCGGCAGGCAGGACGGGCGCCGAACGCGGGCCGGTAGCCGGTAACGGCGCGGCGGCTACTGACCGCCCGCCACCGCCGGGACGATGCTCACCTCGTCACCATCCTTGAGCGCCGTCTGCATGCCGTCGAGGAAGCGGACATCGTCACCGTTGACGTAAATGTTAACGAACCGTCGCAGCTGCCCGGCTTCATCGACCATCCGCTCGCGGATGCCCGGGTAGGCGCTTTCGAGGTTGTCAACGAGGCTTTGGAGCGTGCTCCCCTCGGCGGTGACGGTGGCCTGGTTCCCGGTTAGGTTGCGCAGCGGCTGCGGGATGCGGACGTTGATTGGCACCTGGTTCCATCCTTCCGGAAAGTGATCGCGGGTTGGTGCGGGGTTCGCCGGCGGCTAGCCCTCGACGATATCCCCGATGACCGGGTCGACCCGGACGCCGCGCTCCTGTGCCCAGGCGAGGCTCCGCTCGATCTCCTCGGGTTCGCCTTCCAGTTCGAGCACGACCCAGCCGGTTTTCTCGTCGACATCGGCCATGCGGACGTTGGTGATGACCTGGAATTCGTGGCCGAGCCGGTAGATGATCGGTTCACGAATCAGATTCTCGGGAAACGTAAAGCGGACACGTTTTACGGCCATCAGGCGACTCCCTGCGCCGCGCGGGCGCGATAGGCGGCGTCGAAGCTCTCCATGGTGGGGTCGATCTCCAGCGGCGGGTTCAGCGCCTCGGCCACAGCCTCGACGGTCTTGAAGCCGGCGCCGGTGATGAACGCCACGGTGAGCTCGTCGGGGTGAATCCTACCCTGTTCGGCCAGCTGCTTGAGCGAGGCGACGGTAACGCCGCCGGCGGTCTCAGCGAAGATGCCCTCCGTTTCGGCCAGCAGCTTCATCCCGGCCACGATCTCCTCATCGGTCACGCTGCCGCAGGCGCCGCCGGTCTCCTTGAGCTGCACAAGGCTGTAGTAACCGTCGGCGGGGTTGCCGATGGCGAGCGACTTGGCGATGGTGTTCGGGCGCTGCGGCCGGAAGTTCATCGAGCCTTCCTGCCAGGCAGTCGCGACCGGCGAGCAGCCCGCCGCCTGCGCTCCGCTCATGCGGGTTTTTGGCTCGTCGATGAGGCCCGTCTTCCACAGTTCTTGGAGGCCCTTGCGGATCTTCACGAAGAGCGACCCCGAAGCGATCGGCACCACACAGTGGTCCGGGGCGCGCCAGCCCAGCTGCTCCGCTACTTCGAAGCCGAGCGTCTTGGAGCCTTCTGAGTAGTAGGGGCGCACATTCACGTTGACGAACGCCCAGTTGTAGCTGCCGGCGAGCTCGGCGCAGAGGCGGTTCACCGCATCGTAGTTGCCGCGCACCTTGACCAGCGTCGGGCCGTAGATGCTCGAACCGAGCACCTTCCCCAGCTCGAGGTCGTGCGGGATGAACACGACCGCCTCCATGCCCGCCGCTGCGGCGTGGGCGCTCACGCTGTTGGCGAGGTTGCCGGTGCTTGCGCAGGCCAGCTTGGCGTAGCCGAGTTCGCGCGCGCGGCTGCTGGCCACCGCCACCACGCGGTCCTTGAACGACCACGTGGGGTTCACCGTGTCATTCTTGATATAGAGGTTGTTGAGGCCAAGCGCCCTGCCGAGATTCTTCGCCCGGACGAGGGGCGTGAAGCCCGCGCCGATATCGATGGCAGCATCGGGGTCGCAGGGGAGGTAATCGCGGTAGCGCCAGAGCGAGGCGGGGCCGCGTTCGATGCGCTCACGGCTGACCGCCTTGCGGATGGCATCGTAATTGTAGGTGACCTCCACCGGGCCGAAGCAGAAATCGCAGACATGGCGCGCTTCGAGCGGGTACTCCCGGTGGCATTCGCGGCAGCGAAGATTCTTGGCAAAGCTCATGCTCGTCTCCCATTCGGTGGCCTGCGCCGAGGCCCTGCGGCGCCGGGCGGCCAAGCGGCCGCCGCGGCAGGTTCGTCAACGGTTGATGCGGGAGGCCCCTTCGGGTGAGGGGCTAGAGCATGACCATTCGGCCCAGGAACCTGACCATCTCGGACACTCCTCAGTTCCGCGTGGGCCGTGTAAGGGAGCGGAGTCGCTCTCATCTTTCCCCCGGGCGAACCCGGGAGGCCGGATTTGGCACCTTACCCGCCGGGCAGGTTGCCGGGGTTTCATCGGGCCGGTCCCTCAACCCCATCTCGATACGAGCGGCCACGTTCGCGGTGTTGACGAAATGCTAGCACGAATGCCGCGAAATGCCACCACCGGCTACTCCAACGGTTCGAGCCCGAGAATGGCGATCAGCTCGAACAGGGCGCCGGCATCGAGCGAACGGCCGAGCAGCTCATCGAGGTAGACGGGGTCGAACGGGTCCCCGAGCTCCATGCCCGCTGCTGCAGCGAGCACCGCGGCGTACTCCAGCGCCAGCCGCTCCGTCGGGGATTGCACCTGCGTCACCCCCGGGTACGAAGCGGCGACGAATTCGGCGAACGAGCGGTGCGGCGCCGTCGTCTCGGGCAGGACGGCCTGGACCCCGGGCGAGCGGAGCACGCCGATGGACTCCGGGAGCACGCCGCCGCTGTTGATGAGGGCCAGGGCATCGACCCGCAGCTCTCGCGCCAGCCGGCCGCGGCCGTCCGCAAGGGAGGGGTCGGCGAGGATCAGCTGCAGGAACAGCAGCGTATCGAAGGCGGTCGCGGCGATCTCTTCGAGCCGGCCGTCCTGCTGGTCGCAGTGGATTGCCTCGTGCGCGAGCAGCGGCATGAGGAGCTCAAACTGCTCGCCGCCGAGCGAGGGGTGGATGGAGATGACCCGGGCCCCGTTCCCTGCATACGTGACCCGCGCGAGTAGCTGGTCGGCCCCCGGCGGGACGCGGAAGTCGACGTTCGCCGCTGGCAGGCCGGTGCAGTTTTCGGTGGTCAGGAGCGAGGCGAGTGCGGGCTCGGCGAAGGTCCCCACGAGGGCGGCGAGCGCGGCGCGGAGCTTCGGCGGGGGGACCGTCTCGGGCGGGATGGCATCAAACACCATGAGCGCATCGGCGATGTCCTCTGCGCTGCTGCCGCGCTGCCGCAGATGCTGTTCGAGCTGCCGCCGCACGGCCGTGACGTCGTCGTCAGCGGGGTTGGGCATCGGCGGCTCGGCGGCGTCGTAGAAGGCGGGGTCCGAAACCGTCAGAGCGCGCTCGGCGAGCAGCACGATGGCCGGGTCGGGTCCATCCTCGAGGGTCGCCTCGATGGCGCCCCGGGCGGCGGGGTCGAACAGGCGCCGCTGGACGATAAGCCGGGTACCGCGCGGCAGGAGGGCATCGACCTCCAGCTCGACCACCCGCCTGTCCGCATCGGAGCGCTTTGCCTCCGCGACGAGCACCCGGCGCGTACCGCCGGCAGCCTCGGGCACCTCCAGCTCGAAGTGCGAGGCCAGGGGCAGGTCGCTGTCGTCCGGGCGAAACGCGCGGTCGAACCGCAGGGTGATGCGGCTGCGGAGGGTGGCAAGCCCGTCCTCGCTGACGCGCTCCGCTTCGATGGCGGCGATGGCGGTGGGCTGCTGCGGCGGTTCCGCTCCCCCGCAGCCGCCGAGGATGGCGAGCGTGAGGAACAGCGCCGCCGCACGGGGGGCGCGTCTGCCCCGGCCGCCAGCCGCCTCCCGGCTCATCGCCCCCGGTAGTTCGGCTTGCGCTTCTCGGCGAAGGCGCGGGGTCCCTCCTTCGCGTCTTCGCTGGCGAACAGCCGGGTGAAGAGGAGGTCTTCGAACGCCAGCCCGTGGTCGAGCGGCATGTCCATGCCGCGCAGGATCGCCTCCTTGGCGGCGCGGACGGCCAGCGGCCCGCGTTCGCAGATGATGCCCGCGATCTGCATCGCGCGGTCCATCAGCTCCTCCTTCGGCACGATGTGCGAAACGAGGCCGATGCGCAGGGCCGTCTCCGCGTCGATCTGCTCGCCGGTGAGGATCATGTAGTTGGCCCAGGCCTGCGGGATGGCGCGCGGCAGCCGCTGGGTGCCGCCGGCGCCGGGCATGATCGCCCAGCGCACCTCTGGCAGGCCGAAGCGGGCATCGGGCGTGCAGATGCGGATATCACAGGCGAGCGCCAGCTCGAGCCCGCCGGCAAGGCAGTAGCCGTTGATCGCCGCGATGATCGGCTTGTAGATGGGCAGCCGCTTGGTGAACCCGCCGAACGGCACCGGCCGGCCGCCTTCGAACTGGTTCTCCCCTCGCGCGGTGGCGACGAGGTCCATGCCCGTCGAGAAGGATTTCTCGCCCACGCCGGTGAGAATGGCGACGCGCAGGCTCTCGTCATCGCGAAAGTCGCACCAGGCCCGGTACATCTCCTGGGAGGTTCGGGTGTCGATTGCGTTGAGCGCCTGCTCGCGGGTGATGGTGATGACAGCAATGGCGTCGCGCTTCTCGTAGCGGATATTGGTGAAGCCTTCGTCGTTCACACTGGGACTCCAACAGGGGTTCGGGCGCAGAATACTCCCGCCGCTGGAGGCCTGCGATGGAGACTCCCCCCGTATCGACCCCCTACCTCGAAATCAAGCGCAAGCCGGGCGGCCTCGAACTCCGCTACGAGACGGA
>NZ_DAOUAO010000234.1:0-24052 GCF_034433535.1 Tepidiforma sp.
TGGCGGCGGTGGCCGTGCTGCTGGCGAGCGATGTGGGTGCCGGGATCACGGGGGCGTGCATCTCGGTCGATTGCGGGACGGCGCAGTACTGAGGAGGCAGGCGATGAGCGAGAAGCTGTGCTCGTGGGATGCGGAGCCGAACCCGCGCTACCGGCTGGTGACGACGGGGAACGTCGAGGAGGTGCTGCCGGGCGTCATCAAGCCGCTAACGGCGGACCTGATCAACCGGTGGGATTTCCGCTTCACGACGCGTATGGCCGAGGACCTCGGCGTGCTCGACCTCGTGCCAACGGCGCCGCCGCCGGCGATGAACGTGCTGGGCGTGGTCGGGGGCCGCTGGACGCTCGGGGTGGCGTGGTCGATGGCGATCACCTCGACCTACCAGGTCGGGGGCGGGACCGACATGCTGCAGCAGTTCGTCGAAGGCGAGGGACTGACGGCCGGGCAGGCGCAGGACATCGAGCGGGCGAAAGAGGCGCGGCGCCGGATCATGGCGCGCTGGAAGAATGCCGAGCGGGAGATCGCGCGGGGGAGGGTGATTTCGCGGCGGGCCTACCAGCAGGCGTGGGCGCGGGAGTACCCGCGGCTGGCCGGGGCCGAGCTGGTGCGGCTGCTCGATGACAACGTGGAGGTGGTGGCCGGGCTGTTTGTCTCGCACGTCATCATCTCGGTCGGCGGGGCGGAGTACACGGGCATGCTGGGGGCGCTGCTCGACCGGCACGTGCCCGGGCACCCGCCAACCTGGGTGACCACGCTGACGAGTGCGCTAACGGATGTCGAAAGTGCGAAGCCGGGCAAGGCGACCTGGGACCTGGCGCGCGCGGGGCGAAAGAGCCCGGCGCTGGCGGCGGCCTTCGCCGAGCTTTCGAACGAAGCGCTGCTGGCGCGGCTGGCCGCCCCGCCTTCGCCGGCGTGGGAGACGTTCGCGCAGGGGTACCGCGAGCTCGTGAGCGAATACGGTTTCCGTGGTCAGCGGGAGACCGACCCCTCAGTGGCGACGTGGGATGAGGCGCCGGGCTTCCTCCTGGGGGCGCTGCGGGCTGATATGGCCGCGCCGGCCTCGGCGGACCCGCACCGGCGCGAGGCGCGGGCGGCGGCAGCGCGGGAGCGGCTCGAGCAGCGGGTCGAAGGGCTGCTGCCATCCCGGGCGCGGCGGGAGTTCCGCGAGGTGCTGGTGATGGCCCAGCGGCTCAACCGGGGCCGCGAGGGGACGAAGGCGAACTGGGCGCGGGCCTGCCGGGCGTTCCGGCCGCCGTGCCTCGAAATCGGGCGGCGGCTGGCAGCGCTGGGCGCGCTCGAGCGGGCCGAGGATGTGTTCTTCCTGCGGCTGGAGGAGGTGCGCCGGTTCGAAACGCTGGATGCGGCAGAGGCGAAGGCCGCCGTCGCGGCGCGGCAGGCGGAGTACGCCCGCCTCGAAGGCTTCCGGCTGCCGGAGGGGGTCTTCGAACTGCCGACGCAGCTCATCCCCGTGGCGGAGGCCGCGGCCGATGGGGCCGTGCAGCTCACGGGGCTGGGGGTGAGCCCGGGCCGGGCGACCGGGCCGGCGCGGGTCATCCGCGATGCGGAGGAGGCGCTCGGGGCGGAGGTGGCGCCGGGTGAGGTGCTCGTGCTGTCGGTGTTCGATGCGCCGATGGGGCCGCTCTTCGTGCCCGCGGGCGCGCTGGTGGTCGAAACCGGCGGGATGCTGAGCCACGCGGCGATCGTCGCGCGGGAGTACGGCATCCCGGCCGTGGTGGGTGCGAAGGACGCCACCCGCCGCATCCGCGATGGCCAGCTGGTCACCGTGGATGGTGATACGGGCACGGTGACGCTGGCCTGACGATGATGAGTCGAACTGCCGGGCAGGAGCCCGGGAAAGGAGCATGGACGGGATGGACCTTGGACTGAAGGGCAAGCGGGCGCTGGTAACCGGCGCGAGCCGGGGCATCGGGCGGGCGATCGCCGATGTGCTGGCGGCCGAAGGCGCGAACCTCGCGATCTGCGCACGCAACGCTGATGGCCTGCAGAGCGCGGCGGAGGCGCTGCGGGGGCACGGGGTCACGGTGTTCGCCGAGGCGGCGGATGTCGGCAACCGGGAGTCGTACCTCGGGTGGATCGCGAAGGCGGCCGAGGCGCTCGGCGGCATCGACATCTTCGTGAGCAACACGAGCGGCGGCGCCGCGCCCGGCGAGCAGGGCTTCGTGCAGAACTTCGAAGTGGACCTCCTCGGCGCGGTCCGGGGGTTCGAGGCGGCACGGCCGCACCTGGAGCAGTCGGAGGCGCCCGCGGTGGTGTTCATCAGCACGACCGCGGCGGTGGAGACCTTCGGACAGCCGAACGGTTACGGCGCGATGAAGGCGGCCCTGATCAACTACGCCAACGCGCTCTCGCAGGCGTATGCGGGCAAGGGCATCCGGGTCAACGTGGTCTCGCCGGGGCCGATCTACTTCGAGGGCGGGCCGTGGGCGATGATCAAGCAGGCCATGCCGCCCTTCTACGAGGCGACGCTAAAGCAGCAGCCGATGGGCCGGATGGGGACGCCGGAGGAGGTTGCGCGGGCGGTGGCGTTCCTTGCGAGCCCGGCCGCCTCGTGGATCACGGGCGTGAACCTGGTGGTCGATGGCGGGTTTACGAAGCGCGTGAACTTCTGAGGTTCGCGCCGGGGGGGTTCGGCATGGGACGGATCGACGGGTACCTCGTCTGCGGGGGGAACTGGCACGACTTCGACTACCCGCGCCTGCGGCTGCTGGAGCTGCTGGCGGAGCACGAGGAGGTGCGGGTGCTGGTGGGGCGGGACTTTCGCGACATCGAGGGCATCGCGGGCTGCCGGTTCCTGGTGAGCTACACCTGCGACCTGCGCCCCACGGAGGCGGAGGTGGAGAACCTGGCGCGCTTCGTGGAGCGCGGCGGGCGGTGGTTCGCGCTGCACGGCACGAACGCGGTCTTCGAGATGGAGGCCGCGGGCGTGCGCAGCCCGCGCATCCTGCCACGGCTGATGGAGACGCTGGGGAGCCAGTTCATCGCGCACCCGCCGGTGGGGCGCTACCGGGTGCGCCCGGTGGCCGAGCACCCCGTGGTGGAGGGGCTGGGCGAATGGGAAACCGGCGATGCAGAGGAGCTGTACCTCTGCGAGTTCCACGGCGAGGTGCGGCCGCTGATGGCGACGCGCTTCGGCGGGGAGGCGCCAGGCTTCGAGGAGAGCTCCTGGCCGGAGGAGCGGGACTGGCCGGTGCTGTACCTGCACCCGTTTGGCGCAGGAGCGGTGCTCTACCTGACGCCGGGCCACCGGCGCCGCCGCTACGACATGCTGCAGGCGCCGGGCGGGCGGGCCTACGGCGCGATGGCCGGGCGGTTTTCGATGCCCGAGTACCCGCGGTTCGAGCCGGGGTCGTGGGAGGTGCCGGAGTACGTGGAGCTGCTGCGGCGGGGCATCCGCTGGGCGAAGGGGGAGTACCCGCTCCTGTAACCGCAGCCGGGCGAAGGCCGCGCCCGGGCCTCGAGGGCCCGGGCCGGTCAGTCCCGCGGGAGGCCGAGGCCGCGCTGGGCGATGATGTTGCGCTGGATCTCGCTGGTGCCGCCGGCGATGGTGAGGGAGACAGCGTTGAGGTAGGCCCGGGCGGCTTCACCCTTGAAGGGGGCGGTCCGGTCCATGAGTGCCCCGGCGGTGCCGAGCATGCGCAGGGCGGTGTGGGCGATGCGCTGGCCGGTTTCGGAGGTGAAGAGCTTGGCGATGGAGGCCTCCGCGTTCGGGATCTTGCCGGCGGCCTGCATGCTGATGATGCGGTAGGCGAGGAGGGTGAGCACCTGCACCTCGACGGCGCGGTCGGCCCAGGCGAGGCGGGCGGCGGAGACGGTGGAGGGCGGGAGGGCGCGGCGGTGCTCGCGCAGCCAGGCGGTGTAGCGCTCGATGCTCTTGCGCTGGCCGACGGCGGTGCCGATGGAGGAGCGCTCGAAATCGAGGGTGGTGGCGCCGACGTACCAGCCGCGGTTGACTTCGCCGACCACGTTGCGGGCGGGAACGCGGACGTCCTCGAAGAAGACCTCGTTGAAGTCGTGGCCGCCGGCCATGTTGACGAGGGGGCGGACGGTGATGCCGGGGGACTTCATATCGACGAGAAAGTAGGTGATGCCGCGGTGCTTGGGGGCATCCGGGTCGGTGCGGGCGAGGAGGAAGCACCAGTCGGCGAAGTGGGCGAAGGAGGTCCAGATTTTCTGCCCGTTGATGACGAAGTCGTCGCCATCGCGGACGGCGCGGGTCTGGAGGGAGGCGAGGTCGGAGCCGGCGCCGGGTTCGGAGTAGCCCTGGCACCAGAGGACTTCGCCGCTGAGGATGCGGGGGAGGTGCTCGCGCTTCTGCTCGTCGGTGCCGTGGGTGATGAGGGTGGGGCCGAGCATCATGACCCCGAGGCCGCCGGGCTGGGGCGCACCGGCCTCGGCGAACTCCTGGTTGAGGATGAACTGCTCGACCACGGAGAGGCCGGCGCCGCCGTACTCCTTCGGCCAGGCGGGGGCGATCCAGCCGCGGCGGGCGAGGGCATCGCGCCACCGGCCGAAGGCGGGGTTCGTGCGTGGGTCATAGAAATATCCGGTGACCCCGCGGATCTCGTCGGGGAGGTTCTCGGCGATGAAGGTGCGGACTTCGCTGCGCCAGGCGGCCTGTTCGGGGGTATCGCGGAGCTGCATGGTGGCGGGTTCCTTCAGGCGGGTTCGAACGCAAGATAGAGGGCCTTCAGCCCGCGCAGGATAACGCTCGGGACGTGGGTGTAATCGTTCTTTCCCTCGGCGGCGCGGATGTTCTTCAGGCGGCTGAGGAGCAGGGTGAAGGCGACGCGCGCTTCGAGGCGGGCGAGGGCGGCGCCCAGGCAGAAGTGGATGCCGCGGCCGAAGGCGAGGTGGCCTTCGGGGTTTTCGCGGTCGAGGTCGACCTGGTCGGCGTGGGCGAATTCGGCCTCGTCGCGGTTGGCCGAGGCGTAGGAGAGGAGGAGGCGGGCGCCGGCCGGGATCTTCGTGCCGCCGATTTCGGTATCGACGACGGCCTGTCGGAAGAGGCCCTGGACCGGGGATTCGAGGCGGAGGGCTTCTTCGACGAAGTTGGGGATGCGCTCGGGCTCGGCGCGGAGCTGCTCCATGAGGTCGGGATGGTGGAGCAGGATCATCATGCCGGAGGCGATGAGGTTGGTGGTGGTTTCGTTCCCGGCGACGAGGATCTGCTGGAGGATGCTGAGCATCTCGGCCATATCGAGCGGGCGGGCCTCTTCGCCTTCGCCGCCGAGGTGGGCGTTGAGGAGGTCGGTGAGGATGTCGTCGCGCGGGCTGGTGCGGCGCTCTTCGAGACGCTCGGCGAAGTAGTGCTGGAACTCGACGATGGACTTCGCGCACTCGATTTCGCGCTCGCGGGTGAGGAATCCGCCGAGGGGGGCGACGGAGTCATCGGACCAGCGCTTGAAGCGGTCCATATCGGCGCGGTCGACGCCGAGGGCATCGGCGATGACGGTGAGCGGCAGCGGGACGGCGAACTGGCGGACGAGTTCGACCTCGCCGTCGCCGATGAAGCGGTCGATGAGGTCGTTGGCAATCTGCGTGACGGAGGGTTCGAGGCTGGCGACGCGCCGGGCGGAGAAGGCCTTGTTGACGAGGGCGCGGTAACGGGAGTGTTCGGGCGGGTCCTGGGTGAGGAGGGTGTTCACGGGCATCCAGCCCTGGCGCATGATGGCGAGGATCTCCTCATCGGGGACGGGCCGGAGGCCGGGGCCGGATTTGGAGGAGAAGATTTCGGGGTGGCGGAGGACGTGGAGGACGTCTTCGAACCGGGAGACGATGAAGAAGCCGGCGCCGGGGACCTGGTAGACGGGGCATTCGCGGCGCATGGCCTCGTAGAAGGGGAAGGGGCACTCGGCGGTTTCGGGTGCGAGGGGGTTGATCTCGGCGAGGCTGGGCATTTTGGATGCTCCCTCAGGGTTTTGGCCGGCTGTCCAGCAGCGTGCAAGTGTAGCGCGGCGGCAGGCGGCTGGGAAGGGCCGGGGATAGGCCGGGCCGATGCTTGCAATCGATGCGGGCCAACCTATAATACGCCGAGCCTGCTATTTGGCCGCTAAGCCAAAGATTTGGCCTTGCCATGGACGGCAGGCGACCACAGGGGAGGGAAGCTGAGATGGAATCGACCTACTGGAATCGGTACTGGAAGGCCCGCATCGCCCGGCGGACGTTCCTCGCCGGGGCAGGCGCGGCCGCGCTGGGGGCGGCCGGGCTGGCTGCCGGCTGTGGCGACGACGATGACGAGCAGGGCGGCGCGACGGCGACCCCGGGGAGCGGCGGGACGCAGCCTGCAGGGAGCCCAACCGCACCGGCGGCCGGCAAGCGTGGCGGGACGCTGCGCATCGCGAAGGCTTCGCCGGATACGGGCCTGGACCCGCACATTATTGTGACGAACCCGATCCACCCGGCAAAGGCGTATTCGCACCTCTGGACGTACCAGGCTTCGACGAAGACGGTGTGCTATGACCTCGCGCTCGAGCACGAGCAGGTCGACCCGACGACGCTGCGGGTGAAGCTGCGGCCCGGGGTGAAGTTCCAGGCGGATGTGGCGAACGGCCGCGAGCTGACGGCCGAGGACGTGGCGTATTCGTACACGCGCTTCCCGGTGGCCCTGACCAAGGGGTCGCAGGTGAACCAGATCCAGTGGGGCTGGATCGACAAGATCGAGGCGCCGGACAAGTACACGGTCGTCATCAAGCAGAAGAACCCCTTCGCTTCGAACGTGGTTGCCCTGGGTTCGAGCGCCTTTGCGGTGGTGGCGAAGGAGGTGGTGGAGGCGAACGGCGGCGACCTGATGAAGGTGATGAACGCGGGCAGCGGGCCCTATCGGATGGTGAAGCGGGAACCGACGGGCACGCGCTATGAGCGGAACCCGGACTACTTCCAGCACGACCCGCCTTCGCCCACGTACGTGAAGGAGGGTCCGTACATCGATGCGTGGGAGGAGTCGATCATCCCGGACCCGGCAACGATCAAGGCGAAGTTCCTCGCCGGCGAGCTGGACATCCTCTCGGTGGTGAACATCGACCGGCTGGTGGCGGATGAACTGGGCCGGGAGACGGGCGTGAAGGTGGTGAAGGGGCCGGCGAACGGCCACCTGATCATGCAGTTCGACAACTTCAAGTGGACCGACAAGCGCCACCGGCAGGCGGTCTGGCTGGCGCTCGACCGGGATGCCTTCATCAAGAACCTCTACCTGGGCGAAGGGCTGTACGGCGGTCCGACAGCCTCGGAGTTCGCGAAGGAGGGCTACGGCCTTTCGCAGGAGGAGCTGAAGAAGCTGCAGCCGTTCAACCCGGCCGAGGCCAAGAAGATCTGGCAGGAATCGGGCGGCGCGCAGGCGTTCCCGGTCATCAAGATGGTGACGATGCAGGCGATCCCGATCTTCGCCACGGCGACGGAGTTCGTGAAGAAGCAGCTGGAGCAGAACCTCGGGGCGAAGGTGGAGGTGGAGGTGGTCGACCCGGCGACGTACGTGGCCCGGGCAGTGGCGGGCTTCGCGGAGAAGGCGCCGAAGCCGTGGGACCTGTTCATCGCGTGGGAGCTTTCCCTGCAGACGATCCCGGACTACAACGCGCTGGCGCACTACGTGCCGGTGGGCTACGGCGCGATTTTCGGCAACCTGCGCCCGGATTCGCCGAAATCGGAGACGGCGGCTTTCGCCGGGCGGATGCAGCAGCTCTGGAACGCGCAGGCGCAGGAGCTGAATGCGGAGGCCCGCAAGCAGAAGGTGCAGGAGATCGTGCAGGTGATTCACCAGGAGTTCGGGCCGGCGGTGCCGCTGCCGGTGCCGGAGTTCCAGTACGCGGCGTTCCGCGACCGGGTGAAGAACTACCCGGAGAAGGACTTCATGTACGCGAACGCGGGCACCGGGCACTTCCGGGTGCAGGACCTCTGGCTGGACGCCTGATACCCGGCTGTGGAAGGCGGGACTGCCCCGTCCCGCCTTCCGGCTGGCGAAATCCGCGACGGCGGAGGGTGCGATGCGAACCTACATCCTTCGGCGCCTGGCGCTCTTTCCCCTGACGCTGTTCGGCGTCTCCATCCTTTCGTTCGCGCTGATTCGTGCGCTCCCCTCGGATGCGGCGACCATTCGGCTCGGGGCTTCGGGGTCGGCCTGCGAGGAGTGCATCGAGGTGGTGCGCAAGGAGCTGGGGCTGGATAAGTCGAAGCCGGAGCAGTACCTGCTGTGGCTTGGGAACGCGCTGCAGGGGGATTTCGGGCTTTCGACAGCGACGCGCCGGGAGATTACGCCGGAGCTGCGCCAGCGCTTCCTGACGACCCTCGAGCTGGGTCTGCTGACGGTGCTCTTCACGCTGGCGATCGGCGTGCCGGTGGGGGCGCTTTCGGCCGTGAAGGCGCATACGTTCGGGGATTACACGGCGCGATTCTTTTCGATCCTGGGACTTTCGGTGCCGAGCTTCTGGCTGGGGACGCTCGTCATCTACCTGCCGGCGAACTGGTGGGGCTGGACCCCGGTGAAGCAGTGGCGCGGGTTTACCGATGACCCGACGGGGCACCTTGGGCTGCTCCTGCTGCCAGCGCTGGTGCTGGCGATCAGCGCCTCGGCGTATGTGGCGCGCATCGTGCGGTCGAGCATGATCGAGGCGTTCTACGCGGATTATGTCCGGACGGCGCGGGCGAAGGGCCTGCACGAGCGGCGGGTGGTGTGGCTGCATGTCTTCCGGAATTCGCTGCTGACGCTGCTGACGGTAATTGGCCTGCAGTTCGGGCTGATCCTGGGCGGCTCGATCGTCATTGAGCAGCTGTTCGCCATCCCCGGGATGGGCTCGATGGCGGCGAAGGCGGTGCTCGACCGGGACCACCAGACGATCCAGGCGGTGACGGTGACGATCGCGGCATCGTTCTTGCTGGTCACGCTGGTGGTGGATGTGCTGTACGCATGGGCCGACCCGCGGCTGCGGGCGTGAGCTGACGGAGGAGCTGGACGATGGCAGCGGTTGAAGCGCAGGCAGGGGTGCTGGTCCCCGGTTCGCGACGGACGCGAATCCCGGGGCTGTGGCGGCTGCGGAGATTCGCCCGGCGGCAGCCGCTCGGTGCGGCCTCGCTGGTGGTGATCGCCGTGCTGGTCTTCGCAGCGGTGTTCGCGGAGGCGCCGTTCATGCGAACGACGGACCCGAAGGAGTTCGGCTCGGACATCCTGGTGGGGCCGAGCGGCGCCCACTGGTTCGGGACGAACCGGAACGGGCAGGACCTCTATTCGCGGGTGGTCTACGGGGCGCGGCCGTCGCTCCTGGTGGGTTCGGCGACGGTGCTGATCAGCGTGATCGGGGGCACCGTGCTGGGGCTGCTGGCGGGCTACCTCGGGCGGGCGGTGGATACGGTCATCAGCCGGCTGGCGGAGGTGCTGCTCTCGTTCCCGGCGATCCTGTTCGGGCTGGTGGTGGCAACGTGGCTGGGGCCGGGCCTGCGCTCGGTGATCATCGCAATCAGCATCATTTTCACGCCGGTGATCATGCGGATCATCCGCGGTGGGGTGCTGATGGAGCGGCACCGGATGTACGTCGAGGCCGCCCGGGTGATCGGCTGTTCGGAGACGCGGGTGATGTTCCGGCACATTCTGCCGAACATCGGGCCGCTGGTGATCGTGGTTGCGAGCACGACGCTGCCGGCGGCAATCCTCGCCGAATCGGCGCTGACGTTCCTCGGGGTGGGGCTGCCCCTGGGCGAGCCCTCGTGGGGGAACGACCTGGGGCCGCAGGCGCGGGCCTACTTCAACACGGCGTGGTGGCTGGCGGTCTTCCCCGGGCTGGCGCTGAGCCTGACGGTGCTGGCGTTCAACCTGCTGGGCGATGCGCTCCGGGATGAGCTGGACCCGCGGCTCCGGGGGAGCGGGCTGGGCGAGGGCTGACGGGGCCCGGCTGGCTGCCCGGTTGATACCGGGCCCAGGGGCGCCGTCGGCATGGCCGGGCGTGTACGCGTAAAGGGCGCTTCCGTATCCCGTATCGAACCGGGTGGTAATCTCGGGTCTGGGCCGGCGGGCGGTGGCCGCCCGGCCGCTGCCCTGTGACTCGAATTTCCGCGAACAGGAACCGCTCCATGTCGAATCGCCAGGCACGCCGCGAACTGAGTCGGACGCAGGGGACGCGCCCGCCGGGCTCTTCCCGCGCTTCAGCGCCGCCACCGCGGCGGACGGGCGGAGGGAGTGAGATTTTCACGCGGCCGTTCGTGCTGCTCATCGGCGTGGTGGTGGTCGTGCTGGCGGTCATCACGGGCTGGGCGGTGGCGACCCGGGGCGGAGGCGATAGCGACATCGCCCAGCGCATCCGCGACGAGGCGAGCAACCTGCCGACGGACCTCGCAAACGGGATGAAGCTCGGGCGCGACGACGCGCCGATCAGGCTGACGGTGTTCGCGGACTTCCAGTGCCCCTTCTGCCTGAAGTTCACGGGCGAGCAGGAGCCGGACATCATCAAGGAGTTCGTGACGACCGGGAAGGTGCAGCTGGAGTACCAGCACTTGCCGATCCTCGGGGCGGAGTCGGTGCGGGCGGCGGTTGCCTCGATGTGCGCGGCCGACCAGAACAAGTTCTGGGAGTACCACCACAAGCTGTTCCTGGTCCAGGCGGAGGCCGGCCAGGCGAGCGGTGAACGGCTGAACGTCGGGCGGTTTTCGGATGAGAACCTGAAGAGGTTCGCGGCGGAGCTGGGGCTGGATACGGCGCAGTTCAACCAGTGCCTGGATGCCTCGGAGCACCTGGACGAGGTGACCGAGCAGCAGCGGTTGGCGAACTCCTTCGGCATCCGCGGGACGCCGGGCTTCCTCGTGAATGGTCAGCCGCTGGGCGCGGGCACGCCGGCCGATATGGACGCCTGGCGAGCGCTGTTCGCGAGCGTGGAGAGCCAGCTGGCGACGCAGACGGCGCAGGCGGGGCAGACGGCGACGCCGGCGGCGACGGGCACGGCGACGACGTCGGCCTCCCCGGCGGCCACGCCGACGCCTTAGCGGGACGGGCCGGCTGAGGCCGGCGGGGGCTCGGCGTTGACCGCTTCGACGAGGTCCATGAAGCGCCCGAGCGTCTCGAGGCGCTCGCCGAGGCTGGTGCCCTCCGGGGCGACCTGGATGGTGGTGACGCCCGCATCGCGGTAGGCGCGGATGCGTTCGCGGACCATGGCGTCGGTCCCGAGGAGATTGGCTTCGAGGACGAACGCATCGGGGATGAGGGCGGCAGCTTCCTCGCGACGGCGGTCGAGCCAGAGCGCCTGGACGCGTTCGACGAGTTCGGCGTAGCCCTGGCGGGCGTATGCGTCTTTGTAGAAGTTGTGTTCGCGGGAGCCCATGGCGCCGATTTCGAACGCGAACCCGGGCTTTCGGGGCGCGATGAGCCGTTCGAGGTCGTCGCCGAAAGCTACGACGCCGCCAGCGACCACGTCGAAATCTTCGAGGGAGCGGCCCGCGCGCTCGGTGCCGCGGCGGATGGCATCGAAGAAGGGGCGAGCCCGGGTGGGCATGAAGGATGAGGCGATCCAGCCGTCGGCGATTTCGCCGGTGACTTCGAGTGCGCGCGGCCCGAGCGTGGCGAGGTAGATGGGGACCGGCGCGGGCGGGGCGCTGGTGCGGAGGGGGCGGCCTTCGCCACCGGGCAGCGGGAGGGTGTAATGGTTGCCGCTGTAGGTGAGGCGTTCGCCGCTGATGGCGAGGCGGACGATTTCGACCGTTTCGCGGAGGCGCTGGAGCGGGGCCCGGAAGGGGATGCCGTGCCAGCCTTCGATGACCTGGGGGCCGCTGGAGCCAAGGCCGAGGATGAAACGGCCGCCAGAGATGGACGCGAGGGTGAGGGCCGTCATGGCGACGAGCGCGGGGGTGCGGGTGCCGGCCTGCAGAATGCCGGTGCCGAGGCGCAGGCGGCTGGTCTGGCCGGCGAGGAGGGCAAGAGGGGTGACGGCATCGAAGCCCCAGGCCTCGGAGGTCCAGGCGGAATCGACGCCGAGGCGCTCCGCTTCGCGGGCGAAGGCCAGGGACTCCTCCCAGCCGCCCGGGCCGGGCCCAAAGCTGATGGCAACGCGCAAGCGGCTCATGGTGCGGGTCCGTCGAGGCCGGCGGCGATGGCCTGGAGCTGGCGGAGGTGGTCGAGGTCGTGGACGCGCATGAAGAGGAACCATTCGCGCCAGGTGAGGTCACCGAACATGGGGTGGCGGATGGTGAGGTGGAGGTGTTCATCGCCGCGGGCGGCAGCAACGCGTTCGAGGAGCTCCTCGCGGCGGGCGCGGTACCGTTCGAACGCGGCGGCGCCGTCGGCAAGGGCGGGGTCGGCTGGGCCGAGCCGGTCGGGGATGGGTGACGGCGGCGGCTGGCCGGCGAGGATGGCCTCGATGGCATCGGCGCCGGACTCGTTCATGTGGATGATGTGGCTCCAGACCTCGGCGGCGGACCATTCGCCGGGAGCGGGACGTTCGCGGAAGCGGTCGGCCGGGATGGCGCGGGCGACGTCGGCGAGCGGGGCGCAGTCGGCGCGGACCTTCTCGACGAGCTGTGGGATGGTGAGCCTGGCGGCCTGGGCGACGAGGTACGAGCGGATGCGCTCAGCCTCGGACTGTGGCGTCGTCATGGCGGGCTCCCGGGTGTGAGTTGCAACATGCTACTCACTCACGCGGGTCGCCGTCAAGCGGCCCGGCGGGTAGCATCGGGATATGCGGAGCATTCGGGTCCCCGGGAGCGCCGCGTGGTGGGCCGTGGCGGCGGCCCTCTTCGCGCTGGCGACGGCGGTGCTGGCGGCGCTGCTGGTGCTGGGCGGTGATGACAGCGAGGCGGCCGGCGCTGGCAACGCCCCGCCGGGCACGCGGGCGGCGACGCACGAGCACGCGGACTTCGCGCTGGTCATTCGGGGGGAGCGGTTCGATTTCAATCGGCCGGAGTTCCTCTCCGATACGGAGGGGAGGGAGCTGAGCGAGCACGTGCACATCCATGGGCCGCGCTACACGGTGGTGCACGTGCATTCGACGCTGGTGACGTGGGACGAGTTCTTCCGCAGCCTCGGCTTTACGCTGACGGACCCCTCCTTCCCCGGCGTGACGCCCGAGCGGACGTGCCTGGAGCTGCCATCGAAGGAGAAGCTGTGCAACACGGCGTCAGAGCGGTGGAGCTTCATCGCCAACGGGGTGCCGGTGGATGGGCTGGCGAACGTGAACATCGGCGACCTGGACCGGGTGCTGCTGAGTTACGGCCCGGAGACGCCCGAGGAGGCCCTGGCGAAGTACTGGGGGCTGGTGACGGACCAGGCGTGCATCCCTTCGGAGCTGTGCACCGCGCGGATCCCGCCGGATGAGCCGCCGGAGACGTGCTCCGGGCGCGGGGCGTGCACGCGCTGAGGCGGCGGGGACGCCGGGAGCGCTAGACGGCCGCCCAGTCGTTGGTGGTGAAGATATCGACGTTGTGAGGGGTGCGTTCGCCCAGTGCGAGGCGGAAGCCGGCGACCGCGCCGATCATGGCGGCGTTGTCGGTGCAGAACTTCGGAGGCGGGATGCGCACCGGGACCGGGCTCCGGCGCTGCAGCTCCTCGCGCAGGCGGGCGTTGGCGGCGACACCGCCAGCCACGAGCACGTTGCGGGCGCCGAGCTCGCGCGCGAGGCGGGAGGTCTTGCCGGCGAGGACGTCGACGACCGACTCCTGGAACTCCCAGGCGATCTCGGGCACGGGGTAGCGGCCCTCGCGGACGGTGTGGAGGACGGCGGTCTTGAGGCCGCTGAAGCTGAAGTCGAAGGTGCCCGGCATCCAGGCGCGGGGGAGTTCGAGCGAGGAGGGACCGCCTTCGAGGGCAGCTTTCGCGATGTGCGGGCCGCCGGGGAAGGGGAGGCCGAGGAGGCGGCCGGCTTTATCGAAGGCTTCGCCCGCGGCGTCATCGCGGGTGCCGCCGATGCGCTCGTACTGTCCGTGGCCGCGCATGAAGACGAGGTCGGTGTGGCCGCCGGAGACGACGAGGCAGAGGGCGGGGAACTCGGGCTCGGGGCCTTCGACCAGCCAGTTGGCGTAGATGTGGCCTTCGAGGTGGTTGATGCCGATGAAGGGCAGGTCGCGGCCGAAGGCGATGGCGCGGGCGGCGTTGTAGCCGACGAGGAGGCTGCCGGCGAGGCCGGGCCCGCGGGTGCCGGCGATGGCGTCGATGTCGTCGAGGGTGCAGCCGGCGGCGTCGAGGGCTTCGTTGATGATGGGCATGATCGTGAGGAGGTGCTGCCGGGAGGCGATCTCCGGGACCACACCACCGTATTTGGCGTGGAGGTCGACCTGCGAAGAGACGATGGAGGAGAGGGCGACGCGGCCGTCTTCGACGACGGCGGCAGCGGTTTCATCGCAGGAAGATTCGATGGCAAGGACTTTCATCTCTCGACAAGGATAGCAAGGGACGGGGCATCGGCGTGAGGCGGGCCGGCGCTTGAGCCGGGGCTGGCGCAGCGATATGCTGCCACGGGCATTTCGCCCGCCGGGGGAACGCTGTGCCTGGGGACTGGAAGCGACTGGTGCTTGCGGGCGCCGCGGCGATCGCGGCGGGGCTGGCGGCTGCCTGCGGGGGCGGTGGGAACGAGACGGCTGGCGGCCCCGGCGGGAGCATGATCCTGGCGACGACGACGAGCACGCAGGACAGCGGCCTGCTCGATGTGCTGGTGCCGCTGTTCCGGGAGCGGACGGGGGTGGAGGTGAAGGTCATCGCGGTGGGAACGGGCGCGGCGCTGGAGATGGCGCGCAAAGGAGACGCGGACGCCGTGCTGGTGCACGCCCCGTCGGCAGAGCAGCGGCTGGTGGAATCCGGCGACCTGGTCGAGGGGGCGCTGGTGATGCACAACGACTTCGTGGTGGTGGGGCCGCCGGGGGACCCGGCGGGCGTGCGCGGCGCCGAGAGCGCGGCCGAGGCGATGCGGCGCATCGCGGCGTACGGGCGGTTCGTCTCGCGGGGGGACAACTCGGGCACCCACCAGCAGGAGCTGGCCCTCTGGCAGGCGGCCGGGGTCGACCCGGCGCAGGTGGCGAAGCGGGTGGAGACCGGGCAGGGGATGGGTGCGACGCTCAATGTGGCGGACCAGCTCGGTTCGTACACCCTGACGGACCGGGGGACGTACCTTGCGCTGCGCAAGAACCTGCAGCTTGTGGTCGTGTTCGAAGGCGCCAGGGAGCTGCTCAACATCTACCACGTCTACGTGGTGAACCCGGAGCGCCACCCCAGGGTGAAGGCGGACCAGGCGCGGGCCTGGGCGGCCTTCCTCGTTTCGAAGGAGGCGCAGGAGGTGATCCGGACGTTCGGGGTGGAGCAGTACGGGGAGCCGCTGTTCGCGCCCGACGCCGGGAAGACCGTGGACGACCTCGGGAAGTAAGCTCGGGCCGATGGGCGAGCTGGCAGGGGCACTGGTCGAAGCGCTGCGGCTGATTTTCGGGGCCGACCGGGAGGTGCGGGAAATCGCGCTGCGCACGGTGGTCGTCTCGGGCAGCGCGACCCTGCTGGCGATGGCGGCGGGGGTGCCGCTGGGGTATCTGCTGGCCCGCCGGCGCTTCCCGGGCCGGGTGCTGGTGCTTGGCGCGGTGAACACCGGGATGGGCATGCCGCCGGTGGTGGTGGGCCTGGTGGTGTGGCTGCTGCTGGTGCGGTCGGGGCCGCTGGGGGGGCTTGAGCTGATCTACACGAAGGAAGCGATGGTGCTGGCGCAGTTCCTGATCGCCACGCCGCTGGTGGTGGGGTTCACGGCGGCGGCGGTACAGGCCCTGCCGCCGGACCTGCCCGAGCTGCTGGCGGTGCTGGGCGCCGGGCGGCTGCGCACGCTCTGGCTGCTCGCCCGCGAGGCGCGGCTGGGGCTGCTCGCGGCGGTGATGGCCGGTTTCGGCGGGGTGGTCTCGGAGGTGGGGGCCTCGATGGCGGTCGGCGGGAACCTGCAAGGGGAGACGCGGGTGCTGACCACGGCGATCGTGACCGAGACGAGCCGGGGCAACACCGAGCGGGCGCTTGCGCTGGGGCTGATCCTGCTGGCGATGGCGTTCGCCGTGAACCTCGTGCTGACGCGCGTCCAGCAGCGGGGCCGGTGATGGAGGCGCGCCTCGAGGGTGTTCGGCTCGAACGGGGCGGGAGGACGGTGCTCGATATCCCGGCGCTGACGCTGGGTCGGAGCCGGGCGACCGCCATCCTCGGGCCGAACGGGGCGGGCAAGACCTCGCTCCTGCGGCTGCTGGCCGGGCTGGAGCGGCCGACCGCCGGGCGGGTGCTGCTCGATGGGGCGCCAGCGGCGGAGGCGCGGGGGCGGGTGGGGTTCGCGTTCCAGCAGGCGACCTTCCTGCGGGGGTCGGTGCGGTGGAACCTGGAGCTTGGGCTGCGCCTGCGGGGGGTGCCGAGGGCGGAACGGGGGGAGCGGGTGCGGGCGGCGGCCGAGCTGTGCGGCGTGGCGGGGCTGCTCGAGCGGGATGCGCTGCGGCTCTCGGGCGGCGAGGCGCAGCGCGCGAACCTGGCGCGGGCGCTGGCGCTGGGCGCGGAGCTGTTGCTGCTTGATGAGCCGCTGAGCGGGCTCGATGGACCGTCGCGCGAGGCGCTGCTGGCGGATTTGCCGGCCATCCTCGAAGGCGCCGGGGCCACCGTCGTGCTGGTCACGCACGACCGTGAGGAGGCGCTGTTGCTGGCGCAGGAGCTGGTGCTCTTGCTCGACGGCCGGGTGGCGGCGCACGGTCCTGCGGGGGAGGTGTTCCGGCGGCCGCCGACCCGCGCGGCGGCGGCCTTCCTGGGCTACACGGTGGTCGGCGAGCTGGCGGTCCGACCGGGGGCGCTCCGGGTCGGTCCGGGCGCAGCGGAGTTCGGCCTGCGGGTGACGCGGGTGGTGGACCTCGGCACGGGCCTCGCCGTCGAGGGGTTCATCGGGGCGACGGCCGCGCGGGCGTGGCTGCGCGATGGGAGCGCCGCACCGGCTCCCGGCGAGGAGGTCATGGTCTCGGCGGCGGCTGAGGCGGTGGTGCGCTTCGCCGCCGACGGGAGGCTGGTAGGCTAGGGACGCGATGTGCACGCAGATAGCGGTCGATGGGGAGGAGATCCCGACCTCGCCGGGCAAACCGATGCCGGTGACGCTGCCGTTCAGCGAGCGGTCGGTGGTGCGCATCCCGCTTTCGAAGACTGCCTTCGCGCGCGAGATTCACCTCTGGCGGATGAAGGGGACGTTGCCGTGTTCGAGCGAGGAGGAGGCGTTTGAGGTGGCGCGGCGCAAGGTGACGACGAAGTACGGGGCGGCGCAGGTGATGTGGTTCCACTCGGGGTTCGCGAAGGCGTACATCGCGGGGGTGACGCGCTTCGCGGAGAAGAACCCGGACTACGACGCCTCGCGGCCGGTGAATGAAGAGACGAATCCGTTCTTCCTCTGGTTCGATGCGCCGGAGGGGACGATCGCGCCGGTCATCCTGAGCGTGGATACGTATCGCTGGAACCCGAAGAAGCAGGAGGGGCTGCGGGTGGTGGCGAACATCCTGACGCGCGACGCGGGGGTGATCGTGCCGCCGGAGATCCACGGGCGGGAGCCGTACTTCATGCGGCTGGAGGAGTGGCTGGGGCCGCCGCCGGGCTGAGGCGGGGTTGTGTGCGGAGAAGTGTGAAAATTCGTTGACAGGCGATCGGGGGAGGCGTAGGTTCCACGCATGGATGTGCTGTCCGGCATCCACCGACCGTAACGGCGGCGCCGCAAGGTGCCGCCGTTCGTGTTTCTGGAAGGAGGGACCTCATGCAGTCGAGCCTGATCGGCAAGATCGAAAAGGCGAAGGTGTACGCCCAGGAGCGGTTCCGGATGCAGGTGGAACACCTGCAGGTGCAGTTCCACGGGGAAAACAGCGACCACACGGTGTCGCTGGCCAACGGCAAATGGCACTGCAACTGCGACTTCTTCGGGCAGTGGTCGGTGTGCAGCCACACGATGGCGCTGGAGCGCATCCTCGAGGGGATGGTCCCGCGGCAGGAGCTGCCGGCGCTGGCGAGCTGAGGCTCAGGCTTCGCCGCCCTCGAGCCCTTCGAGATGGGCGGTGTCGTTGAAGGCGGCGAGGGTGACCCGCCCGCCGCGGCTGAAGGTGAGGCGGGTGACGGAGGTGTTCGCCACGGCGAACGACCAGGTGCGCTCGAGCGGGAGGCCGAGCAGCTCGGCGAGGAGCGCCATGATGGCGTTGCCGTGGGAGACGACGACGAGGCGGCCGCCCTGGTAGCGGTCGACGAGGTCGCGCACGGCGGCGGCGGTGCGCTCGCGGACCTGCTGGATGGTTTCGCCGCCGGGCGCAGCGTGGCGCCGGCCGGTGAAGAACTCGCGCAGGAGGTCGGCCTGGGATTTCGCGATTTCGCTGGCGGGGAGGGCCTCCCACTCGCCGTAGTGCATCTCGCGCAGGCGAGCATCGGGCGCGGGTTCGAGCGGGGTGGGATGGTGTTCGAGGGCGTGGCGGGCGGTGAGCAGGGCGCGGGAGAGGTCGGAGGAGGCGGCAGCATCGAACTGCTGGCCGCGGAGGCGGAGGCCGAGGGCGCGGGCCTGGTCGATGCCGCGGGGGGTGAGGTCGGTTTCGGAGTGGCCGCAGAAGCGGCCTTCGATGTTGCCGTAGGTCTCGGCGTGGCGGATGACGAGGAGTTCGGTGGGCACGTGCTGAGGATACGGCGGGAGCGGCGCATGCGCCCGCGACGGCGCTAGCAGGGGGTGGACCACTCGGCGGCGGAGGGGATGCCGCGGGCGCCGCGCGCCTGGCGGATGCCGCGCAGGACGGCCTGTTCGACGGCGGAGGCGGTCATGGCGCCGAGGAGGACCAGGTCATCGGGCTGGATTTCCAGGGGCCCCATGGCGAGGGCGAAGGCGACATCGCCGTCGCCGCGGGTGTGGACGGGGACGATCGCCCGGGCGAGGCCATCGTGGGCGTGGACGGCGAGGCGCTGGAGCTGGTGGGGCTCGAGGCGGGCGTTGACGGCGATGCAGACGAGCGTGGTGTTCTGGAGGAGGGCATCCATGGCGGCGGTGCGCCGCTCGAACGCCTCGGGCAGGGGGACGAAGCTGCCGGGATCATCGCCGCGGGGGCCGGCGATAAGGTCGCCGCTGGCGGGCTCGACGATGGCGCCGAGGGCGTTGGTGACCGCGAGGGCGCCGACCAGGAGGTCGCGCGGGCCGGCGACGCTGGCGGTGCCGAGGCCGCCCTTGAGGGCGCGCTCGGGGCCGAGGAGCTTGGCGACCGTGGCCCCGGTGCCCGCGCCGACGCTGCCTTCAGGGACGGCGCCGCGACGGGCACGCACGGCGGCGAGGTAGCCCTCCTGCGGGCCCGGGGCGGCCCCGGATTCGCCGAGGCCGAGGTCGTAGATGACGGCCGCCGGTACGATCGGGATGGGCGCGCGGGTGGTGGGGAAGCCGATGCCGTGCTCGCGGCAGTAGCGCATTACGCCGTCGGCGGCGGCAAGGCCGAAGGCGCTGCCCCCGGCGAAGACGACGGCGTGGCAGGTGCGCACAAGGTTCGAAAGCGCGAGGACATCCGTTTCGCGGGTGCCAGGCGCGCCGCCGCGGGTATCGACGGCAGCCGCGAGCGCTCCGGGGCAGAGGATGACGGTGCAGCCGGTAGCGGCGCGCCGGTCGGTGTAGTGGCCGACGCGGATGCCGGGGACATCGGTAATGGCGTTGCGGGGGCCGGTGCGCCAGCTGGTCATGCGAGGGCGGACGGCCTCCCGGCGGACTTGCGAGCGTTGACATAGGAGAGAAGGAAGCCCCGGGCAATGCCGGCGATATCGGCGGTGAGGTCGGCGAGGGTGGTGGCGCTGGATTCGTCGGCGGCGAAGGAGGAGGCGACGGGCTCGCCCTCGGCGGAGACGCCGGCGAGCCACGAGGTCTCGGGGACGTGGCGGCGGGCGAGGTCGGGGATGAGGAGCATGGGATTGCCGGTTTCGGCGGCGGCAACGAGGCCGGTGAGGGAGGCGAGGTCGGGCTGGGCGCGGAGCAGGCGGGCCCACTCGAGGGCGTCGTCGCCGAGGAAAAGGGTGCGGACCATCTGCTCGGGGGAAAGGACGGCGGCTTCGTGGGCGAAGAGCTCCCACTCGTGCGCGCCGGGGAGCGGGCGGAGCAGCTGCACGCCGACGGGGTGGGTGCGGTCGGAGAGGGCGCGGTAGACGGCGACCAGGCGGCGGCAGGCCTCGGCCAGCTCCTGGGCGATGAGGCCGGCGAGAATGGCGCGGTCGCCCGCTTCGGCGAAAACGAGCCGGGAGAGGGCGGCATCGGCCGCGGCCTCGGGCTTCTTGAGGGCGGAGCGGGCGTAGGCTTCGACGAACTCGAGTTCGCTGAGCCCGCCCGGGTAGGTGCGCGGTGCCGGGGTTCCAGTCATGGGCTGCATGGTAGGCGATTGGACGGCCCGGGGTGCAGGGGAGCGCTCACGCCTGGCGGGCGCACATGCGCACGGTGACCTCCCAGAGGAGGCGGCAGTTGAGGGTGAACGCATCGATGGCGACGCGTTCGTTGTGGCCGTGGACGCCGCGGGCCACCTCGGGGGTGGTGAGGCCGCCGGTGAAGCCGTAGCTGATGATGCCGCGGTTGCGGGTTTCGGCGCTGTCGGTGAAGCCGAGGGTCATGCCCGGGACGACGACGGCGTCCTCGGTGAATTCGTGGATGACCGATTCGATGCAGCGGAAGAGTTCGGTATCGAAGGGGCTGGTATCGGAGGCGCGCACGTGCACCGGTTCAATGCGCACGGCGGGGTCATCGATGACGCGCTCGAGTTCGCCCTGGAACGCGGCGGGGTCGACGCCGGGAAGGAGGCGAATATCGAGGGTGGCCTCGGCCCGGGCGGGGATGACGTTGTGCTTGATGCCGGCGTGGAGGGTGGTGGTACTGATGGTATTGGTCAGCATCGCGCGGATGCGCGGGTCCTCGGCGGCGCGGGCGGCGAGGCCCTGGACGGTGGCATCGCCCCGGTAGATGCCGGCGCGCTGCAGGCGGCGGAAGAACTCCTCGAGGACGGGGGAGACGGTGAGCGGCCGCTCCCAGGCCTGGACCCTGGCAAGCGCGCGGACAAGGCGGTCGAGGGCGTTGTCGTCGTGGGGAACGGAGCCGTGGCCGGGCATCCCCTCGGCGACGAGGCGGAGCCAGAGGGGGCCTTTTTCGGCGACGGCGATGCTGTAGACGGGCCGTTCGACGCCGAACAGCTCGGTGGTGGCGCCGCCGCCTTCGTTGATGATGTACTCGGCGTCGACGGCCTCCGGGTGGTTGCGGAGGATGTAGCGCATGCCGTATTCGCTGCCGGCTTCCTCATCGGCCTGGGCGAAGAAGATCACGTCCCGGGCGAGCGGGATGCCGAGGCGGCGGAGGGTGAGGAAGACCATGAGCTGGGCGATGCCGAGGCCCTTCATATCGAGGGCGCCGCGACCCCAGATGTAGCCGTCCCTGACCACGCCGGCGAAGGGGTCGACGTCCCAGAATTCGCGCTCGACGGGGACGACGTCGGTGTGGTTGAGGAGCATGAAGGGGCGCTTCGAACCGTCGCCGGGGAGGACGGCGCGGAGGGAGACGCGGCCGTTGCCGGCGTCGAAGCGCTGGCAGGTGATGCCCTCGCGGGCGAGGAGCGGCTCGAGGAAGTCGCAGGCGAGGACTTCGTTGCCGGGCGGGTTGGAGGTATCGATGCGGATGAAGCGGCAGAGGAGGTCGATGGCCTCTTCGTTGAAGGCGGACCAATCGGGTGCGGGGGCAGCGGCGACCATGGGGCGGATGGTATAGGATCGGGGCGCTGCCGCGCCCCTTCGGCAGCTGCAAATCGTTGGTGTGCCGCGAAGGAGACAGCATGCAACGGTACGACGTGGTGATTGCCGGCGCAGGGATCGCCGGGAGCGGGCTGGCCACGGTCCTTGCCCGGGCCGGGAAGCAGGTGCTGCTGCTGGAGAAGACGCGGCAGTTCCGTGATGTGGTGCGCGGGGAGTGGATCGCGCCGTGGGGCGTCGTCGAAGCGCATTGCACGGGGCTGTACCCGGTCCTGGCGGGCGTCAGTTCGCATCACCTGCCGTTCCATGTGGAGTATGGGGAGGGGATCGACCCGGCGGAGGCGGACGGCCAGAAGCTGGACCTGCGCAGCTTCCTCCCCGGCGTGCCGGGGCCGCTGGCGATCGGCCACCCGCAGGCGTGCCAGGCGCTGTTCGACGCGGCCGTCGCGGCGGGCGCGGAGGCGGTGCGCGGGGTGGAGGGGCTCGAGGTGGAGGCCGGGCCGCGGCCGCGCGTGCGGTACGCGGTCGATGGGCAGCCGTTCGAGGCCGAGGCGCGGCTGGTGGTCGGCGCCGACGGGCGGAACTCGCAGGTGCGGAAGCAGCTCGGGGTGGAGCTGTTCGAGGACGAGCCGCACCACCTCTTCGCGGGGCTGCTGATCGATGGGGTGCCGGAGTGGCCGGAGGACCTGGAGAGCATGGGGACCGAGGGTTCGGTGCAGTACTTCGTGTTCCCGCTGGGCGGCGGCCGGCACCGGCTTTACTTGAGCTACGGCTACGAGCAGAAGGGGCGGTTCTCGGGGGAGGAGGGGCCGCAGCGCTTCCTCGAGGCGTTCCGGCTGCCCTCGGTGCCCGGGAGCGAGGCGATCGCGCGCGGGCGGGTGGCGGGGCCCTGCCATTCGGTGCCGAACCAGAGCACGTGGACGGATTCGCCGGTGCGGGAGGGTGCGGTGCTGATCGGCGATGCGGCGGGCTTCAACGACCCGATCGTGGGACAGGGGCTGAGCATCTCGCTGCGCGACGTGCGCATCGTGAGCGAGCTCCTGCTGGGGAGCGACCGGTGGACGCCGGAGCTGTTCGCGCCCTACGCGGAGGAGCGCGCCGAGCGCATGCGGCGGCTGCGGTTCGCGGCGCGGCTGGATTCGGTCATTCATGCGGAGTTCGGGCCGGAAGCGCGGGAACGCAAGCTGCGCTTCCGCGAGGCGCGGGCGAAGAACCCGCTCATCGGGATGGCGCTGGCTGGCGTGATGATTGGACCGGAGCTGCTGCCGGCCGAGGCGTTCACCGAGGAGGCATGGCAGGCGGCGGTGGGGGTGTGAGCCGCCGGATTGCCGCAAGCTGAGCGGCTGCCCACAATCCGCGCATGGCGGATGACCCGCGGATGCACGCGTGGCGCGGATTCCTCGAAGCGCACGCCCGGGTGGTCTCGCTGCTCGAAGATGACCTGCAGCGGGAGAAGGGGCTGCCGCTGACCTGGTACGACGTGCTGGTGCAGCTGCAGGAGGCACCGGACCGCCGGCTGCGGATGACGGAGCTGGCGCGGCGGGTGCTGATTAGCAAGAGCGGGCTGACCCGGCTGGTGGACCGGATGGCCGCGGCCGGGCTCGTGGAACGCTGCCTGGACGATCACGACCGCCGGGGGCGCTGGGTGGAGCTGACGGACGCCGGCTTCGAGCGGCTGCGGGATGCGGCGCCGGTCCACCTGCGCGGGGTGCGCGAGTACTTCACCGGGGAGCTTGACCCGGGTGCGGCGAACGTCGTGGGGGAGGTGCTCTGGCGGATTGCGAAGAAGGCCGAAGCGGCGCTGGGGGAGCGGGAGCGACCCCGCTGACCTTCGCCTGTTGGGCGGGCGGGCCGTAGGCTTGGTGGTGCGATGCGGCTGACGGTGGAGGTCGAGGGTTCGCCGGGGCGTATCGAACTGCCCGGGGACGGGCGGGACCTGGTGGCCTTCCTTTCGTTTGCGGTCTCGCGCGGCTTCGGGGCGATGCACCCGCTGGTAGTGCTGGCCGAGCGGCTGCAGCGGGAGCACCGGGTGCCGATGGGGCCGCTGACGACCTTCTACGACGAAGACATGGAGGACGCCGAAGACGTGGAGAAGCTGGAGCTGGCCTGGCAGGACCGCGAGGAGCTGGCCGGGGCGCTCGAGCGACTGGCGGCGGCGCTGGCCGCCGACCCCGGCGCGGCGACGCTGGCCCGGCGCGGCGGAGCTCCCGGGCTGGGGGCGCAGGCTGGCGCGCTGGCGGCTGCGCTCCGGGGAGCCCGGGGCGAACGGGTGCGGATGGTGTATCGGCTATGATGCGGCGGCGCCGGGCGGTCATTGCCGCGCGGGAGCGGTGGCTGGCGGGGCGCTGGTGGTGGCTGGCGCGGACGCTGGCG
>NZ_DAOUAO010000235.1:0-3986 GCF_034433535.1 Tepidiforma sp.
CCGCTCAACGTCCGCGGCGGCACCGGTTCCCCCGTGAACCCCATCGCGCTCTTCTGAACCCTCCCACGCGGCTCACCCGCTACGATCTCTCCATGCGCACCCGCACCCTCGCCGCCTCCGTCGCAGCCGCCGGCGCGGGGCGGGTCGTCGAAGATGGCGTAGCCGCTGGGGCGGGCATCCATCATGTCCCAGCCGAGGAGGGCGATGTCGTTGCGCTTGAGGACGGGGGCCGTGTCGGCATGGAGGCCGGGGGAAGGCTGGACGCCGGGCGTGCGGTCGGGGTTGGCGGCATAGAAGGCGGTTCGACCCGAGTAGACGAGCAGGGCGTCGCCGGGGCGAAGGGGACTGCCCTGCGCCTCGGCGGCGGCTTCGATCTCCCGGCCGCGGACGGGGGCATCGAGGGTGACGAAGTCGGTGCCGCGGAGGCGAGGGATATCGACGAGGACGCCGCGGGTGACGATGCCGTTCTTCCAGGCATCGACCGCGCCGGAGCGGGCGCCGAGGGAGGTGACGTCGCTGGCAGGGCGGCCGTTGTACATCTGGCCCTGCCAGAAGATGTGGCAGAGGGCATCGATGTGGGTGGTGGCGTAGCCGTGGAAGAGCAGGCCGATGTAGTCGACCGAGAAATCTGCGCCGGTGCGAAGCCAGTGCTGGGCCGGGTTCCAGTTGCCGGGCCCGCCAACGGTGTTCAGGGGATGGGCGAGGGAGACCGCCCGCCCGGTCCGCACGAGGCCGGCGGCCTCGCGGCGCTTCTCCGGGGTGATGAGGTTGATGGTGCCGGCAGAGTCGTCCGGGCCCCAGCGGCCCCAGTTCGAACAGAGGTCGAAGTAGCCGGCGACCTCTTCAGCGGTGGGCAGGGGGTAGTCGGGCATGGCGCGCCTCGCAGTGGGGGTGTCGGCGGGAGTCTAGCATCGCCGGGGCGCGACAGCCGGGACGGAGCGGGGCAGAATGCGCGGCGTGGGTGATGCATTCATCGTGGAGCCCGAGCGGCGCGTGCCGGTCATCGCCGAGACGGACGTTCTGGTGGTCGGCGGCGGCGCGGCGGGGATCGCGGCGGCAGTGGCCGCGGCCCGGCAGGGTGCGCGGACGATGCTGGTGGAGCGGTACGGGTCGCTGGGCGGGCTCGCGACGAACGGCCTGATCATCCTGCTGCTGACGCTGGATGACGGACGCGGGCGGCAGGTGGTGGCAGGGCTCTGCCAGGAGATGATCGACCGGCTGGCCGCGCGGGGAGCCTGCCTGGCGCCGCCGCGGGAGGAGTGGGGCTCGGGGGACCCTGCGCTAATCGAACGGTACCGGCGGCTGGGGCTGGTCTGGGGCAGCGGTCCGCACGTGGTGCGCTACTCGGTGGCGTACGACCCCGAGGAGTTTCGCGTGGAAGCCGACCGGCTGGTGCTGGAGGCAGGAGTGGACCTGCGCTTCCACCGCTGGGCGGTGGGGGTGCGGAAGGAGGGCGAGCGGATTACACACGTCGTCTTCGAGTCGAAGGCGGGGCGGGAGGCGGTTGCCTGCGAGGTGGTGGTCGATGCCACGGGCGACGCCGATATCGCGGTGCTGGCGGGCGAGGCGGTCGAGTCGGAGCGGGTGCACCCGTGGCTCTGGTTTCGAACCGCGAACGTGGACGAAGCGGCGGCCGAGGCATCGCCACTGCGGCCCACGTACTACCGGACGGTGCACCCGGGCGGGTACCTGCACCCGTGGGGCGCGGCCGAGCGGGCGGGGCGGGCGATCGACCCGACGGACCCGGATGAGCTGACGTGGGCGGAGGTTGAGTGCCGGAGGCTGGCGCGGGCGGAGCTCGACCGGCTGCGCGGCTCGGCAGCGGGCTTCGAGCGGGCGTGGCTGGCCGGGTTCGCGGCGACGCTCGGGATCACCGAGTCGCGGCGGCTGGTCGGGCGGCACCAGCTTTCGCGCGAGGAGATGGACCTGCCGTGCGAGGACGTGGTGGCGGTGACCGGGCACTGGACGAAATACGGGGCGGTGTACCACATCCCGTGGCGGTCGCTTACGGCGCGGGGGACGGCGAACCTCGCGGCGGCGGGGCGGTGCATTTCGGTCGACCACCGGGTGCACCACGCGACCAAGGAGATCCCGGCGTGCTTCGCAACGGGCGAGGCGGCCGGCATCGGGGCGGCGCTGGCGCTGGAGGGGGGCTGCGGGCTGGGCGAGGTGCCAGTAGCGAAGCTGCAGGCGCGGCTGCGGGCGGCCGGTGCGTGGCTGCCGGGCAGCTAGCCGGGACGGTAGCGTAGGATCCGGGTGAATCTTCGACCCGGGGGCAGGGAGCATGAAGGCAGTCGTCATCACGCGGCCGGGCGGGCCGGAGGTGCTGGAGTTCCGCGAGGTGCCAGACCCGGTCGCCGGGCCGGAGGACCTGCTGGTGCGGGTGCGGGCCACGGCGCTCAACCGGGCCGACCTGCTGCAGCGGATGGGCGGCTACCCGCAGCCGGGGCTGAAGCCGGCGTTCGAAATCCCGGGGCTGGAGTACGCGGGCGAAGTGGTCGCGGCCGGCGAGCGGGTCGAGGGTTTCGCGGTGGGCGACCGGGTGATGGGGCTGCTGGCGGGGGGCGGCTACGCCGAGCTGGTTGTCACGCACCATCGGCTGGCGATGAAGGTGCCGGCGAACCTCTCGTGGGAGGAGGCCGGCGCCACGCCGGAGGTCTACATCACGGCGCATGACGCGCTGCTGCAGTGCGGGCTGGTCGCCGGGGAGCGGGTGCTGATCCACGCGGCGGGCTCGGGGGTGGGCGTGGCAGCCGTGCAGATAGCGAAGGAGCTGGGGGCGTCGCTGGTGATCGGCACGGCGGGGAGCGCCGAGAAACTCGAGCGCGCGCGGGAGCTGGGGCTCGACGTGGGCGTGAACTACCGGGAGGAGGACTTCGCGGAGGCGGTCGCGCGGGCCACCGGGGGCCGCGGGGTGGACGTGGTGCTCGACGTGATCGGCGCGGACTACCTGGAGCGGAACCTGCGGGCGCTGGCGCCGAAGGGGCGGATGGTGGTGGTCGGGCTGATGGGCGGCAGCTCAGCGCAGGTGAACCTCGGGCTGCTGCTGCAGAAGCGGCTGCAGGTGCGGGGCACCACGCTGCGGGCGCGGCCGCTCGAAGAGAAGGCGCTGGCGACGCGGGCCTTCGAAAGGAGCGTCCTGCCGCACATCGAAAGCGGGCGGGTGAAGGTGGTCATCGACCGGGTGTATGCGCTGCGGGACGCGGCCGAGGCGCATGCGTACATGGCCACGAACGCGAACTTCGGGAAGATCGTGCTGGTAGCCGGGTAGGCGGTTGACGCGTTCGCCGTGGAGCGGCTACGGTTCGAGTGACCGTAGCGTGTTTCGTTTTCGAACGGCGCTCGGAACTGTGAGGAGTGACCCACATGGCAGTTGATGGAACCTGGAATATTGTCCTTTCGACCCCGATGGGGGAGCGCCCGGCGCAGCTGACGCTGAAGACGGACGGGAACGCGCTGAGCGGGACGTTCGGGAGCGAGCGCGGCTCGCAGGAGTTCTCGGGCGGGACGGTCGACGGGAACAAGGTTGCCTGGAAGACGATGTTCAGCGGCGCGATGGGGCCGATGGAGCTGTCGTTCGAGGGCACCGTGGACGGCGATAGCATCGGCGGGACGGTGCAGTTCGGCGCGTTCGGCTCGGGAAGCTGGAAGGGCACCCGCGCCTGAGCCCTGCGGCGGCGCCGCGCCCAGGAAGCGCCCCCGGCCGGGCACGGGCCGGGGGCGCTTTTTGCGGGGCGGCGGTGTTTGTTCACATTTCGTTCAGATTTTGTCGTGTCATCGCAAGGGTTCGAACGCGCCTGTAGACTGCGGTCATTCCGCGGGGAGGATGACAGGGCGATGCCTGTTGTAACCACAACGTTTGGGCGGCTCGAAGGGGTTCAGCGGGAGGGACACGTCGCCTTCCTTGGGGTGCCGTATGCGGCGCCCCCGGTTGGCCCGCTGCGCTGGCGGGCGCCGCTGCCGCCGGTGGCGTGGGCAGGGACGCG
>NZ_DAOUAO010000236.1:0-4377 GCF_034433535.1 Tepidiforma sp.
GTGAAAACCGGGAGCGGGGAGCGGGGAGCCGGGAGCCGGGAGGTGGGAGGTGGGAGGTTGGAGGTGGGAGCCCCCACGGCGCTGCCCCGCCCCGGAGCCGGGAGGTGGGAGGTGGGAGGTTGGAGGTGGGAGCCCCCACGGCGCTGCGCCGCCCCGGAGCCGGGAACGGCGAGCCGGGAGGTGGGAGATCGGAGGTTGGAGCCTTGATCATGCCCTGAACTTCTCCCGACTCCCGGTTCCCGGCTCCCTGCTCTCTGTTTCCGGCTCCCTGATCCCCTGTACGCTGGGATGAATCAAAACGCTAGGGGAGACAGGTGAGCCGAACAGAACAGGAATTCGACCTGGTGGTGATTGGCAACGGCGCGGCGGGCGACAACATCGCCCGCACGCTGGGACGGGAGGGGCTGCGGGTGGCGCTGGTCGAGGCCGCACACCTCGGCGGGGAATGCCTGAACGACGGCTGCGTTCCGAGCAAGGCGCTCATCGAGGTCGCGCGGGAGGCACGCTGGCGGCCGATCGGCTGGGATGAGGCACTCGCCCGGGTGCACGCGGTGCAGCTGCTGGTCCGCGGCAACGACCCTTCGGGTGGATTCGACCGCGACGGCGTGGCGCTGTTCTGGGGCGAAGCCCGCTTCGAGGCGCCCAACCGCGTGACGGTGAACGGGAGCGTGCTGGTGGCGAAGGACGTGGTGGTTGCGACGGGCACCGAGCCCGGCCTGCCGCCCATCCCGGGCCTGGCAGAGGCCCGCCCCCTGACCAATCGCACCATCTTCCGGCTCGCGCAGCTGCCGCGCCGGCTGGCGGTCATCGGCGGCGGGCCGATCGGGCTCGAGCTCGGGCAGGCGCTGCACCGGCTCGGCGCACGGGTCACCCTCTTCGAGGCGCTGGAGCGCATCGCGGCCACCGAGGAGCCCGAGGTTTCGCTCGAACTGCAGCGGCTTTTTGAGCGCGAGGGCATCCGGGTCGTGGCCGGGACGAGGATCGACCGCGTGGAGCGGCAGGCGAGCGGGGAGGTGACGCTCTCGACGCCGGACGGCACGTTCGTGGTCGATGACGTGCTGGTGGCCGCCGGTCGGAAGCCGGTGATTCCGGCCGGGCTCGAGGGACTCGGGCTCCAGCGCGACGGGCGCGGCTTCATCGCCATCGAGCCGTGCGGCCGCACCAGCGTGCCGGGCGTCTGGGCGGCAGGCGATGTAACGGGCAAGTTCCAGTTCACGCACTACGCGGCCTACCAGGCGCACCACATCGCGAAGCACATCGCGCAGGATGTCTGCGAGCCGGTGCCTGAGGCGATCGTGCCCTGGGCGATCTTCACCGACCCGGAGGTGGGCCACGTCGGTCTGACCGAAGCCCAGGCGCGCGAGCGGGGGCTCCCGGTGCGGACCGGGCTGCTCGAGGCGCGGGAGCTCGACTGGTTCCGCACATCCGGCCAGGTTGAGGGCTTCGCGAAGGTGGTGGTCGATGCCGAGACGGGGGCGCTGCTCGGCGCGCACTTCCTCTGCGCGCGGGGGAGCACGCTGGCGGGGGAGGCAGCGCTGGCGGTACAGCACGGGCTGACCGCGCGGCAAGTTGCCTCGACCATCCACCCGTACCCGACGGCGGGCGAACTGTTCCGCTGGGCCTGCGCGAAGGCGGTCTGACCGGCGCGCCACCCGGGATTGCGCCCGGGCGACGCGGGGGCGATGATCGCACACATGTTCGAAAGCGGCGGCTCGCTGCGGGACCGGCTGCGGGCGGCGCTCGCCCAGCCGGTACGGCACCGGAGGCTGCGCTTGGATGCAGCCGTGACCGAACGGGCCGACCTCTCGGCGCTCGGGGGCCACTGGTTTGAGACGCCGCTCGGCCCGGGCTATGTCATCGAGAGCGTCTACGATGGCGGCCACTGCCACGGCTCAGTGCCGCTGCGGCATGCCCTCGGGCTGCCGACACAGCGGCTGGCGGCGCAGGCTCGCGACCCCCGCCTGGCGGAGGTAGAACCCGGGCGGTTCGTCTATGTCGATACCGAGACCACCGGGCTGGGCGGCGCCGGCACGATGGTCTTCCTCTGCGGGGTGGCCTCCTTCGAGGGCTCGGTGCTGCGTTTGCGGCAATTCCTGCTGCCGGGCCCGGAGTACGAAGGCGGGCTGCTGGGCGGGCTGGGCGAGGCGCTGGAGGCCGCCGGCGCGCTGGTGAGCTACAACGGCAAGGCGTTCGACCTGCCGGCCCTTGAGACCCGGTACATCCTCTCGCGCCAGCGGCCGCGGCTGCGCGAGCTGCCCCACCTCGACCTCCTCCACCCGAACCGGCGGCTGTTCCGGGGCCAGCTGGCCTCGCACCGGCTGGCGGAGGTGGAGCGGGAGCTCCTCGGCTTCGAGCGGGAGGAGGACTGCCCCTCGGCGGAGGTGCCGCTGCGCTACCAGTGGTTCGTCCGCTCGGGCGACCCGACCCACCTGCGGCCGGTGCTGCGCCACAACGCCTGGGATGTGCTCTCGCTGGTGGCGCTGGCGGCCTACCTTGGGCAGAGCTGCGGCGACCCCGGGCGCCCCCTGCAGGCAGCGCGGGCGGCGGCCTATGCCGGCGACTGGCGGCTCGCGGCGGAGGCCTTCGAGGCCGCCGCGGGGCGGGCGCAGACCCGCGCCGAACGGCTGGAAGCGCTCGAAGGGGCGGCCCGCGCGTGGGCGAAGGCGGGCGACCCCGACCGTGCGATCGCCGGCTGGCGGGCGCTGATCGCGGAGCCGCGGGCGCGCAGGGTGGCCCCGTACGTGGAGCTTGGGCGCCTGCTGGAGCGGCAGAAGGGCGACCGCGCCGGGGCGCTGGCTGCGGTCGAGGAGGCGATTCGCCTGGCCGAGGCGGGTATCCTCCGCCCGGGTACGGGCGACCTCTCGCTGGAGGCGCTGCGGCGGCGGGCACGGCGGCTGGGGTCGAAGGTGGGAGCCCTACCCGACCCCTGACCCACCCCCGGGAGCCGGGAGCCGGGAGCGGGGAGGTGCGAGGTTGGAGGTTGGAGGTAGGTGCCTTGCTGATGCCCTGAGCTGTTCCCGGTTCCCGGTTCCCGGCTCCCTGTTCCCACCTCCAACCTCCCATCTCCAACCTCCCACCTCCCACCTCCCCTATACTCGCGCGTGATGATGACCCGTCGGTCGGCCGCGCGGGCCGGGGTGCCGGTGCTCGAAGGCGAGGGCCTCGCCCTGCGGCCGTGGGACGCGGAGCTGGTGCGCCAGCTGGCGGCCTGGGGGGAGTACGGCTTCCCGTACCACGCCTTCGACCTGGGCCGCCTGCGCGACCCCGTCGCAGCCGCCCGGGCGCTGGCCGAGCACACGGCCCCGGGGAGGCACCGCCACTACATCGCGGTGGAGTACGGCGCGGCGGTGGGGCGGTGCTCGGTGAACCTTGAGGACGAGGCGGGCCTCTACCTCTGGGCGGTGCACGTCCCGCCGGAGCACCAGGGCCGGGGCGTTGCCCGGCGGATGCTGGCCGTGCTCATCCGGGCCCTCGAGGCGGAGTTCCCCGGCGAGGAGTTCGTGCTCACCTCAAACACATTTGCCGAACGCGCCCATCGGACGTACCTCTCGCTCGGGTTCCGGATCACGGAGACGCGCTGGCATTTCGACCGGGAGATCGCGGAGCGGCTCTGGCGGGTGAGCGAGGCGGAGCGGGCACCGCTGGCAGGGCACATCCGTTTCCACGAGGGGCGCTGGCAGGTGCGGGCTCACGTCTTCCGACGGAAGCCCGGCGCGCCCATGCGGCTGGCCCCGGCTCAGCCGGGCGGCGAGAGCGGGCAGCGTCCGCAGGCACCCTTCGTGCAGTAGTCGGCATCGAACTGGAGCGCGCCCTGGAGCAGGGCACCGGAGGCGAAGGGCCGCGGGGTGCCCGCAGCCAGCCAGCGTTCGAGCGGTCGCAGGCGTCCGTAGGTGCCGGGCGAGGGCAGCACCCGCCAGGCGGCGAGGGCCTCGGCTTCGCTCCAGGCGCCGCAGGCGAGGGCCGCCGGGATGACCGCGTTGGCCATCAGTTCGATGGCCGCGGAACGGCCGAGCCCGGGAACGCGCGCCACCTGCCAGCCGGCGCCCGGCGGGAGGGCAGCGGGCCAGCCCGGGGGAGACCCCGGCGTCCACCAGCGCAGGACGAGGGCGGCGAGCGCCTCGAGGCGGCGCGCCGGGCTGGCGTTGGGGCGGTGCCCGCCGGCGAAGGGGAGCCCGGAAGCTGCTTCGGCAAGGACGGCGCCGGCTGCTGCGCTGCCGCCGGGGCCGGCGGCGGCTTCGAGCAGCACTCCAGGGCGGAGGCGCCGGACGAGTTCGGCAGCGGCGGACCGATTGGCGGGGCCCAGGACGGCCCCCACGGCGAGTGCGAAGAGCAGGTCGCCGGAGCCGAGCCCGCTGCCGGCCAGGAGCGCCGCGCGGT
>NZ_DAOUAO010000237.1:0-7500 GCF_034433535.1 Tepidiforma sp.
ACCACCTGCCCCGCGACCGAAATCGTCGCCGGCTCCTGGCACCACATCCTCCACGGCGGCCAGGGCCAGACCGCGCGCCCATCCGTCGGGCACTCCGCCTCCGGTACCGCCGGCAGGGTCGCTGCCAGCCATCCCGCCTGCAGCGCCCCGGAATCGGCCACCGGCTCCACCTGCCCGCTTGCCACCCGGTAGAGCCGCCAGTCGCCGCCCTCCCAGTCCCAGCAGCGGCCCTGCCATGCCGGCGCCTCCCGTACGGGTACCGCCCGCAGCAGCACCTCGCTGCCATCGGGAGAGAACGCCTCCGGCAGCAGCGCAAACCCCTCGGCACGAGCCCGCCCGGCTTCCCGCCCGCTCACCGGCTCCGCAAAGACCAGCTCCTCGGCCGCCAGCCCCAGCCCCGCGCAGGCGAACACCCAACCGCCGGGCGCCGTCGCCAGCAGCCGGCCCCCGGGGTCGATCCCGGCCACCACGGCCCCCCGCGGTTCGACCCGGCCATCCAGGCGCACCGAGGCGAACACCCCCGGGCCATCCCGGTGTGCATACCCGAACATCTCGAGTCCCCCGTTATCGGCGTGCCAGCCCGCGGGCGCGGGCCAGGCCCCCAGCGCTGGCCCCAGCACGTCCATCCCGAGCCGGCGCACCACCTCCCCGCTCTTCACCTCGAGCACCAGCAGCTCGCCCCGCTCACGGTCGAGCAGGTCCGCATCCTCCCGGCCCACCGCCAGCAGCTGCCCATCGTGCGAAAGCACCGCCGTGGTCGGCCGCTGGTCCGCCTCCCAGCGCAGGAGCGTCCCCAGCTCCCGGCCGTCCAGGCTCCAGCGCACGATTCGCCGCTCGCTGACGGTCAGGACCTCGCGCCCGGAGACGAACACCATCCCGGGCGACAGGTACTCCTCCCGCCCGCCAGCCTGGAACGACCCCACCCTTCGCCCTGTCGCCGGGTCGACGCTCACGACCTCGACCACCGGGTAGCTGCGGTCGGCCGCCGACTCGCTCCCGACCTGCAGCGCCAGCACCAGCACCTCCCCCGCCGGCCCCGGCGTCGCCGTGGGTTTCGGCGTCGGCGAACCCGGCGATGCCTCCGCCGTCGCTGACGGCTGGCCGGCTGTTGCCGTGCGGCCTTCGCCGGGCGAATCGCTGCACGCCGTCGCAGCAAGGGCAATCAGCCCACCCAGGATTGCCGGGACCACGGTCCCCCGCATCAGAAGGCCTCCGCGCGTCATCCTCAGAGAGGAAACGCCCGCCGCCCGCCGGTGGTTCCTTCCCCTCCCCCAAGCGCACCGCCGGGAGTAGCATCCCACCCCATGCCGGGCATCGACGCTGCACACCTCGTCCGTGCCGAACGGCCGGCCGCCACCGCCGTGCTCGTCGGGCTCTCGGCCATGGCGCCCCTCGCGGTCGACATGTTCCTGCCCTCGATGCCGGCGATGGCGCGCGAATTCTCGGTTTCGACCGGCCTGCTCAGCCTCGCTGTCACCCTCTTCATCATCGCCTTCGCCGCCTCCCAGCTCGCCTGGGGGCCGATTTCCGACCGCTTTGGGCGGCGGCCCGCCCTGCTTGCCGGCCTCGTCCTGTTCGTGGCCGGCAGCCTGCTGAGCCTGGTCGCCCCTTCGGTCCCCGTGCTGCTCGCCGGCCGCATCCTGCAGGGGCTGGGCGGTGGCGCCGGGCCGGCCGTCGCCAACGCCATCGTCATCGATGTCTACCGCCGCGAACGGGCGATCGGCGTCCTCGCGCTCATCACCCTCTCCCTCGCGCTCGCCCCCATGGTCGCGCCGGTCTTCGGCGGCCTCATCCAGGAATACGCAACGTGGCGGCTGGTGTTCGCCATCCAGGCCGGCATCGGCCTGGCCCTCGCCGGCGCCCTGTTCCTGCTTATCCCCGAAACCAACCGCGCCCCCGATGCCGCCGCCCTCGACTTCCGCCGCATGGCCGCGAACTACCGCCGGCTCGCCGCCTCGCGGGCCTTCACGACCGCCGCCGTCCTTATGGGCCTCCTCTTTGCCGGGCAGCTCACCTTCATCTCTACCTCCTCCTTCGTCATCGTCGATGACCTCGGCGCCTCGCCCACCGTCTTCGGCGTCAGTTTCGGCTTCGTCGCCTTCGGCATCATGCTCGGGGCCACGCTCACCCGGCGCCTGAGCCGCCGCTGGCCTCCCGGCCGCATCGTCTTCACGGCGGTCCTCGGGGGCTGGCTCGCCGCCCTCGCGATGGCAGCGCTCGCCGGGTTCGGCGCCGCGAGCGTCCCCGCCGTCGTCGTCCCCGCCTTCCTCGTGCTCGCCGGCAACGGCATGGCCCGCCCTGCCGCCACTGCCACCGCCCTCGCCGATTTCCCCGCCTTCGCCGGGCTCGCTTCCGCCGTCCTCGGCTTCAGCCAGATGACCATCGCCTCGGCCTACAGCATCGCCTTCGGTGCCCTGTTCGAACCCGGCCCCCGCAGCCTCGCCGCCGCCATGGCGCTCGCTTCGAGCCTCGCGCTTGGCCTGTTCGCCCTCACCCGACCGCCGGCGTTTGCCCTGCGCGGCCATCCCCCGGGCCGCCCGGCCGGTGCTGCCGCACCCACAGGTACGCCAGCGCCCCCGTCGCCACCGCCACATTGAGCGATTCCACCCGCGGGTCCATCGGCAGCGCCACCCGGAAGTCGCTCTCCCGCAGCAGCAGCGGCGCGATCCCCTCGCCCTCGCTGCCCACCACCAGCGCCGTCCGGCGCGGCCAGTCGAACGCCGTCGCCAGCTCCGAACCCTCGCCCGCCTCCGCCGCCACCACCCAGTAGTTCGCCGCCTTCAGCGTCCGAATCGCCATGGCGAGGTTCTGCGGCGCTGCCACCGGTGCCACGAAGCTCAGCCCCGCGCTCGCCCGGTGCACCCCCGGCGTCAGCAGTGCCCCCCGCCGCAGCGGCAGCACCACCGCATCCACCCCCGCCGCGACCGCCGTCCGCAGCACCGCGCCCAGGTTCTGCGGGTCCGTCACCCGGTCCAGCAGCAGCACCAGCGACCGCTCCCCCGCCTCAGCCGCCACCCGCCGCAGGTCCACCGGCTCGATCGCGCGGATGCGCGCGAGCACTCCCTGGTGCACCCCGTCCCCCGTGAGCTCATCCAGCCGCCGCGCATCGACCCCCTCCACCCGCAGCCCGGCCTCCCGGGCCCGCTCCACCAGCGCCAGCACCCGCTCGTTCTGCGTCTCCCGCCAGTAGAGCAGCGACTTCGCGTGGCCTGTGGCCAGTGCCATCCCCACCGCGTTGATACCGAAGGCCACGTCGTCCGGGGTGCTGTTCGGTTTCGGGCGAAGCCGCGCCATGGCCGCAGTTTCGCACACGCCCGGCCACCGGGCGCTCGCGCCCCGCCATGCCGTACCCTGTTGGGCATGGAGCAGCGCCTCGCCGCCGTGCTGACCCTTGGCTGCAAGCTCAACCTCGCCGACTCCGCCGAGATCGCCGCCGGCCTCCGCGCCCGCGGCTACCGCGTCGTCGACCACGTCTGCGAGGCCGATGCCTACGTTATCAACACCTGCTCCGTCACCCACGTCGCCGATGCCAAGTCGCGCAAACTGATTCGCTCGATCCGGCGCCTCGCCCCCGGCGCCGCCGTCGCCGTTGCCGGCTGCTACCCCAATTCCGCCGGGCACGAAGCCGTCCGCGAACTCGGCGCCGATTTCGTCGCCGGCACCCGCGAGGCCGACCGCGCCGCCGTCGTCGACTTCCTCGCATCCGCCCGCCCGGCGGCAGCTGCTCCCCCGGCCCCGGAACCCCTCCTCGCGCCCGGCCTCACCCGCGCCTTCATCCGCGCGCAGGAGGGCTGCAACGATGTCTGCGCTTTCTGCATCGTGCCCCGCACGCGCGGCCGCGAGACCTCCCGCCCGCCCCACGCCGTCGCCGCCGATGTCCAGCGCGCGGTCGAAGCCGGCGCCCGCGAAGTCGTCATCACCGGCACCCAGCTCGGCGCCTGGGGCCGCGATGTCGACCCCCCCATGCGCCCGCACCACCTCATCTCCGCCATCCTCGAACGCACCGATGTCCCTCGCCTCCGCTTCAGTTCGCTCCAGCCGCAGGACATCACCCCCGAGCTGCTCGCCCTCTGGAGCGACCCCCGCCTCATGCCCCACTTCCACCTCGCCCTCCAGTCCGGCAGCGATGCCGTCCTTGCCGCCATGCGCCGCCGCTACACCGCGCGCGACTTCCTCCTCGCCGCCGAGCGCATCCGCGCCGCCGTCCCCTCCGTCGCCATCACGACCGATGTCATCGCCGGCTTCCCGGGCGAAACCGAGGCCGACTTCGCGGCCACCCTCGCCCTCTGCCGCGAGGTCGGCTTCGCCCGGGTGCACGCCTTCCCCTACTCCCCCCGCAGCCGCACCGCCGCCGCCCGCATGCCCGGCCAGCTCGCCCCGGAGGTGAAGAAGGAGCGTATGGCCCGCCTTCTCGCCCTCGGCGAAGAGCTTTCCCTCGCCTTCCGGCGGGCGCACCGCGGGTCCGTTCGCCCCGTCCTCTGGGAGGAGCCCCGCGAAGGCGGCTGGTTCGGCCACACCGATACCTACGTCCCCGTCTACCTCGAAGCGCCCGGCGCCGACCTCCGCAACCGCATTACGCCCGTTGAACTCGGCGAGGTGTACCATGACGGCGTCCGGGGCGCCCTCCCCGCAACGGAGGCACCATGAACGCCATCCGACGCATCCTCCTGGCTCTCCACAGCATCCTCCTCCTGGCCGCCTGCGGCGTCCTCTTCGCCCTTGCCTGGAACCAGGAGAAAAAGCTCGACCTCCAGGTCCGCAGCTTCAACCTCCAGGCGTTCATCGTGTCCGGCGATTCCGCCCGCGCCGTCTTCACCGCCTTCCTCGCCATCGTCGCCCTCATCGCCTTCCTCTCGCTCCTCGCTGCCGTCTGGCGCGAGAGCCGGCCGCGCTCGAAGGGCGTCCTCCAGCTTCGCCAGGAAGACGGCGGCATTGTCGAGGTCTCAGCCGCCTCCATCGAAGCCCTCCTCCGCGACGCCGTTCAGGCCCTGCCCGAGATCCGCCGCGCCGAGCCGCGCGTCGACGTCCGCTCCGGCGCGGTCGAATCCCGCATCGATGCCGTCATCGAACCGAGCGTGAGCATCGCCGGCGCCACCAAACGCATCGTCGATACCGTCCATGCCGCCCTCCGCGAGCAGGTTGGCGTCACCAGCGTTCGCCGCCCCGTCATCCGCATCAGCTACGACGAACTGGCCGCCCGGCCGATTGGCGCCTACCCGGGCACCCCGCCCCCGGCCGCTCCGCCGCCCCCCGCGCCCATCTTCCCGGCCGCCCGCGCCGCACCCGAAACCACCGTCCAGCCCGAGGAGCCCGCCGACCGTGCCTGACGCCGCACCCCGTCCGCCCTCCCCCGGCGAGCTGCCGTGGGTCCTGGAAGCCCTCCTCTTCGTCGCCGATGAGCCCCAGCCCCTCTCCGCCCTCGCCCGCGCCGCCGGGGTGAGCGAAACGGCCGCACGGCGCGCCCTCCAGCAGCTCGCCGCCGACTACGAGGCCCGCGGCCTTCGCCTCCTCGAAGACGGCCAGAAGTACCAGCTCGGCGCCGCCCCCGAGTACGCCCCGTACATCGAAGCCATGCTGGGCACCGGCCCCGGCCAGCGCCTCAGCCGGGCCGCCCTCGAAACCCTCACCATCATCGCCTACCGCCAGCCCTGCACCCGCGCCGAGATTGAGGCCATCCGCGGCGTCAACAGCGACCGCCACGTCGCCATCCTCGAGCAGCGCGGCCTCATCGAGCAGGCCGGCACCGCCGATACCCCAGGCCGCCCGCGGCTCTACCGCACCACCATGCGCTTCCTCGAGCACTTCGGCATCCAGAGCCCGCGCGACCTTCCCCCGCTCCCCGAACCCCCCGCGGAAGAACACATCGACGCCGCCATCTAGCCCATCGGCGCGCCGTCCCGGAGCCTCGCGCCAGTCCGCGCACCGCCTCGCCACCGTTTTCACTGGTTTCTTATGGATTTCCCGCCTTCCCGGCAACGAAAATTATCCCGGCCGTCAACTCCTGACGCCCCCGGGTGTAAGAATCGCGGCGCCCGGGCGTCTTTCAGGTGACGCCCCCGCATTCCATCCACGGCCCATTCGCCACACGGAGGTTCAACCGCACCAATGCCGCACGTTCGCTCCATCGCCGGGCAGCCAGCCAGCCGCGCCCTCGCGCTGCTCGCCGCCTGCCTCGCCCTGGCAGCCCTCGCCTTCAGCGGCACCGCCCGCGCCGTCGTCCCGGCTGATCCCGGCGGCTCCCAGCCCCAGGTCGAGGACCGCAGCATTACGCTCCTCGTCTGCAAAGTCATCGAAGGCCTCGACCGCATCGACCCCGACAACCCGTACAAGTTCGAAATCAAGGTCGGTAGCACCGCCTGGTACCCGGTCATCTCGAAGCCCGGCACCGATGGCGAACAGTGCGAGAAGTTCATCTTCGACCAGCCCGAAAAGGTCACCATCGCCGAGGCCGATCCCGCCCCGTTCCAGGCCTTCTACACCATCCAGCCCGCCTTCGGCTCCGCCATCGGCCCGGATCCCCTCCCGAAGGACGGCATCCTCCTGTACCTCCTCCACGGCGCCTGCGGGCTCGAAGAGCCGAAGGCGCAGCAGCCCACCGACGGCGTCGACTGCACCGTAACGATCACCAACCGTGCGGGCAGCGCCCAGCAGCTTGAGGCCTTCACCTTCACCAAGCGCGCCGTCCAGCCGGTCGTGACCGACCCGGCCGATATCGAATTCGAAATCACCGTCGCCAGCACCTATACCACCCGCACGCCCGATAGCCTCCACTTCAACTTCTACGACCCCGGCGTCGTCGTCTCCGGAGGCCCGGTCGCGGTGAAGGCCTCCTGCGGCTCCCCCGGCTACGAGGCCAGCAACCTCCAGGCCGGCCTCGGCTCCTTCGACCCCGACGCCTATTGGGGATTCGAGTGCAAGTCTATCACCGACGACGTCAACGGCCTCAGCATCACCTTCCGCGTCAGGCCCGCAACCCTCCCGGAGCGCACCTGCGAAGACCAGGTCGTGAGCAACGCGGCGAAGGTGCTCCTCTGGGCCAAGACCAATCCGTATTCCACTGTCCCCGAGGTCAAGGTCATCCTCGAGTCCTCCGCCTCCGTCACCCTCAAGGGCGACCCGGCACGCTGCCCGCTCACCATCCAGGTGCTGAAGACGCTCAATATCGTCGGCTTCGAAGCCCCCGGCCCCGGCTGGGAGTTCACCCTCGAAGGCTGCGGCATCGGCCCCGTCACGGCGGTCACCGGCGCCAACGGCATCGCCGAGTTCCCCGGCCTCCCGCCCGCTGAAAACTGCAGCTACACCGTCACCGAAACCCTCCAGCCCGGCTGGACGCCCGTGGTGGTCAGCCAATCGCTCCAGCCGACGGTCGGCGGGCAGGTCTACACCGTCGAGTTCCTCAACATCCGCGACTACAACCCGCCCTGCGTCGACCCGGCCGACCCCCGCTGCGCCCTCGAGCTCGAGCCGACCGAGCCCCCGGCCCCGCCGGCGCCGCCCGAG
>NZ_DAOUAO010000238.1:0-21057 GCF_034433535.1 Tepidiforma sp.
AATCCCCCGCCCCGCTCGACCTCCACCACCGCCTCCGCGCCGCCTACAACCCCGACGGCACCCTCATCTACCGCATCTAGCGAACCCGGAGCCGCCCCATGGCTGGACTGCAAATCGACCCCGTCACCGGCCTCAAGAACGCAACCTACACCCCCTCGACCGGCGCCCCGAACAACGAGCTCAGCCAGGTCGACTTCATGAAGCTCATCATCGCCCAGATGCGCAACCAGAACCCCCTGGAGCCCCAGAAGGACTCCGATTGGATGGCCCAGATGGCCCAGTTCGAAGCCCTGAACCAGATGCGGGCCGTCGCCTCCGGCATCAAAGTCCTCCAGGGCATCAATGAACTCACCACTGCCGCCGGCCTCATCGGCAAAACGGTGACCGGCAAGCAGGTCGATGCCATCGCCATCACCCGCGACATCGTCGCCCGCGAAAAGTTCGGCCGGCCCTTCGCCAAGCTGACTTCGCTCGAGCGCGTCCAGGTCAACGAAGACGAGCGAGTCGTCGCCGCCGCGGCCGACCTGCCCAACGCCGGCAACGAAGTCACCGGCGTCGTCGAACGCGTCGTTATGGATGCCTCCGGCATCCCCTTCCTCCTGGTCAACGGCAAGGCCGTCGACCTCTTCACCGTCAGCCAGGTGCTCCCGTCATGATCGACCGCCTCCACGCCATCGGCCCCGCGCCCGCCGGGCGCCAGCCGACCGCCCGCTCAGGCCCCGAGGGCGCCGCCTTCGGCGAGATCCTCGACCGCGCCCGGTCCACCCTCGCGCTCTCCAGCCACGCCCAGAAGCGCATCGAGCGCCGCCAGCTCGACCTCGACCCGGCACGACTCCAGCGGCTCGACCAGGCCGTCCAGCGCGCCGCCGGCAAGGGAGCCCGCTCCACCCTCGTCCTGCTCGACTCCCTCGCCGTCCTCGTCGACGTCCCCGGCCGGACAGTCGTCACGGCCCTCGATACCACCCGCGGAAAGGAGAACGTCTTCACGAACATCGATTCCGTCGTCATCGCCTGATCCCCGCCAGCGCACAGGGCCGGTCCGCTCGTCGGAGGCCCGATCCGCAACCCCACCACCCGCTAACGAAAGGATCGAGTACCCACCATGATGCGAGCGCTCTTCTCCGCAATCTCCGGCATGAAGAACCACATGGCCTTCATGGACGTCGTCGGCAACAACATCGCCAACGTCAACACCATCGCCTTCAAGTCCTCCCGCGTCACCTTCCAGGACATCCTCGGCCAGACCATCAAGGGTGCCAGCAGCCCGCAGGGCGGCCGCGGCGGCATGAACCCGGCCCAGATCGGCCTGGGCATGCAGCTCGGCGGCATCGACAACATCATGACCCAGGGCTCCCTCCAGAGCACCGGCAAGCTCACCGACTTCGCCATCCAGGGCGACGGCTTCTTCGTCGTCTCCGATGGCTCCCGCAACTACTACACCCGCGACGGCGCCTTCGATATCGACGTCGCGGGCAACCTCGTCAATCCCGTCACCGGCCTCAAGGTCATGGGCTGGCGCGTGGATGCCTCCGGCGCCATCGACGTCGACGGTCCGCTGGAGGCGCTCTCCATCCCCTTCGGTACCCGCATCAGCGCCCGCGCCACCAGCGAAGTGGTCATGGCCGGCAACCTCGATGCCGGCACGCCCACCTATAGCGCCGGCCCGCCCGCAACCGGCCTGGTCCAGTCGACCCTCACGGTCTACGACAGCCTCGGCAACGCCATCACCATCAACCTCGAATTCCGCAAGAACAGCGCGGCCAACACCTGGGACGTCGTCGGCTTCTACGACCACGACGGCAACACCGGCACCGCCGACCAGCAGGTGACCCCGACCCCCGGCCAAATCGTGTTCGATGCCAGCACCGGCGCCGTCCAGACGCCTGCAAACGGCATCCTCAGCTTCTCGCTGACCGCTCTGCCGAGCGGCGCGGCCACCCCGCTCAACTTCGATATCGACTTCTCCGCCCTCACCCAGTTTGCCGGCGCCAGCCAGCTCAACGTCTCCAGCCAGGACGGTGCCCCCGCCGGTGCCCTCGTCTCCTTCGCCGTCGGTTCCACAGGCGAGATCACCGGTATCTACTCGAACGGCGCCAACCAGGTCATCGGCCAGCTCGCCCTCGCCGCCTTCACCAACCCTGGCGGCCTCCAGCGCCTCGGCCAGAACCTCTGGGCCCCCAGCGCCAACTCCGGTGAACCCCTCATCGGCCAGCCCAACACCAACGGCCGCGGTTCGGTCTCCACCGGCACGCTCGAATCCTCCAACGTCGACCTTGCCCAGCAGTTCACCAGCGTCATCCTCGCCCAGCGCGGCTTCCAGTCCTCCTCCCGCGTCATCTCCGCCGGCGACCAGATGCTGCAGGACCTCGTCAACATCATCCGCTAGCGCCCTCCCCGGCGGGGGCGGCCCGGCCGCCCCCGCCCCCACCCCGCCATGACCACCACCCGCGCCGCCCGCCTGAACCGCTTCGCCAGCCTGGCCGTCCTCCCGGTCATGCTCCTGGCGGTCCTCGCGTTGTCCCGCCAGGCGCAGCGCGAGCCGGAGGCACCGCTTCCGGACTCCGGCCTCATCGTGGTCGCCAACCTCCGCGACCACACCCTCACCTTCCACGACCTCGACACCGGCCAGTCCTCGACCCTCGCACTCCCCGGCCCACCGCACGAAATGGCCGAGCTCAACGGCCGCCTCTACATCACCCTCGGCCGGGCCGACCTCCTCGCCGAGGTCGACCCCCGCGCCCCCGGCACCCTCCGCCTGCTCTCCCTTCCCGGCGAGCCCCACGGCATCGCCGCTTCGCCCGCCGGCGTGCTCTACGTCACCCTCGATAAGGCCGATGCCCTCGTCGCCATCGATGCCGCCTCGCTCACCGAGATCGACCGCTGGCCCACGGCCGCCACTCCCCATGCGGTCGCCCTCGCCGAGGGCGTGCCCTACGTCGCCGCCGCCCGCGCCGACCTCGTCCAGGCAATCCGCCCTTCCGGTACCCGGGGCGCCCCAGTCGGCAGTTTTCCCGAGAGTATCGCCGTCCTCCCCGGCCTCGTCGCCACCGGCGACTACCGCTCCGGCACGGTCTCCCTTCTGTCGCTCCCCGAGCTCGCCCCGCGCGCGTCCGTCGCCGTCGGCGGGGGGCCCGTTCGCCTGCTGCCCCTCCGCGAATCGGGCCTCGCCGTCGCCCTGCAGGTCGCCGGCAGCGTCGCCATCGTCGATACGGCCTCCACCCGGGTCGACCGCACCGTCCCGGTCGCTGCCCGTCCCGATGGGCTCTGCCTCGCGCCCGGAGGCACCCACCTCGCGGTCGCCTCGAACGCGGAGGATTCGCTCACCGTCCTCGATACCGCCACCTGGCGCGCCAGCGCCACCCTCCCCGCCGGCCGCGGACCAGGCGCCTGCCTCTGGCTCCCGCGTTGACCCGCCTGTCCCCGGGGGCAAAGATGGATGCATCCAACCCCGGGCCGCCGTCATGTCCAATCCGCAGGTCTGCCAGGTCGGCTCCCTCTTCGCCCGCTGCCGCGAGCCTGCAATCCAGGTCTGCCAGTACTGCGCGCGGCCCTTCTGCTCCGCCCACGCCTACTACCTCCAGGACCACGAAGCCGTCTGCACCCGAAAGCCCTGCCGCGCCCGCCGCGATGATCTCGTCGCCCATCTCGAATACCGCCGCGTCGTCGCTGCCCGCAACGGAGCCGGCCTGTGCGGCATCGAGACCTGCGGGCCACACCCAACCATGGAGTGCTCCCTCTGCCACGGCCGGTTCTGCTCCGAGCACCTGCGCGAGCGCCTCTACCCCTTCCGGCAGGGGAGGGTGACGGTAGAACGCCCCGTCTCCGCCTGCGCCCGATGCTGGCAGCGCCGAAAGATCTGGCGTGGCGCCTGAGCCCGGGCCCGTTGCACCCCTCGTGATACCATCGGTCGGGAATGTCCAGCGGAAACGGCCCGATTCCCGTCCTCGAAGGCGATGTCGAACCCGGCACCGGCCTGCCAGCGCCTGCGGACATCATCCTCCGCATGCGCCAGGCCATCACCGGGGGGCAGCACTGGTTCTACGCACTCCTCGATGCCGTCCACGCCTGGCGCCTTCCCGAGGAGACGGTTCGTGGCCGCCACTACCGCTACCTCATCGCCGGCGAAGCGTTCGACTGGCTCTTGCTCGCCGAGCGCCTCCTCGAAGAAGCCGCCGACCTCGTCCCGCCCGACCAGCGCGATGCACTGCTCTGGCACAACCGCTGGCCCGAGGACCTCGAGATCGACGACGACGAGTTCGCCCGCCGTCTCGGCCCGGCCAAGCACTCCGCCCACCTGAACTACCTTTACGGCGTCCTCGTCGAAGAGGCCCTCCAGCTTTCCGTCGAAGAAGAGATCCACAAGGAGGTCCGTGCGCGGGCCTGGGGATTCGACCAGCGCGAGGACGAGACGGTGTACCAGCGCATCTACGGACGCTCCCGCGAGCAGCTGCTCGCGCTGCATTACGAAGAGACCGGCAACCTCCTCACCGGCGATGTCTCCCTCGCCGATTGGAAAGCCTTCACCTACTGGCTCTTCAAGCTCCGCCTCAAGAGCCAGGACCGCGCCCGTGTCGCCAGCGATACCCGCAAAGGGCTCGCCCAGCTCACCCGCATGGAGCTGGCCGTGAGCGAAAGCCGCCGCGGCGCACGCCTCGATGAGGCCGAATTCGCCGCGCGCTATTCCGCCTGAACCGGCTTAGCGGCCTTTCCAGTTCGGCGCCCGCTTCTCCGCGAACGCCCGCGGCCCCTCGATGGCGTCCTCGCTCGCCCGTCGCCGCTGTTCCCACTCGAAACGGGCCGTGGCCGCCTCCTCGAGGCTCAGGTGGAGCCCCCGCATCGCCGCCTCCTTCGTGGCCCGCACCGAAAGCGGCGCGCACCGCAGGATGTCCTCCACCCAGCGCTCCACCGCGCCGTCCAGCTCGTGCAGCGGTACCACCTCATTCACCAGCCCCAGCTCCGCCGCACGCCGCGCCGGGATATGCCGCCCGGTGAGCATGTAGCCCATCGCGATCTTCAACGGCATCTGGCGCGGCAGCCGGTGCACCCCCATCGCCCCGGCGATAAGCCCGCGCCGCGGCTCCGGCAGGCCCAGCTCGGCGTGCTCTGCCGCCACGATAATGTCGCACGCCAGCGCCATCTCCAGCCCGCCGCCCAATGCGAACCCGTTCACCCGCGCGATCACCGGCTTGAACAGGTCGAACCGGTGCGTAATCCCGCCGAATCCGCCCTTCGGGAAGGCCAGGTTCGGTCGCTGCTCCTTCGGCAGCCGCGACATCTCGGCCGTGTACTTCAGGTCGTTCCCCGCCGAAAAGGCCCGGTCGCCCTCACCGGTGAGCACCGCTACCCACGCGTCGTCATCCGCAGCGAACTGGTCCCAGGCCGCGTCCAGCTCCAGGTTCGCCGGGGCGTGCAGCGCGTTCATCACCTCCGGCCGCGTGATCGTGATGGTGACCACGTGACCCTTCTTTTCGTAGCGGCAAAACTCCATCGAACTCCTCCGGGGGCAAATGCCTCCGCATTCTGGCCGGTTCCGCCCCCTCCTGCAAAACGCCGGGCTCAGAACTGCTCGAACTCTGCCGACCCGGTGCCCCCGTCCTCGTCCAGCTCACCGCCCGGTCGCAGCCGCCGCTCCGCAGCCTCGAGCGCCACGCTGGCCAGCACCAGCGCCAGCCCGGCGCCCGCCACGATCGCCCCGTTCCGCACGCCTGCCCCCAGCGCCGCCCCGATGATCGCCCGGGTGTCGTTCAGGAACTGGTCTTCCCCGCCGACCACCTCCGTTCCCAGCCGGAACACGAAGGCGATCGCGGCTGCCGGCACGGCGCCCAGCGCCACCGCCCCCGCGGGCACGCGCAGCCTGCCCCAGCCCGTACTCATTGCCGCGGTGGCAGCCCCCAAAACCGCCACCGCCGTGGCCAGCACCATGGCTGCCAGCCCCGCGCGCTCGTGCGTCTCCCGCGACAGCTGGCCCACCGCGAGCTCGAGCATCCCTTCGAGCGATACGCGGCTGATCGCCTGCGAGCCGGTCCGGTCGAACGCCGCGAGCCCCTCCGCATAGACCAGCGCCGCCGACCTGTCGAGCAGCATGTCACGCAGTTCGGCGTCGCTCGCGGCCCGCACCTCCGCCGCTTCCAGTGCGATCGGCAGCGGGTACCGCTCGAAGGACAGCGCCCCATCCTGCTCCGTCGCGGCCTGGCGAAGGGCCTCTCCCTCCTCCGCAAGGAACGCATCGATGTCGACCAGCACCCCGACCCCGGAGCGCAGCATCGGCAGCGCGGTGGATTCCGCCGTCACCTGCCATGCGCTCACAGTTGCCACCAGACCGAAGGTCGCCAGCCCTAGCAGCACGGCCGCCAGTGACCGCCTCCCGCCGACCCCGCCGGTCGCCTCCTGAAAGATGCGCTCCCGCGCGGTCATCCCGCCTGGGTCCCGGGCTGCCGCCACCTCGCTACACCAGCCGCACCACGATCGTCCCGGCGAGCCGGTCATGCAGCGTCCGGCGGTGCCGATCGAACGCGGCCCAGATGATGCCCAGTGCCGCGACCACCAGCGCGACCGCCAGCGCCCCGCCGGCCAGCGCCGTCGATTCCTGCAGGGCATACGCCGCCACCAGCCCGACACCGACGATCAGGACGTAAAACAGCAACCCAATCACCCGCGCCATCGAGCCGATGACCCCCAGCGGCCGCCCGTCCGAACGAATGACCATGAGCTGCATCACCGCCGCCCCGACCGTCTGCCCCTTCCACGCGTAGCCGATGAAGAAATACAGCACCAGCGCCACCGGGATGCAGGCCACACAGGCCCAGAACAGGTTCAGTGCCGTGGTCGAGGGCTCCACCCGCTCGAAATCCGACGAGATCAGCACGATGACCGACCCGGCGGTAACCAGCAGTGAGGCGATGATGAACATCACCAGCACATCCAGCGCACCGGCAGCCACGCGTGATTCGAACGAGGCATAGTGCAGCCGGTACGCCGGCCGCTCGCCGGGCCCGCTGCCCCGGGCTGCCATCGCATCCGCACTCATCCCCGCCAGTCTACGACGACTCCGCGTGGGCGCCAGCTTCCGCTGGCGCGTCGCCGACGACTTGTCCCGCCCTTCACCGCGCCCCGTCCGGCTGCCCGGTACAGTGAAGGCATGCAGTCCATCCCGGCCGCGGGCCCGCCTGTCGAACTCACTCCGTGGCGGCCGCACCCATGGGTCCTCACGCTCGGGGCTGCCGCCCTCCTCGGCATCGTCATCGGCGTTCTCGCTGCCCTGTTCGTGCCCCGCGGCCCCTTCGGCGAGTACCGCTACGAGCTCTGGCGCTGGCAGGCGGAAACGCTGGTCCCCACCCTGGCCGACCTCGCCGGGGTGCGCGAACCTCCGCCTCCCGACACGGCGGCCGAGGCGGTCCAGCGCTACTTCGCCCTCACCTCCCGCATCCGCGCAGAGGAGGCCAGCCCGAACCCCGACCGCGCCCTCATCGCCGCCCTCGAAAACGAACGCGCGACCTACGAGAACGACGTCGAGCGCTTCCTCGAACACGCCATCTCGTCGGTGGTAGCAGACGCCGGGCTCCAGCGCGAACTGCCCCTCTTCCGTGCGATCACTCTCACCTGGCCCCCCGTCGCATTCGAGCTCACCAGCCCGCCGCGCCTCCTCGTGCGCTCCCCCCGCGACCGCATCGAGCGCATCAGCGACACCCTCCTCAAGCCCGGCCTCACCCTCGACCAGATCGAAGTGATTGAGCGCAGCGCGGACAGCGCAGAGACCGTCTCCCTCGTCGTCTCCCTCGGGGGATTGGCTGCCTACCCGGCAATTGTCCGCGACGACCGCACCTATGCCTCCGTCGTCGAAACCGCCGCCCACGAGTGGGTCCACCACTACCTCGCCTTCTACCCCCTCGGTCAGCAGTGGGGCAAAGGCGGCGAGGCTCACACCCTGAACGAAACCGCCGCCAGCATCGCCGGCCGCGAGATCGCCCGGCTCGTCCTCGAGCGCTACCCCATCGAATTGCCCCCCGGTGCCGACGGCAGCGCCCCACCCTCGAGCCGCAACCCCGACTTCGATTTCACCGCCGAGATGCGCGCCCTCCGCCTCCAGGTCGATGACCTCCTCGCCCGCGGTCAGGTCGCCGCTGCCGAGCAGCTCATGGAGGAGCGGCGCCTCGTGTTCGTCCAGAACGGCATCCCCATCCGCAAGATCAACCAGGCCTACTTCGCCTTCTACGGCACCTACGCCGATAGCCCCCAGTCCTCCGACCCCATCGGCCCCCTCGCGGAGCTGCTCTGGCAGCGCACCGGCGATGTCGGACAGTTCCTCCGCCTGATGCGGGAAGTGCGCACCCGCGCCGACCTCGAACAGCTTGTCGCCAGCCTCCAGGCCACACCATGAGCGCTCGCACCGCCACCATCGCCCTCATCGCCTGGGCGGCCCTCATCTTCATCCTTTCCAGCTTCCCGAACCCGCCCGGCCCGCGCGTCACCGAGCCGCGCGCCATCCTCGCGCACGTGGTCATGTACGCCGTGCTCGGCTACCTTGCCGCGCACGCCCTTGCCGCCCGGCGGGGTCGCTTCGATCGCTGGCACGCCCTCGCCGCATGGCTGTTCGCCGTCGCCTACGGCATCTCCGATGAGTTCCACCAGTCGTTCGTGCCCAACCGCCATGCCACCGCCCTCGATGTCCTCGCCGACGCCGTTGGCGCCGCCATCGGCGTGCTGGCTGCCCGCATCGCCCTGCGGCGCACCGCCCGGGGCTTCGCAGTCAGAACAGCGGCCCGCCCGGGTCGAGAATCTCCCCGCTCAGCGAAATAACCGCCGGGCGTTCCTCGCAGTACCCCTCGTTCTCGCACTTGTCAAAGACGAACGCGTTGCGCTTCTTGTCGAACTGGATCTTCCAGGTCCCGAGCACCGGGCTCCCGGTGCCCTTGTCCTTCTCCCGCTCGAGGATGGCAATCAACGCGGCAAGCTCTTCGCGGCCCATCGAAACGCTCCGGTTGGCAGATGTGACCCCAGCTTACTCGCCGCCCGCAGCCGCCGGAAGCGACTCCCGCGCCTCCGTTCCCTCCGACCTCCGCCCCACGGCCTGCGCCGCCAGCCACGTCGCCGCCACGATCACCACCACACCGGCGGCCATCACGCCCAGCGTCTCCCGCTCGCCCACACGGTCGGCCAGCGCCCCGAAGGGGTACGCCACCAGCCCGTTCACGCCCCAGGCCAGCATCGTCAGCGACATCACGCGGCCGTAGTAGGCCGGCTCCGCTTCGCGCATCACCAGCGCGTTGTTCAGCACCTGGAACATGCCCGTCCCGGCACCCAGCACCAGCATCGCCAGCAACGCAACAGCGTAGCTCCCCGCGGAGGCGAGCAGCGCGATCGATGCGCCCAGCACCAGACCGCCAAGCGTCATCAGCGTCCAGGCATAACGCGAACCCGCCAGGCTTGCCACCCCAATCGAGACCACGAAGCCGCTGGCCGCGCTCACCGCCATCATCAGCGCCATATCCTTCGACGAGCGCCCGAGCTCGTTCTCCAGCAGGCCCGGCAGCACCACGAAGTACGAAAACCCCGCCATAATCACGCCGATGAAACTCACCACCGCCACCAGCAGGCGGGGGCGCTCCCCGATATGCCGCACTCCCAGCGCGAGGTCGTCCCGGAACGACCGCCCGCCGCGAGCGACCGCCTTCGACGACGGCAGCTGCGCCAGGGTCAGCACCACGAACACGAACATCCCGGCCATGAAGAGATAGGTCCCGCCGGTTCCCACGAAACCCAGCCCGATGAGCCCGCCCGCAAGGAACGGTCCGATGACCCGCGTCAGCGTCATCCCCACCTGCTGCAGGGCGATCCCGTTCGGGAGGTCCTCCTGCGGCAGCAGCTCCCCAATCCACGCCTGCCGCGCGGGCCCGATGAACGAGAACACCGCGCCCATCACCAGCGTCGAGAGCGCCAGCAGCGGGATCGTGATCGCATCCGCCAGGATGAGCACGCCCACGACCGCGAAGTTCAGCCCAATGAGCGATTGCCCCACAAATAGCAGCCGCTTCTTCGGGAACCGGTCAGCCACCACACCCCCGAACGGCGAGACCAGCACCGTCGCGAGCCCCATGCCGAGCGATACGAACCCCACGGCCCCGTTCCGACCGGTCAGCTCGAACGCGACTACCGCCTGCACCACCGACGACATCATGAACGCGAGGAATGCCAGCGTCGTGCCGACCCACAGCACCCGGTAGTCCCGGTGCACGAGGGCCCGGAACGTCTCTTTTCGCCAACGGGTGAACATGGCTTCATCCTACGCCCGGCGCCACCCGGTCGCCATCAGCCGTGCTTGTCCCAAAGCTGCCGCGGCGCCTACACGAACCCCCGCAGCTGGATCGCACGGGCCACCCGCTCCAGCGCGATATCGAACGCCGCATCCCGCGGTTCCGTCCCATCGCGCTCCGAGCGCGCCATCAGCTCGCGGAACACGGCGACCATCCGGTTCTCCAGCTCCGCCAGCACCCGCTCAAGCGGCCAGCGGAACTGCTGGATGTTTTGGGTCCACTCGAAGTACGAAACCGTAACCCCGCCCGCATTCGCCAGGATGTCCGGCAGCACCAGCACCTTCCGCCTCCGCAGGATGGCGTCAGCCTCCGGCGTCACCGGGTGGTTCGCTGCCTCCACCACCACCCGCGCTGCGATGCGCCCCGCGTTCTCCGCCGTGATCACCTCCCCGATGGCCGCCGGCACGAGGTAGTCGCACTCCAGCTCCAGCAGCTGCTCATTGGTGATCGGGTCGGCCGGTTCGAACCCCGCCACGCTCCCGGCCACCGAGAACCAGCGATCCAGCGCTGCGATATCCAGTCCTTCCCTGTTCCACACGCCCCCTTTGACATCGCTGACGGCGACAACGCGGAATCCCATCTCGCTCGCCACCCGCGCCGTCCAGCTGCCGACGTTCCCGTAACCCTGGATCGCCACCCGTACCTCGTGGGTTGCGACGCCCTCCCGCCGCGCGATCTCCCGCATGCAGATCGCCACCCCGCGGCCGGTCGCCTGGTCCCGGCCGAAGCTGCCGCCCAACTCCACCGGCTTCCCGGTCACGATCCCCGGCGTGTAGCCGTAGCGTGCCCCGTAGGCGTCCATCATCCAGGCCATCGTCTGCTGGTTCGTGCCCATGTCCGGCGCCGGGATATCGCGGTTCACCCCCAGCACCATGCCGATGTGCTGCGTGTACGTCCGCGTCAGCCGGTTCAGCTCCCCTTCGCTCATATGCGTGGGATCGCACATCACCCCGCCCTTGGCGCCCCCGAAAGGCAGGTCCATCAGCGCGCACTTGTACGTCATCAGCATGGCCAGGGCCCGCACCTCATCCAGGTCGGCTTGTGGGTGGAAACGAACCCCGCCCTTGTACGGGCCCCGCGCCCCGTTGTGCTGCACCCGGTACCCCTCGAAAATTCGCAGGCTCCGGTCGTCCATCCGGACCGGCACCTGCGCCCGCACTTCCCGCCACGACGTCCGCAGCAGGTCCACCACCTCCGGGCTTGTCCGCAGCCGCTCCGCCGAGGCCAGCACCGATTGCAGTACCGACTCAGTCGGCGAAACCGCTCGCGTCTCACTCCCGCTGGTCATAGCCTGCCCTCCCTCAGTGCGATCATCGGCGAGTTCCGCTCCCGCTGGAACACGGTGCACCCTGCCGCCACACTTCCCGCATGGCCCGCATCTTCCTTACCCGCACCCTCCCCGGCAAGGCCGCCTCGCTCCTTGAGTCCGAAGGCCACACCGTCGAAACCTGGCCCGGCGAGCTGCCCCCTCCCGCGCCCGACCTCGCCGCCGCACTCGCCCGCTCCGATGCGGCCATCACCACCGTGGTCGACCGCATCACGCCCGACATGCTCGCCGCGGCCCCCGGGCTCCGCATCGTGGCCAACATGGCCGTGGGCTACGACAACATCGACCCCGCCGCCGCCGCAGGCCTCGGCATCTGGGTCACCAACACCCCCGGCATCCTCGCCGAGACCACCGCCGATATGGCCTGGGCCCTCCTCATGGCCGCCGCCCGCCGCGTGGTCGAGAGCGACCGCGATACCCGCGCCGGCGGCTGGAAGACGTGGTCCCCCACCGGCTACCTCGGCATCGACGTCTACGGCGCCACGCTCGGCATCATCGGCCTCGGCGAAATCGGGGAAGCCGTTGCCCGGCGCGCCCGCGGCTTCTCGATGCGCACCATCTACCACTCCCGCACGCCGAAACCCGCCCTCGAAGCTGAACTCGGCCTCGCCCGCCTCCCCCTGCACGACCTCCTCGAACAGGCCGACTTCATCTCGCTCCACGTCCCGCTTACCCCAGAGACCCGGCGCCTCCTGGGCCCCGCCGAATTCGCCCGCATCAAACCCGGGGCCATCCTCATCAACACCTCCCGCGGCCAGGTCATCGACCAGGACGCGCTCGTCGCAGCCCTGCGCAGCGGTCGCCTCCGCGCCGCCGCCCTCGACGTCACTGACCCCGAGCCCCTCCCGCTCGAACACCCCCTCTTCGGCTTCCCCAACGTCATCATCACGCCGCACATCGCCAGCGCCAGCGAAGCAACCCGCGCGCGCATGGCCGAAGCCGCCGCGCTCAACGTCCTCGCCGTCCTCGCCGACCGAGAACCCCCAACCCCGGTCAATCGGCCAGCCAAACCTCGTTCGTAACTTGACACATAACCCCTCCACCGGGGAAAACAACCCTTACGCCGCGTGCATCCCCCTCCCCGCACGCACCACCCCGGAGTACCCCGTTGACCAGGTCGTCGAAAGCCCCCGGCAACCTTTGGCTTGCCGAAGAACTCTGGAAACTCGATGCCATCCAGTTCGGGGACTTCACCCTCGGCCGCACCGCAGTCCATTCCCCCATTTACATCAACCTCCGCCGGCTCATCTCGAACCCGAAGGCGCTCTCGCGCTGCGCGCGCATCATCAAAGAGGAGCTCGAAGCCCTCATGTCGATGCGCAATCCGCACGTGCATCCCTTCACCCTCGTCGCCGGCGTCCCCTTTGGCGGCCTCCACGTCGCTACCGCGTTCTCCCTCCTCGCCAACGTCCCGATGATCTACATCCACCCGCCCCAGACGGATAAGGCCGACGTCATCGAAGGCATTTACGTCCGCGGCCAGAGCTGCCTCATTATCGACGACCTCATCACCGGGGGCGGTTCCATCCTCCAGACCGCCGCCACGCTCGAATCCGCCGGCCTCGTCGTCCGCGATGCCGTCACCCTCATCGACCGGCAGGAGGGCGGCCGCACAGCCCTCAAGGCGGCCGGCATCAACCTCATCTCCATCCTCACGCTCGAGCAGATCGCAAACTACCTCATGTCCGCGGGCCACATCAGCGAAGACCAGTACCGCGCGACCATGGACTACCTCCGCTCCCGCAACGGCGGGTGACCTTCCCCGTGCCCTTCCGACGGTAAAGACCGTCACCTTTCGCCTTCACCGCGCCATTCGTACAGTGAATCCCGCCGTGCGCATCCCCGAGGGCGAAGCCCATGCCCTTCCAGCCACACCGCAGCCACCCGACGCAGAGCTCGCGCACCGCGCCGCTCGCCGCGACCCGGCCGCCTGGGAAACCATCTTCGAAACCCACTACCGCGCCATCTACGCCTACCTCCGCTACCGCCTGGGCGACCCCGCAGAAGCCGAGGATATCGCCTCCCAGGTGTTCGAAACCGCATACGCCCGCGCCCACACCTTCGATTACCGCGGCGCGCCAATCCACGCCTGGCTCCACGGGATTGCCCGCAACCTCGCGCGCGACGTCATCAAGAGGCGCATCCGTCGAGGGCCCCCGGCGGCGCTCGAAGACGCCCCCGAGCCCGTCACCGACGATACCGCAGCCATCTCCGGCCTCCGCCACGACCTGGCCGTTGCACTTGCCACCCTTACCGAAGACCAGCAGGAAGTTCTCTACCACCGTTTCATCCACGACCGCTCCCTCGAGGAGACCGCGCGCCTCATGAACCGCTCGGAAGACGCCGTGAAGCACCTCCAGCGCCGCGCTCTCGCCGCCATGCAGCGCGCCCTCGGCCAGGGCGCCTACACGGGGGGTTCGCCATGACCGAACGTCGCCTCGATGACCTCCTGAACCGGGCCCTTTCAACTGGCCAGCTTCCCGCCGACGCCACCCCCGAAGAGCGCGCCGCCCTCGAACCGCTCCTCGCCGCCCGCGACGCCATCCGCCGCGAGAACGACCAGGTCCGCCGCGAGGCCGACGCCGCCATGCCGGTCGCCAGGGCCCGATTCCAGCGCTTCCTCGCCGAACACGCTTCCGCCGCCACGGTCGAGCGCCGGACCGTGGCATCGCGGCCGACAATCCTCCAGCGACTGTTCGGGCCCCGGCGCCTCGCCTTTGCTGCCTCCCTGGCCACCGTGCTCGTGCTCGCCTCCATCGCCGTCTTCACCACCGGCCCTTTCACTGGAGTTGAGACCGTTTCGGCCCTGGAGGCCAACGACTACGTCCAGCTCCCCGGCGTGGTCGCCTCCGTCGAAGGCGACACCGTTACCCTCGATGCCCCCGACCTGGGAACCGTCACCATCGACACCTCCGCCCGGCCCGCCTTCCTCGATCAATCCGGCGCCCCCCTCGACCGCGCACCGAAGCCCGGCGAAGCCCTCCTCGTCACCGGAACCGTCCGCGAAGCGGCCCGGGGGCGCGTCGCCATCGAAGCCCACACGCTCGCCCTCGGCTCAGCCGACGCCCTGCCCGGTCCATCCGACCGACCCCTCGAAAAACTTCGCAAGCTCCCGCCCGGGGTCGAAGGCGCCGTCCTCCTCGTCGCCATCGACCCCGAAAACCGGAACCCCCGGGCCATCCTCCGCCTCGCCGATGGGCGCAGCGTGCTCGTCCCCGCCGACCCCGGGTCGATTCCCGGGCTGCTGGCCGGCACCGGCGAACCCCTCATTCCCCGGGTCCGTCTGAATGACGCAGGTGAAGGACCATTCCGCCTCGAACCGCTCGAGGAACCCGGGCACCACGATGACGACGACGGCCCCGGGCGCCCCGGCATGACCCGGCTCGCCGGCATCATCACCGCTCAGCAGCCCGGCACGCTTCAACTCGCCACCGCCTCTGGCCCCGTCACCGTCGACCTCGCGCCCCGCGCCCGGATTCTGCCCGGGACCAGCGGCCTGGAGCTCGACCAAATCAAAGCGGGCGCGTCGCTCGTCGGCTATGGCGCCGTGCTCAGCGTGCGGGCCGATCGCTCAGGCCGCCTCGTCGCCGAGATCGTCGTCCTTGGCGAGCAGCGCTGATCCTTGAGCATCCCCCGGACCTGTCCCACCCTGTAGCCATTACCCTCGGCAGGCGGAGCGCACCCCCATGACCAGTCCCACCGGCGGTTCCCGCTGGCTCATCACCGGCGGCACCGGCTTCCTCGGCTCCCACATCGCCCGTCGTCTCCTCGACGATGGCATCCACCCCGTCCTGTTCGATATCGCACCCCTGCCCCCGGATGACGCCGATATCGCCCCGCGCGTCACCTTCATCCAGGGCGATGTCCAGGACCGAGAAGCCATCCGCCGCGCCCTCGAAGGCGTCGACATCGTCATCCACGCGGCCGCCGCCCTGCCCATCCAGGTCTCCAGGCGCAAGATCTACGCCACCAACGTCCGTGGCACACGCTACGTCCTCCACGAATCGCTCAAGGCCGGCATTCGTCGCCTCGTCTTCATCTCCTCCACCGCCGTCTACGGCGTCCCGAAGACCCACCCCATCGACGAAACGTCCCCGCTCGTCCCCCTCGGCCACTACGGCGCATCGAAGGTCGTCGGCGAACAGCTCTGCCGCGACTACCAGCAGCGCGGACTCGAGGTGAACATCATCCGCCCCAAGACCTTCCTCGGCACCGGCCGCCTCGGCGTCTTCGAAATCCTCTTCGAATGGATTGCCGAGGGCCGGCGCATTCCCCTGCTCGGGAACGGCCGCAACCACTACCAGCTCCTCGAAGTCACCGACCTCGTTGATGCAATCGTCCGCGCCGCCACCAGCCCCACCGCCGTCAACGAAACGATGAACGTCGGCGCCGACCGCTTCCAGACCCTGAACGAAGACATGCAGGCCCTGTTCGACCACGCCGGCTCCGGCTCACGCCTCTGGCACCTGCCCGCACGCCCCGGGGAGTGGGCCCTGCGCGTGCTCGAACTCCTGCGCCTCTCGCCCCTGGCTGCCTGGCACTACGCCACCATGTGGCGCGACTCCTACGTCGAAGTCGACCGGGCGAAGCAGCTGCTCGGCTGGCAGCCGCGCTACTCGAACGCCGAAGCCCTCATCCGCGCCTGGGACTGGTACATCGAAAACAAAGGCCGCTACGAAACCGGCGTCACCCACCGCGTCGCCTGGCAAAAAGGCGCGCTCGCCATCCTTCGCCGAATCAGCTGAGAGCGGTTTCCCATCTGGCCGCGAAGGGTGCTGCACCGTGGCGGTAGCGCGCTGCGCTGGCTTCCTGCCGTCGCCCTACGGCAACCGCAGCGTCTGACCCACCGCCAGCCGCGTGCAGTCGTCCTCGGTCAGGTTGTTCGCCTGCAGCAGCTCCTCGAGCGTCACCCCGTTGGCCTGGGCGATGGAGAAGCAGGTGTCGCCCTCGGCCACCGTATACGTTCGACCGTTCCCGCCCGGTGTGGGCGTTCCCGCAGCCGGCGTGCGCGTCGTCGCCGGGGTCCCGGTGCTGCCGGCGCCCGGCGTCCCCGTGGTCCCTGCCTGCTGCGTCGGCGGCGTCGGGGTGCCCGAGGCGGCCTGCGCGGTCTGCGTCCGGTTGAGCGCATCTCGGGTCGCCACCGCGTCCGCTGGCGAAATGGTCGAATTGCCGTCGTCGTCGACGATCTGCTGGATGGCGAAGGCCATCACCAGCACCACGAGCGCCAGGGCGAACAGCCCGATGGTCGCGACCGGCAGGCTCACGCCGCCCGGTCGCGGCCTGGGGCCGAGCGTGCCGGCCGGCTGCCGGGCGGGCCGCCGCGGCGCTGTTCCCCCGGAACGTCCGCCAAACGGCGCCCGTCCGGCCTGCCCGCGCGGACCCGGGACGGCGCCCGCCGAGGGAGGCGGCGCCGCAGGAGCGGCCGGCACCGGCCGCGAGGGAATGCCCTGGCCCTGGTAAACCGGGCAGGTCACATGGTTCGCCCCCAGGCAGTAGGTCTCCTGGTGCGGCAGCGCAATGCGCGTGGGGCTTTCCAGCCGGTAGCAGCGGTGCGCTTCCGTCGCGTACGTCGCGTGCGAATCAGCGTCGTCGGCCAGCCCAAGGTACGGGCATACCTGCGAATACTCTTCCTGCGTCACGCCCTCTCCTCTGCCGGTGCTTCCCTGCCACCCGCCTCATCCTACCAGCACCGCGCAATAGAGGAACCCGCCCGTTCTCCCGCTCAGCGTTCCCCACGAATGGGGGTGGGGGCGCCCCTCGCGGAGCGCCCCCGTGCGACGGGGAGGACAATGTCGCCTGGCGTCCTTTGGTCAGGAGGCCGCCTACCATCACAGACGGCAGGGCGGCCGACCCTACCCAGAGCCGGCCGCGGGACGGAACGGTAGCCAGTTGGGAACGCCTGTCATACCATCAATGCCGGCGGCCCCCGCACGCCCGCCATGCTCCCGCGGCCCGCGCCAGGCTGGTTGACAGCACGCCATGCTGTGCTAGTCTTCTCCCTTGGCGCTTATTGACTGGCGAACCTTCTGAGTTTGCACAGGTCGCGAAGCTGAGTGCTTGAAGACGGCTCCGCGCGGGTAACCAGCACGGAGCGCTGTTCACGAACAGGCTTTTCGGCCTGTTTTCGTGCCCAGAACCAACCCGGCCTCCAGGCCACCAGCCGGCGCCCATCCGCGGCGCACCATCACGCTGAATTGCAGGGGAAGCAGGAATGCCGACCATCAACCAGCTCGTTCGCAAAGGGCGAACCCGAAAAACGAAGAAGTCAGGCGCGCCTGCCCTGCTCTTCAGCTACAACTCGCACACCGGCAAGCTGACGAAGGCCACCGGCCGCGGCAACCCCCAAAAGCGCGGCGTCTGCACCCAGGTGCGCACCCAGACCCCCAAGAAGCCGAACTCCGCGCTCCGCAAGGTCGCCCGCGTGCGCCTGGTTAACGGCATCGAAGTCACCGCCTACATCCCCGGTGAAGGCCACAACCTCCAGGAACACTCCGTCGTCCTCGTCCGCGGGGGCCGCGTCAAGGACCTCCCGGGCGTCCGCTACCACATCGTCCGCGGCGCGCTCGATGCCGCCGGCGTCAACAACCGCAAGCAGGGCCGCAGCAAGTACGGCACCCGCAAGAACGCCCAGCCCACCGCGGCCGGCCGCAAGCGCTAAGCGGCCCGCCGCCTGAGATACCAACGGAGACCAGCCGATGGCTCGCCGATTCAAGCCCGAACGCCGCCAGATTCCCCCGGACCCCCGCTACGGCAACGTTCACGTCCAGATCTTTATCAACAAGCTGATGAAGCGCGGCAAGAAGAGCGTTGCCGAAAAGGTCGTCTACGGCGCCTTCGATCGCATCCAGGCCCAGGCCAACCGCGATCCCCTCGAGGTGTTCCAGCAGGCGATCCGCCAGGCGACGCCCGTCCTCGAGGTCAAGCCCCGGCGCGTCGGCGGCGCCACCTACCAGGTCCCCGTCGAGATCCGCCCCGACCGGCGCCTCGCGCTCGCCATGCGCTGGATCCTCAACGCGGCCCGCAACCGCAACGGCCGCTCGATGAGCGAAAAGCTCGCCGCCGAGCTCCTCGATGCCGCCAACGGCACCGGCGCCGCCATCAAGCGCCGCGACGATACCCACCGCATGGCCGAGGCCAACCGCGCCTTCGTCCATTACCGCTGGTAGGCCAGGAGTCACATGCCCCGCAAAGTCGAACTCGAACGCATCCGGAACATCGGCATCATCGCCCACATCGACGCGGGCAAAACCACCGTGTCCGAACGCGTCCTCTTCTACACCGGCAAGACCTACAAGATCGGTGAAGTCCATGAAGGCGCCGCCACCATGGACTGGATGGAGCAGGAACGCGAGCGCGGCATCACCATTACCTCCGCCGCGACCACCTGCGAGTGGAACGGGCACCAAATCAACCTCATCGATACCCCCGGCCACGTCGACTTCACCGCCGAAGTCGAACGCTCCCTCCGCGTCCTCGACGGCGGCGTCGTCGTCTTCGACTCCGTCGCTGGCGTCGAACCCCAGTCCGAAACCGTCTGGCGCCAGGCCGATCGCTACGGCGTCCCCCGCATCGCCTTCGTCAACAAAATGGACCGCGTCGGCGCCGACTTCTGGCGCACCGTCGACATGATGAAGGACCGGCTCGGCGCCAACCCCATTCCCATCCAGATCCCTGTCGGCGCCGAAGCCGATTTCGACGGCTGCATCGACCTCGTCGAAATGTGCTGGTGGTGGTTCGGCGGCGAAAAAGGCGACAAGCCCGAGCGCCGCGACATCCCCGAGCACATGCGCCAGGCTGCCGATGAAGCCCGCGAGCGGCTCGTCGAAGGCATCGCCAACGTCGACGACCAGATCGCCATCAGCTACCTCGAAGGGCACGAGATCGGCGTCCATGAACTGAAAAGCGCAATCCGCCGCGCCACCCTCGCCAGCCTCGCGCACCCCGTGCTGTGCGGCTCTGCCCTCAAGAACAAGGGTGTCCAGCTCATGCTCGACGCCGTCGTCGATTTCCTGCCCAGCCCCGTAGATATCCCGCCGGTCAAGGGCGTCGACCCCAAGGACGGCGGCGAGATCGTTCGCCATGCCTCCGACGATGAGCCGCTTTCGGCCATCGCCTTCAAGATCGTCTCCGACCCGTACGTCGGCCGCCTGGCCTACCTGCGCGTCTATAGCGGCGTCCTGAAGGCCGGCGAAACGGTCTACAACTCCACCAAGCAGGAGCGCGAACGCATCGGCCGCCTCCTCCTCATGCACGCCAACCAGCGCGAGGAAATCACCGATATCGGTGCGGGCGGCATCTGCGCCGCCGTCGGGCTCAAGCAGACCTTCACCGGCGATACCCTCTGCGCGCCCGACCACCCGATCATCCTCGAAAGCATCCAGTTCCCCGAGCCCGTCATCCGCGTCGCGCTCGAACCCAAGAGCAAGGAAGACCAGGACAAGCTCGCCACCGCCCTCTCCAAGATGGCCGAGGAAGACCCCACCTTCCATTGGACCTTCGATGAGGAGGCCGGCCAGACCATCATCTCCGGCATGGGCGAGCTCCACCTCGAAGTCATCGTCGACCGCATGAAGCGGGAGCACAAAGTCGAGGCCAACGTCGGCCGCCCGCAGGTCTCCTACCGCGAAGCCATCACCCGCCCGGCGAAGGCCGAAGGCCGCTTCGTCCGCCAGTCCGGCGGCCGCGGCCAGTACGGCGTGGTCGAACTCGAAGTCGAGCCGCTCGAGCGCGGCCAGGGCTTCGTCTTCGAAAACCGCATCGTCGGCGGTGCGGTGCCGAAGGAGTACATCCCCGCGGTGCAGCAGGGCGTCAAGGAAGCCCTCCAGGGCGGCGTCATCGCCGGCTATCCGGTCCTCGACATCAAGGTGGCCCTCGTCGACGGCTCCTACCACCCCGTCGACTCCTCCGAAATGGCCTTCAAGAACGCCGGCTCGATCGGCGTCAAGGAAGCCATCAAAAAGGCCGGGCCGGTCATCCTCGAACCCATCATGAAGGTCGAAGTCCGCTGCCCGGAGGAGTACTTCGGCGCGGTCGTCGGCGACATCAACTCCCGCCGCGGCATGATTCTCGGCAGCGACTCGATGGGCAAGACGCAAGTCGTCCACGCCCTCGTCCCACTCGCCGAGACCTTCGGCTACTCCACCGAACTCCGCTCCATCACCCAGGGGCGCGCCAGCTACAGCATGGAGTTCGACCACTACGAAGAAGTCCCCAAGAACATCGCGGCAACGCTCACCAAGCAGGCCGTCGGCTAACACCCATCAGGAAGAAAGAAAGGAACACCACCCATGGCGAAGGCGAAATTTGAGAGGACGAAGCCGCACGTCAACGTTGGCACGATTGGGCACGTTGACCACGGGAAGACGTCGCTGACGGCGGCGATCACGAAAGTGCTGGCGCTCAAGGGCGAAGCGGAGTTTC
>NZ_DAOUAO010000239.1:0-3125 GCF_034433535.1 Tepidiforma sp.
CGTCGTCGTTGGCGGTGGTAACGGTCTGCGGGTTCAGCCGGCGGAGCTCGGCGGCGGTGATGCCGTGCTGGTCAGCGATCGACTTCGCGGTATCGCCGGCGGCGATGATGTAGGTGGCGCCCTCGGGCAGCTTCAGGACTTCGCCGGGGAAGAGGCCGGCGCGCGGGGTGCCGTCTTCGGTGAAGAGCTGGAGGGTTGCGACGCCGCGCTTCTCGCTGAATTCGTAGCGGATGTTGTTGAGGTCGGCGAGGATGATGGCGCCGACGTGCTGGGAATCGGCGATTTTGCGGAGCGTTTCGTTGTCTTTGTAGACGGTGTAGATGTAGCCCTCGGGCATGGCCTTGAAGCCGGGGATGCGGACGCGGGTGTTCCTGGGGAGCACCTCATCGACGTTGCGGTTGCCGTTGGCTGCGGAGATTTCGCGGTAGCCGATGTCGTGGTTAACGGCGATGGTATCGAGGGTATCGCCGCCGACGAGGGCGGTGAGCTCGTGGTTGAGGTTGTGTGCGAAGTGTTCGGCTTCGACCCACCACTTCGAGGTGGGGACGCCATCGACTTCGGTGTCTTCGGGGGCGGTGATGAGGTTGATGAGGTGTTCGATCTGGATGGCGTTGAGGGAGCCGCCGTTGGTGTTGAGCCAGGCGGGCATGCGGGTGCCCGCGCGGCCACAGTAGAGCGTGCGGCGGAGCATGGCCTTGTTGGCGGCGAGGACGAGCGGGTCCTGGTTCTTGAGCTCGGGGGTGTCGAGGGGGAGGCCGACGCCGCCCTGGCCGCGGTTGCCATGGCAGGTGCGGCAGTTGTTGGCGTAGAGGAGGGCGCCGCGTTCGCGGGACTGGTCGAGGGTCCACTCCTCCTGGGAGGGGGCGCGGACGGGGAGGTCGATGGCGGCGTAGGCGGCGCATCCGCCGACGGTCATGAAGAGCAGGGCGACGATGAGGACGATCTGTTTCTGGGTGTTCAACCGGGCCTCCCGTGCCTAGACGTAGGGTACGGCGCGCAGTGGGTTATCGATGGCGCCGCTGGTGATTTGACCGGTATTGACGCTGAGGGAGCCATCGCCGTTGACGCGGATGGCCATGGTGTCCATGGGCCGGGGTGCGGGGCCGAAGACGCGGATGCCGGCCTTGGAGTAGGTGGAGCCGTGGCAGGGGCAGCGGAACCAGCCGATGATGCCGGGGAAGTTGACCTGGGCGCCGTTGAAGGCGGGGTTCCAGGGGACGGTGCAGCCGAGGTGGGGGCACTTCCAGTAGAGTGCGAGGAGGCCGCCGGTGCCGCCGGCCTGGAGGACGTCGCCTTCGGGGCCGTTGAGGTTGACGAGCCAGAATTTTCCTTCGGGGATGCGGACGGGGTCGGCGCCGGCGCGGGGCACCTGGCTGGCGGGGACGGTGACGATGCCGCCGAAGCCCTTCGGCTTGCGCAGGTTGAAGAAGCCGAGGAAGGAGGCGAGGAGGCCGCCGGTGAAGAGGGCGAGGCCGGAGAAGGCGCTCACGCGGAGGAAGGAGCGGCGGGCGAGTTTGCGGGCTTCGATCTGGCGGGCCCGTTCGATGCGCCCGGTGGCGCGGGGTGCGGAATCAGCCTGTGCCATCGATGGTTACTCCTGACCCGGGATGCCTTCGCTGACTTTGAGGTCCCAGGGGAAGACGAGCTGCTGTCCCTGGCCGCGGAAGCCGGTGCCGACGACGGTGAGGACGCCGAAGACGACGACGAAGCCGGTGAAGAGGGCGAGAAGGGCATCGCGCCGGGTGACGACCCAGTTCATGCGCCAGAGGGTGTAGATGAGGAGGCTGGGCAGGCCGACGAGGGCGACGATCGGGATGGCCTGCTCGACGAGCCAGCCGGGGAAGTCGAGGTGCTGGAAGGTGGTCGGGCCGCCGCGGCCGGTGCCGTCGAGGATGCGGAGCTCGAAGGGGAGGTAGGTGATGCTGCGGGACCACTCGGGCCAGGGCAGCTGCGACTGCATCGAGCGGACGTTTTCGAGGAAGCGGAGGGTATCGCCGCCGGAGAGGCCGAACCAGCTATTGAGGAAGAAGGCGATTTTGCCGGTGTCCCAGAGGATGAGGAGCCAGGTACCGACGAAGGCGACGATGCCGGAGACGATGGTGATGCGCCAGGCGTTTTCGGTGCCGAACCAGACGCCCTGGCCTTCGTTGTCGCGGTCGAAGTAGGGGAAGGCGCCGAGGAGGATGAGCCACACGGTCGGCACGATGATGCCGGCCATGGCGGCGTTCATGTGCAGGAGGAGTTCCTGGAGGTTGAGGAGGTACCAGGGCGCCTTGGAGGGGTTGGGGGTGACGTCGGGGTTGGCCTGGTCGAGCAGTGGCGCGTTCATGAAGGTGGAGAGGACCAGCAGCGCCACCGTGAAGACGAGGGCCGAGATGAATTCGACAAAGATGAGGTCGGGCCAGACGAGGACTTCTTCGTCGCGCGCGCGGGGCTGCGGCCGGGCGACGGGCCTTGCTACGACAGCGGTTGCCATGCGTTCCCCTCTCTGAGTGTGTGACTCCGCTGGTTAGAGCGGGCGGGCGAGGCCGCCATCGCGGCGGATGCGCCAGAAGTGCACGGCCATGAAGATCGCGGCGAGCAGCGGCAGGCCGATGACGTGCAGCGTGTAGAAGCGGATGAGCGCGTTGGGGCCGACTTCGAAGCCGCCGAGCATCCAGAAGCGGGTCTTGGGCCCGAGGACGGGGGCGGAGCCGGCGATTTCGGAGCCGACGGTGATGGCCCAGAAGGCGAGCTGGTCCCAGGGGAGCAGGTAGCCGGTGAAGGAGAGAAGGAAGGTGAGGACGAGGAGGATGACGCCAACCACCCAGTTGAATTCGCGCGGGGGCTTATAGGCGCCGGTATAGAAGACGCGCATCATGTGGAGGAAGACGAGGATGACCATGGCGTGGGCCATCCAGCGGTGCATGTTGCGCATCAGCTGGCCGAACTGGACGGTGGTGGTGATGTTCTGGATATCGAGGTAGGCCCGCTCGACGGAGGGGACGTAGTAGAACATCAGCAGGATGCCGGTGACGGTGAGCCCGAGGAACATGAAGAAGGAGAGACCGCCGAGGCAGTAGGTGTGGGTGATCTTGACGTGGGTGCGGTGGATGCGGGTGGGGTGAAGGTGGAGGAACACGTTG
>NZ_DAOUAO010000240.1:0-7771 GCF_034433535.1 Tepidiforma sp.
GGGTCCGCGCAACGGCAACGGCCACTCGCCGGCCCGCAACGGGAACGGCGCGGGCGGCAGCCCCGGCATCGTGGCCGAGGCGGCCCGGCCGGGGGTGACCCCGCCGGTCAGCGGCGAGGCGGCGCGGCTCGTCATCACCCTGTACGAAACCGAGGACGTCACCGCCGACGAGACCCTGCTGGAGGCGGTGGTCAACCTGCTCAAGCGGCACCCCGGGGACGACGAAGTGCGGCTCGTCATCCGGGATACCGCCGGTGACGAGCTGGAGTTCGATTTCCTGCGGGTGCAGGCGACGCCGGAGCTGGCGCGCAGCCTCGGGAACGTCCTCGGAAACCGGGGGACCGTGCGGCTCAGCGGCGGCAAGGCCGTCGGCGCCGCCTGAAGGTGACAGCTGGCGGATGTACGCTGCTCGTCAGCGCAGGGGCCGTCGGCTCCAGTTACCAGAGCAGCGCTGGCGTACCGCGAATCCAGTTGGGGCGGAAGCCGAGAACCTGCGCCTCCCTGGGAATCGAGTAGCAGATTTCGCCCTCGACGGAGCGGCCGGGCAGGAGGTCGAACCCGCCGAACTTGTCGATGGTCTCTTCGAATGGCCTGTCGAGCCCGAGGCGGATGCCGTTGGAGGCTTCGCCGTCCGAGAGCACGACACGCGTGCAGGTGTCGGCGCAGAACAGGCGCTCCGTCTGGTTCCCGATGTTGGTGGCGCGGACGTAGAGAACGATGTACCGGTGGGCGCTCCTCCACGGCTGTTCGCGCGTGTAGGGGTCCGTCAGGCTGATCACCTCCCAGCGGATCACGGAGTCGTACATCTGGACATCGATACTGCGCCCGATCGGGATGGTCACCGCGGCCGGCGTCGGGGTGGCCCGCGGCGTTGGGGTCGAGGTTGGGCGGGGCATCGCCGTCGGGCTTGGCGTAGGCGTGGGCGTAGGCGTGGGTCGCGGAGTGGGAGGCGTCGTGGGGGACGCCGGAAGCGTCCCAGTCGGGTTCGGAGGTGAGCCCGCCGTGCCCGGCGAAGCGGCAGCGCCGGGTGAGACCGGGGTGGCGCTTGCGGTCGGTGTTGGGGTTGGTGCGGGCGATGGCTCGGGCGTGGGGGTGGGATGTACGGGTGTCGGGATTGGCGTCATCACCTGCACCGCAGTGGTCGGCGTCGGCCATGGCGCCCTGGGCGTTGGCGTCGGCTGCTGGCCCCTGGTGATGAATCCCTGCTGGTATTGAGGTTTGGGGGAAATGGGCGCGGGGGCGTCTTCTTTTGAACTGCAGGCCACAGCACTGACTGCCAGTGTTGCTATCACGATCAGGCCGTTGTGCAGCAACCAGCGACGCTGAAGCATGCAAAAGGTCGACGACTGTTGACCTGGCGTGGCCGACGGCATCGCACGCGAATTGTACGCAATGGCAAGGCCGTCGGCGCCGCTTAGATCAGTCGAGCAGCTCCGCTTGGAAGAAGCCCACGGTGCGCTGCACCATCTCCGCCCGCGAAGGGTCGGGCTGGCCGCCCTCGGGGACGAAGCCGTGACCGGCATGGCGCACCCGGACCAGCTCGACCGGCACGCCGGCAGCCGCCAGGCCCGGACCGGCAGGTGACGGCTCTCGCTGGGGAGCAGGTGGTGGAATCGCGTTAGAGCAGGCCGGCGGTGCGGGCGTCGGCGAGGAACCGTTCGATCCCGACATCCGTGAGCGGGTGCCTCAGCATCTGGGGCAGGAGCGAGGGCGGGATGGTGGCGATGTGCGCCCCGGCGAGCGCCGCCTGCGTCACGTGCAGGGGATGACGCAGGCTGGCAGCCAGCACACGCGCGCCCAGGCCATGGCGCTCGACGATCTCGACGCACTGGCGGACCAGCTCCATGCCGTCATGGCCGACGTCATCGAGCCGGCCGACGAACGGCGAGAGGTAGGCCGCGCCGGCCAGCGCCGCCAGCAGCGCCTGGTTCGCCGAGAAAATCAGCGTGACGTTCACCCGGATGCCCTCGCGGCTGCAGCGGTGGATGGCCTCCAGCCCCTCGGCGTCGATCGGGATCTTCACCACCACGTTCGGGTGCCAGCTGGCCAGCTCGCGCGCCTCGGCCACCAGCTCATCGGCCGTGCGCGAGATGCACTCGGCCGAGATGGGGCCGTCGATCACCTCCGCGATCTCCTGGATGCGCTGGCGATAGCTGACGCCGCCCTCCTTCGCCAGCAGGCTCGGGTTGGTGGTCACCCCGCTGATGACGCCATAGCGGGCTGCCGCGCGGACCTCGCTGATCGAGGCGGTATCGAGGAAGAGCTGCATGGCCGGGCTCCGGGTGCGGATGCTGTTTCGCATGGTACCCGGCCCTGCGCTCTGCGGAAGGCGAATGCCCCGCCGAGAACTGCTACTGCACCGTCAGGACGGTGTGCATCCCCAGCTCGTAGTGGGTGGCGATGTTGCAGATGAGGACGTAGCGGCCTGCCGAGAGCGTGAAGGACCCCTCTTCCGACTCGCCGGCCGCGAACTGTTCGATCTCGCCAATGACATCGAGCTCACTCTCGATGACTTTGTTGGCCGCATCGTCGTAGGGCAGCTTGTCGGCCGGGAGGTCGGTCCGGATGACGATCACCTCATGGGCGGTGCTGCCGTTGTTCTTCGCCCGGATTTCGACCTCGCCGGCCGGCACAGTCGCCGGTTTGAGGTCGATGGCCCAGTCGCGAAGCGTGACGTTCAGCCGGTTCCCGGCGTCGTCGTCGTCATCCCCACAGGCCGCGGCGCCGAGCGCGACTACGCCGACAAGGACGGTGGCAAACATGTAACGCGAAATGCGTTTCATGTTTGCCAGGACACTTAAGATGGTGGTTCGTTGGTTCGACATTGAGCCCTCCCCGTTGCGTATGTTCGAACGCGGTAAAGGTAGATTGACCCATGAGAGATGTCAATAAAGCACGTCACAAAACGGCGTGGTTAGCGGCCGGCAGGGCGGAACCGGGGGACAGGGCTCCGGGGCGGGGCGACGCGCGGGCGGGCCCGAGAGAATTCATGCTTGCAGCAGAGGTTAGGATGGCCTAATATCCGGGATGTGGCACGGCTCAGGGTTCCAGGGCCCCTGGACCACCGCCACCAGCCAGGTCGACGCCCTCCTCTGCTGCGTTCCCCTCAGGCGGCGAACTGGTCACCCCTGCTGCGGCCCCCGCTCCCTTCTCCGGCGGGGGCCGCAGCGCTTGTTGGCCGGGAGCACCGAATGAGGTTGGAGGTTGGAGGTTGGAGGTTGGAGCGGGGAGCCGCGCCACGCGTCGACCCCGCCCGGGAGCCGGGAGCCCCGCCGCCCGCCTGCCCCGCCCGGGAGCCGGCAGCCGTTAGCAGTGCGAATTCCAACCTTCCACCTCTCACCTCCAACCTCCCACCTCCAATCTCCCACCTCCCGGTTCCCGGCTCCCGGCGGCGGGGGTGGTCCTACTGCATGACGAGCGTCCCGGGCTCCTTCATGTAGACCCAGTACACCTGCAGCTTGAAGAGGCCGCCGAAATCGTTCAGGTAGCGCGGCTGGCCGGGCACGTGAATCCGCCACTGGCCGCTGGCGTTATCGAACTGCAGCACCTGCGTGTACTTCCCCGCGATGCTGGCGAGCGCATCGGCCACCGCCCGTGATTCGCCCGTGTAGGTGAAGTTGTTCCAGCCGGCCGCCAGCTCGATGGTCCGCCCCGGCGCCGGGTTCGGGTTGAGCGAGGCGATGTTCGCCGCCGGCGCCTTTACCCAGTAGGCGTCGTACTGGCTGATCGCCGGGTAATCGTTCAGCACCGGAGGCGCCTCGCGGAGGTAGCGCCGGTAGGCCCCGCGCAGCCCTTCCGCCTCGCTGAACAGCCACTTGAGCGGGTCCCAGCGGTAGAGCGCCGTCCAGCCGGGCGGCAGCGTCGAAACAGCGCCCGGCAGCGGCCCGCTCGCCTCCAGGTGCGCCAGGTTCGACCAGCCGTTGCCGAGGGTCTGCACGACGACCGTTCCCGGCGGCGGCGAAACGCTGCTGACGGCCTGCCCCGAAACGCCGAGGTCCGAGTTCAGGCCGCCCCAGGTGAAGGTCGGCTTCGCCGGCAGCCCGCCGATGAGCAGTTCAACCGTCGACCCGGGCTGGCCGCACCCCGGCTGTGCCGCGTCGCTCGCCACCCGGATGGTAAACGTCGAGACCGGGCCTGCAGCGATCGCCGCGGCGGTGCCGCAGACGGTGCTGCCCACGCGTGCCTCGATCGGCGTGCCGCCCGGGACATCCCGCCAGTTGTGCTGCGGCGTCCCCGTGATGCTCATCGGCACCCGCGCCACCGCCCCGCCGATGTTGATGATGCCGCTGCCGGCCCAGTTCTGGCCGTGCGGCGCCGGCGGCGCGGGTGTTGCCGCCGCGCGGGCGGCCTCGATGTAGTCGTCGGCGTTCAGGCGCGAGTTCCGGGAGATCATCAGCGCGAACATCCCCGTGACGAGCGGCGCGGCGAAGCTCGTGCCGCCCTGGAAGCCGCCGTTCGGCTCGCCGATCTCGGCGTACGGGTTCGAAAGCCCGATATCCGTGCGCGTGGTCGAAAGCAGCCGGTTGCCGGGGGCTGCGAAATCGACCGCCGGGCCGTAGTTCGAATAGGTGGCCCAGTTCATGCCGTCGAGGTTGTTCGCCGCGCCCACGGCGATGACGTTCGGGTACTGGGTGTAGGCCGCCGGGTAGGCCACCCCGGCCGATTGGCCGGTCAGGTGGTTGCCGGCCGCCGCCACCACGATGACGCCGGAGTCCTGCGCCAGCTGGAGCGCCGCCCGCATCGCCGGGATATCGGCCTGCGTGTGGGGCGGGTCGGAGGCGATGCTGATGTTGATCACGCGCGCGCCCTGCCGGATGGCGTAGACGATGCCTTCGGCGATGCGCGACATGAACCCCTCGCCGCGGCAGTCGAGCGCCTTGATGGTGAGCAGCCGGACGTTCCAGGCGACGCCCGTCACGCCGACGCCGTTATCCCCGGCCGCGCCGATGATGCCGCCGACCAGGGTGCCGTGGCTGTTCGGCATGTCATCCAGCACCGCCCCCGTGGGGGTCGAACTGGTGTAGCCGCAGACCGCCCCGTTGACCTGCGTGAGGTTGACGAAGCGGCAGCCGTAGCGGTCGTTGATGCAGCCGTTGCCGTCCCGGTCGATGCCGTCGCTGCGGTTATCGATCGGGTTCTCCCAGAGGCGCCCCGCGAACTCGGGGTGGGTGAGGTCCAGCCCGGAATCGATGACCGCCACGATCACCTGGTTCGAGCCGGTGTGCAGGTCCCAGGCCGCCGGCGCGCCGATGGCGGCGAGGTACTGCGCCTGGTTCGGCCCGCTGCCCGAGCCCAGGTAGTACGGGTCGTTCGGGATGGCGGCAGCCCGCACCGGCACGTCCGGCTCGGCGGAGAGGACGTTCGGGGCGCGCTCGAGCTCGGCCGCGTACTCCGCCGGGTCGCGGCCCTTTGGCACGGGCAGGGTATGGAAGCCGAGCTCCGCCAGCGTCGGCGGGGGGCCGCCGGCCCGCTGCGGCTGTGCGCGCAGGGCGGTATCGAATTGGACGGTGACGTAGGCCTCGGGCGCGTCGGCGTCTGCGGGTTCGGGCCGGCCCGGTGCCGCCGCCCCCGCACCGATCATCAGCAGCGCTGCTGCCATGATGCCGAACCACCGTCGCTGCACGGGCCCTCCTCGCCCTCAGGCCACTACTGTCCAACCCCTCCAATTGCCGGGGTGGGGATGGGTGTCGGGACGGGCGCTTCCCGTTCGCCGAGAAGCTTGGCATCGACCAGCTTCGCGAGCTCGCGCGCCTGGTCGGTCGACATGAACGGTGCGGCGCCGAAGGTCTGGATCGCCACCACGGCGTTGCCGCGCCGGAACACGAATCGATGGTAAACGGCCGGGGTGTCGCTCGTCCCGACCGTTCCCTGCTGGTAGCGGAACGCGGCCGACTGGTTGCCGAGCGGGCGGGCCTGGGCCTTCTCGCTGCCCTGCCGCGCGCTCAGCCGGCCCTCGAGGTACTCGTAGGCGAGCCGGGCGCCGGCCGGGGTTTCGAACAGGTACACCTCAGCCCAGGCGTAGTAGCCGCCCTGCAGCAGCTGAGCCGCCTGGCCGACCGGGTCGTACTGGACCTGGAAGCCGTCGATGATGCGCCATTCCTGCGCGCGGGCCTCGCCCTGGGCGTTGGTATCGAACCAGTACGACGACGAGAAGGTGGTGATGTTCATGGTGAACGTCTCGGGCACGTTCACCTTCATGCCCTCGGGCAGCTCGGAGAGGAGCGGCGCGTACTTGCTCGCCGGCAGGCTCACGGTGGGTTCGGGCCCGCCGGCGAGGCCGCCGGTGCTCTGGGGCTGCGGTTCGTTCACGCCCCCTGTAACGCTGCCGCCGTCGCCGGAGTTCCCGCCGGAGGTGACCAGCAGCACCGTGACGGTCGCCGCGGCGATGAGCACCAGCCCCGCCAGCAGCACCAGCGCGGGCTGCGAAGGACGCCGCCGCGCCATCAGTTGCCCGCCGCGGGGGTGTAGTTGCTTGTCGGCGTCGGCTCGGGCGCATCCAGCTGGCCGAGCGCCTTCTTATCGCTGATCAGCGCCAGCTCCCGCGCCGCATCGACCTTCATGAACGGCTCCGCCCCTTTCGTCAGCACCACGCAGACGAGGTCGCCGCGGCGGAACACCACCTGGTGGTAGACGGCGTTGACCGGCGAGTTCGCGATCTTGCCGAGCGTCATCACGTAGGCGGCGCTCTCGTTGCCGACGCGCGTCATCGAAACGGGTGCCATCCCCGGCTGGGCCTTCACGAAGTCGACGAAGTAGCGGTAGGCCTTGCCGGCGCCGTCGGCGTTCGAGAACAGGTGGCACTCGGTGCGGATGTAGTAGGCGCCGTTGAGCACGGCCGAATCGCGGCCCTCGGGCGAGTAGCCGGTCTGGTAGCCGCCGACGTAGCCCCATTCGCTGAGGAGCTGCTTGCCCTCGTCTTCGGAGCTGAAGACGCGCGGCGTCTTCGCGTAGGTGTCGGCATCGAGCACGAGCGTGCTCGGGATATCGGTGATCCAGTTCACGCCGAGGTCTTCGACGCGGACGACGTACTTGCTGGCCGGGGGCTCGAGGTCGGGCGAGACGCTCGGGTTGGTGGTCTCGACCGTGCCGGTTGCGGCTGCGCCCGGGGTGGAGCCCGCGCCGCCCTCATCGGCGCCATCGCCGCAGGCAGCTCCAACCACGACAAACGGGAACAGGGAAGCGAAGGCACAGGCGGCCAACGCACGGGCGCGGGTCATACCAAACCTTCCCGGGGGCGAATCTCTGCCGAGTGTACGTTCGGCCCTTCCTTGACGAAAGCTCGCCCCGAAAGAAAGGGGAAGGGCCGGGGAGGTGGGAGGTAGGAGGTTGGAGGTAGGAGGTTGGAGGTAGGAGGTTGGAGGTTGTGTTCATCTGCGGGCCGCTCCCCGCTCCCGGTTCGCGGGTCTCCGTTTCCACCACCAGCCGTCCGCCTACCACCGCCCGGGTGGGGCAGGCGCGGCATGGGCTCCCGGCTGCCGGTTTCCATCTCCCACCTTCCACCTCGCGGTCCGGGGCGGGGTGGGGCAGTTTCAGCAGCCGGCTCCCGGCCTCCATCTCCCACCTCCCACCTTCCACCTCCCACCTTCAACCTTCCGGCTCCCGGCTCCCGGGTGGGGTGGGGCAGTTTCGGCAGCCGGCTCCCACCTTCCATCTCCCACCTCCCACCTCCAACCTCCCACCTTCCCTGCCATGCCCCGCTTGGAGCTGGGCGCGTGGGCTCGCCACGCTCGCGGAAACGCCGTCACGGAGCCAGACGATGCCCGCCGCCCCC
>NZ_DAOUAO010000241.1:0-26655 GCF_034433535.1 Tepidiforma sp.
ACCGTCCTGGCCGAAGCCGGTGATGGAGGTGTAGACGAGGGACGGTTTTTCGGCGAGGAGTTCGGCATGCCCGAGGCCGCGGGCAGCGAGGTAGCCGACCGGGTTGTCATCGATGACAGCGTGCGCGGTCAGCACGAGCCGGCGGGCGAGGGCGCGCCCTTCGTCGGTTTCGAGGTCGAGCACCACCGAGCGCTTGGAGGTGTTGTGGACCCAGAAGGCGAGGCTCGCGTTGGGGTCGCCTTCGTGGCCGCGGACGAAGGGGCGGGCATGGCGGAGGCGGCCGCCGCCGGGCGGTTCGACCTTAATGACCTCGGCGCCGAGGTCGGCGAGGAGGCGGCCGCAGTAGGCGCCGGTTTCGTCGGTGAATTCGATGATGCGGATGCCTTCGAGGGCGCGGTCGGGCATACGGTCAGGACTCCGGGATGGCGGTGACGCGGGCGGGGAGGTCGCGCGCGAGGACTTCAGCAGCCTGGGCGACCATATCGTGCAGGATCTCCGCGGCTGGCCGGATGCGGTTCAGCATGCCGGAGACCTGGCCGGCGGCGTTCATCAGGAGGTCTTCGCGGCCGGCCTTGCGGAGGGAGTAGACGAGGTCCTGCACAAGGAGGCCCTGGAGGCCCATCGGGAGAGCAGGGATACCCGCGGCCTCCCAGGCTTCGATGAGCGGGTTGGTGATGTTGCGCATCGTCTTGCCGGAGTAGAGGCGGGTGACGCGGGTATCTTCTTCTGTGGCGGCGAGGATGCGCTGCTTCTGGAGGTCCGGCTGGTTGGCCTCCTCGGCGACGAGGAAGGCGGTGCCGCACCAGACGCCGATGGCGCCGAGGGCGAGGGCGGCGACGATGCCGCGGCCATCGGCGATGCCGCCGGCAGCCACGACGGGCGTGGGAGCGACGGCGTCAACGACCTGGGGCACGAGCGCCATGGTCGCGACGCGGCCGGTGTGGCCGCCGGCCTCGGTGCCCTGGGCGACGACGATATCGACGCCCGCGGCAGCGACGCGTTTCGCGTTCTTCACGTTGCCGACGAGCGCGAGGATTTTCGTGCCGTTGGCCTTGAGACGGTCGACCCACGGGGCCGGGCTGCCGAGGCCGCTGGCGAAGACCGGCACCTTTTCTTCGATGACGACTTCCATCTGCTCATCGGACATGCCGCCGGTGCGCGGGCGCCGGGGAGCGGGGGCCGCTTCACGCGGCATCTCGTGCCACTCGATGCCAAGGTCCTCGACGATCTTCTTGAGGCCCTCACGGGCGGCGGCGGGGATGAGCTCGCGCGGGTCGGGCGGGAGTTCGGCGGTAGCGGCGCCGCCCATGTAGTTCGACGGCAGCAGGAGGTCGACACCGAACGGGCGGTCGGTCATTGAGCGGACCTTGCGGATCTCTTCGCGCAGGCGCTCGGCGCTGAAGCCGGCGCCGCCGATGACGCCGAGGCCGCCGGCATTGGAGACCGCAGCGACGAGCGGGGCAGTGGCAACGGGGCCCGTCAGTCCGCCAGCGACAGGGCCCATGCCGGCGAGGATGACGGGATACTCGATGCCGAGCATGTCGCACAGGGGCGTGCGCAGCACGGGGCGTGCCATGGAGTTCCTCCGTAGGGGGCGGATGGGGCGGAGTATACGGGAGGGTGGCGCCAGCCGCAGGCGGGCGATTGGACCGCGGGGGAGCAGGGAGGGGAAACTGGAGGCATGCACACACCGGTGACCCCCTGGGTCCTCGCGGGGAGAATCCTGGCCATCATCGGCATGGCCTTCACGGCGGCGTGCACCATCCTCTTCCTGGTTGCGCCGTTCTGGTGGTGGGCGCTGGGGTCGGCGCTGGCATTTATCCCGTTCTTCCTGCTCATCGTGGTGGTCGAGCGGTACCAGTCGAAGCATGGCCTGATCGGGCCAGAGCCGGCGATTGTCCCCGAGGATGAGGAGAGCGACTGACGGCCTGGCGGCGCTCGCGGTCCTCGCGGCCGTGCTCAGCGCGTGTGCGCAGACGCCCGCGGTCGATGGCAAGCTGCTCGACCGGCACCTTTGCGAAGCGGCGGACCTGCCCTTCGCCTTCATGGAGCAGACCCGCGGCGACTTTTCGGCGGACGACCTGGGCGGCCTTTCCAGCGACCCGGAGACGCGGAAGCGCGACTACCGGGCGGCGGGGATGGTGGGCGGACGGTTCGTGTTCTGGAAGGAGCAGCTGCCCCGGCCGCCGTTCGCAAGCCCGGTGAACGTCGTTTGCCAGGCGATTCAGTTCGAAACCGCTGAGCAGGCGCGGGCATGGCTCGAGCAGTCGCCAGCCACAGGGCAGGCGGTGAGGGACTCGGGCATGCTCTGGGCGCCAGACGGCGGCGGGACAGCCCGGGAGCTGCCGTTTGACGGCGATGGCCGCCTGTTCGAGCTGGAGGCCGAGGAGGGCGATGCCCGGGTTCGCCTGTGGGCGCTGCACGAGCTGCGCGGGCCGCTGGTGGTGAGCGTGTTCGCGGGCGACCGGGACGGACGGGCGAGCCCGGAGTTCGCGCTGGCGATCGCGGCGGCGCGCGACCGGCGAATCGGCGAAGACGCTACTTCGGCGTCTCGGTGATCTCGATGGTCTGGATGGTCACGGGCTCGAGCGGGCGGTCACCCTGGCCGACCTGGACGCGCCCGATGGCCTCGACCACGTCCATGCCGGAGATGACTTCGCCGAAGGGGTAGAACTTGTTGGCGGTCGGGTTGTCGTAGTCGAGCGAGGGGTTGTCCTTCAGGTTGATGAAGAACTGGCTGCCGAACTGCGTCTGCCCTGAGACCTTGGCCATGGCGATGGTGCCCTTCTTGTTGCGCAGCTCGTTCGGCTCGTCCTCGGTCTGATAGCCGGGGCCGCCGGTTCCGGTACCGGTGGGGTCCCCGCCCTGGATGACGAAGTTCGAGACGACGCGGTGGAAAGTTGTGCTGTCGAAGTAGCCCTGCTTTGCGAGGAAGACGAAGCTGTTGACCGTGTTGGGGGCGACGTCGGCGAAAAGGCGGACGGTGAAGTCGCCCTTGCTGGTCTTGAAGGTGGCGGTGTAAGTGTTCTTTTCGGCGTCGATGACCTTCTCGGCGGCGGTGAACTGCTTCGACGCCGGCGTGGGGCTGCCGGTCGGTGAGGCGTCGGGTGAGGCGGTGGCGGCCGGGGTGGCGGTGGGAAGGGCGTCGGGGTTGCCCTGGTCGGTGCCGCCCGCAGTGGTGAGCACGGCGGTGACGATCATACTGACCGCGACGAGGATGCCGACGATTGCGAACCAACGGACGTTCCCGAGGATGTTCATGGGGAAGCCGGGTTTGTAGATTTCGGCTGGGGAGGCGTGGCTCAGCTGATAGGTACGGCGGCGGGAGGGTTCCTGCCGCAGGTGATGCAGCTCGCGGCGCTTGCGCTTGGGCACGATGGAACTCCGGTGGGCGGGAGGTTCTTCGGTGGGTACCGGCTCGGGGCCAGTATACGAAGGGGGCGGATTGCGACCAAACCGGCGGGTAGCCGCCGGTAAGGGCCGGATTCAGGCGCGGTAGCCGAGGCGCGCCAGCTCCTCGCGGGCGACTTCGCGGTCATCCCACGGGATGGATTCGGTGCCGTAGACGATCGACTTTTCGTGACCCTTGCCGGCGATGACCACGATATCGCCGTAACGGGCCATGGAGAGCGCCCGGGCGATGGCTTCGCGCCGGTCCTCGATGTCGAGGAAATCGGTGCCGCGCTGGCGGCCAGCGCTCTCGGCGTGGCGTCCGATCTCCCGGACGATGGCTGCGGGGTCCTCGGAGCGGGGGTCTTCGTTCGTGAAGATGGCGAAGTCCGCGCCCTCGGCGGCGGCGCGACCGACGCCGAAGCGGCGGCCGGGGTCGCGTTCGCCCGCGGCGCCGACCACGATGATCAGGCGCCCCTGGCAGACGTCGCGCAGGACTTCGAGCACCTTGCGCACGGCATCGCCGGTGTGGGCGTAGTCGACGATGACTTCGAATGGCTGGCCGGCGGAGATGCGCTCCATGCGCCCGGGGACGCCCGGGCAGGCTGCCAGCCCGCGGGCGATATCCTGCAGCGGCGCCCCGACGGCGAGCGCGCCGGAGGCCGCCGCGAGCGCATTCATGACGTTGAAGAGCGCGGGCAGCTGCAGGTCGACCTCGGCCATCCCGGCGGGCGTAACGATGCGGAAGGCGGTGCCATCGGGCCGCAGGATGATGTTGCGGGCGACGATCTCGGCATCGCGCGCTTCGAGGCCGTAGCGGACGGGCCGGGCGTTGGTGAAGCTGAGCATGTAGTTGGCCGACGGGTCATCGGCGTTGACGACAGCGTGCTTTGGGACGCCCTTGTCGTGGGCGAATTCGAGCGCAGCGAAGAGGCGGGCCTTGGCATCGCGGTAGGCTTCGAAGGTCTTATGGAAGTCGAGGTGGTCGCTGGTGATGTTGGTGAGGATGGAGACGTCGTAATCGACGTGGTCGAGGCGGTGGAGGGCGAGCCCGTGGCTGGTCGATTCGACGATGGCGTAGTCACAGTGCGCATCGGCCATGCGGCGAAGGAGGCGGTGGACCTCAGGGGCCTCCGGGGTGGTCATGCGGGCCGTGACGTGGCCGGTCTCGCCAGGGAGGTAGGTATCGACCGTGCCGAGGCGGCCGACGCGGGCGCCGGCGGCTTCGAGGGCGTACGTCAGCAGGTGTGAGGTGGTTGTCTTGCCGTCGGTGCCGGTAATGCCGATGACCACAAGCTCGCGAGAGGGGTGACCGTAGAACCACGCCGAAGCGGCGGAAAGCGCCGGGCGTGCTGCGGGCACTTCGATGAGCGCGAGGCTCTCGGGCAGGGGTGGGAGTTCGCGGCCGGCCTCGATGATGGCGGCGCTCGCGCCGGCGGCAGCCGCCTCGGGCAGGAAGCGGTGGCCGTCGACGTTGAAGCCGGGAATCGCCACATACAGGGCGCCGGGGACCACGAGGCGGGAATCGTGGTGGACGGCAGCGATCGTCAGCGATGGGTCGCCGCGGAGGAGGCGGGCGCCATCGAGCCCGGCCAGCAGGGACGCGAGCGTCCGTTCGGTGTGGCGTGGTGGCGGGTTCGTCACGGGAAAGATGGTAGCTGGCGCGATAGCCGGTGTCTTGGTTACTCGAGCGCGCGGACCAGGTCGAGGAAGTTGCCGAGCATGCGGGCGGTGGCGCCCCAGATCAGGTCGTTGCCGAACTGGTACGACTGGAAGGTGTAGGGCCGGCCGTTGATGATGCGCCGGTCGGGGACGATGTTGGCGGGGTCGAGGAGGTGGGAGAGCGGGACTTCGAGGAGGTAGGCGACCTCCTCGGTGCTGAAGCGCCAAGGGTAAGGATAGCGGTCGAGCCAGCCGACGAACGGGGTCACGCGGAAGTTGGAGATGGTGGCCATTTCGTCGAGCTGGCCGAGAACCTCCACGTGGTCGGGGTGGACGCCGATCTCTTCGTGGGTTTCGCGGAGGGCGGTGAAGCGGATGTCCGGGTCGCCGGGGTCCATGACGCCGCCCGGGAAACTGACCTGGCCCTTGTGGTCGCGTACGGAATCGGTGCGCTTCTGGAAGATAATGTGAGGGCCGCCAGGCCGTTCGTGGAGGAGGATGAGGCCGCCGGCAGGGGGAAGCGGCCGGTCGGGGTCGAGCGTGGCCGGCTGATAGGCCCGGAGCAGCCGGCGGAGGTCGTCACGCATGGCGGTCAGGGTCGGCTGGCGAAGTGTCGCCGGCGAGTAGATTCGATCAGTTCGTCCCAGATGCGCGATTCGAGGGCGCGGGCGGCATCGCCGGGGGTGGCTTCGACCGCGGCGTGCAGCTCAATGAGGCCGGCGCGGAGGAGGTCGTTCTCGCGCTGGAGGTCGGAAATGCGCAGGGAGGCCGCCGGGGGCGCCCCGAGCGCGTCGCGCATGCCCGCGGGCGCGGCTTCGCCGAGGAGGGCCAGGCCATCGGCGAGGAGCTTGCGGACGATGCGGTTTTCTTCGACGAGGCGGTCGGCGGCGCGTTCGAATTCCTCGGCGGCCATGAGGTTGAGCACCGCCGCGATGCCGACGAGCTGCTGGCCGAACGGCGTCCTGATTTCGCGCATGACTTCGGTGAGGAGGTTGGCGGCGACGCCCTGCAGGACGCGGGGGACGGGCGGGTTCATGGCAGCCTCCCAAGGGTGCGGAGGAGGTACTGGTCCTGGGCGTTGATGAGCGAGTAGGCGACCATCGGGAGGATCAGTTCGTTGGTGCGGCCCTCCTGGAAGGAACGGGCTCCGGTGACCCAGATGCCCTGGCACTTCACGTGGGAGAAGACTTCCCACCAGTGGAGCGCGTCGCGGTCGACGGGGATGCCGCTGTACCGCTCCCAGGTGGCGATCGCCGTTTCGCGGTCGACGATCCCGCCGGGGCGGCCGTCCCTGGCCCAGTGCCAGGACTGGTTGAAAGACCAGGCGAGATCTTCGAGGGGGTCGCCGAGGTGGGCCATTTCCCAGTCGACGATGCCGTGGATGGAGCCGTCTTCGCGGTAGAGGAAGTTGCCGACCCGGTAATCACCGTGGACGACGCTGATGCGCACGGCGGGAGGCGGCGGGCTGGCGCGGAGCCAGCGGATGGCCGCCCGCATGATCGGCTGGGGGCTGAGCTCCTGCTCGGTGAGGATGCGCTCCCAGTGGTCGAGTTCAACCTGCCAGGCGGTTTCGGGCGTCGGGATGCGGGCCACGCGTTCGATGGGGGTGCCGCGCCAGTCGAAGGTCGCGATGGCGGCGAGGATGCGGTACATGTTGTCGGCGAGCTGCGCGTGAGCGGCGGTGTAGGGCGGGGCGATGATGCGGGCGGTCGATGACTCGCAGCCGAGTATGCGGTCCATGATGAAGAAGGGGCCGCCGAGGATAGACGGGTCGTTTTCGAGCCAGCGCATGCGCGGGACGGGAACATCTGAGCCCCAGAAGGCCGAGTAGAAGGCGTACTCGGCCTCGCGGTCGGTTTCGAGCAGGCTGGCCGGCGGGTCCTTGCGCAGGACGAAGGCGGCCGTGCGAGGTTCGCCGTGCTCGGTCCAGGCGGCGTCGAACATCCAGGTTTCGCGGGAGGCGCCGCCGGGGATGCGGAGCAGGTTGGTGACGCTCACGTCATCGGCACCGAGGCGCGGGGCAAGGTATCGGGCGATTGCGTCTTCCACGGCCGGGAACTCTACGTGGTCGGCCACCTGCGAGAAAGTGGCTCCGGCCCTAGAGAACGCCCTTGGTGCTGGGGATCTCCCCGCCGCGGCGGGGGTCGATGCGGGTGGCGGCATCGAGGGCGCGCGCCATGGCTTTGAACGCGGCCTCGATCTTGTGGTGGTCGTTGGCGCCGTAGAGCACGCGCAGGTGCAGGTTGATCTTCGCGGCGAAGGCGAAGGATTCAAGGAAGTGGTTGAAGAGGTCGGGGGGGAGGCCGCCCAGCTCGCGACCGAGGAGCTTGAGGTCGAGGACGGCGTAGGGGCGACCGCTGAGGTCGACGGCGGCGAAGGCGAGGGCTTCATCGAGCGGCATGTAGGCGGAGCCGGCGCGGACGAGCCCGGCCTTATCGCCGACCGCGCGGGCGAGGGCTTCGCCGAGGCAGATGCCGACGTCTTCGACGGTGTGGTGCTGGTCGATCCAGAGGTCGCCGCGGCAGCGGACATCGAGGTCGAAGACGCCGTGTTTCGCGATGTGCGAGAGCATGTGGTCGAGGAAGCCGACGCCAGTATCGACGGAGAAGCGCCCGGTGCCGTCGAGGTTGAGCGTGATTTCGATGGCGGTCTCGGCGGTGGTGCGCGAGACCGTGGCGGTCCGGGCTGCGGGTGCGGCGATGTCGTTCACGTTCAGAGCTCCTTGAGGGCTGCGAGGAGGGCATCGGTGTCGGCAGGGCGGCCGACGCTGACGCGGATGCAGTTCTGAAGGTCGGGGCGATCGTAGTAGCGGACGAGGATGCCGCCCGAGCGAAGGCTGGCGGCGGCATCGCGGGCACTGCGGCCCGTGACCGCGCAAAGGAGGAAGTTGGCGACCGACGGGAGGGGGGTGAGCCAGCCGAGGGCGGCCAGCCCGGCGCGGAGACGTTCGCGCTCGGCGACGATGGCCGCGATCGTTTCGCCGATCTCGGCGCGATGCTCGATCGCGGCGATGGCGGCGGCCTCGGCGGCGACGTTCACGTTGTAGGGCTGCTTGATCGCCATCAGGTGGGCGGCCAGTTCGGACGTGCTGATGCTGTAGCCGACGCGCAGCCCGGCCAGCCCGGCCCACTTGCTGAAGGTGCGGAGGACCACGAGGTTGGGGAATTCGGCGATGCGGGGGACGACCGATTCGCCGCCGAATTCGATGTAGGCCTCATCGACGACGATGAGCGCAGGGAGCCGCAGCAGGGCTTCGAGTTCGGCGCTGTTGAGCGGGTTGCCCGTCGGGTTGTTGGGGTGGGTGAGGAAGATGATGCGCGCCCCGGATTCGTGGACGGCGCGTTCGATGGCGACGACGTCGAGGTCGAAGTTGGGGCGCCGCGGGATCTCCAGCGGGCGGGCGCGCATGATGCGGGCGAGGAAGCGGTACATGCCGAAAGTCGGCGTGGGGATGACGACCGCCGGCGGGGAGACGAGGCGAATCAGGAGGTCGATGAGGTCATCGGCGCCGGTGCCGGCCACCACCTGGTCGGGTTCGACATCGACGTAGCTGGCGATGGCGGCGCGGAGGCGCTGCTGGCCGGGGTCGGGGTAGATGTGGAAGGGCGCGCGCGCGATCGCCTCGAGGACCGCCGGGTGCGGGCCGTAGAGGTTCTCGTTGGCATCGAGCTTAACCAGACGCTCGACAGGGACGCCGATTTCGGCGGCGAGGACATCGAGGGGCTTGACGGGGACGTATTCCTCGAGGTCGTCGAGGTCGGGACGAAGCAGCGCGCGCAGGGACACGTCAGCGCCCCTGGAGCCGACGTTCGACCGCATGGGCGTGGCCGGTGAGGCCCTCGGCGCGGGCGATGATGGAGGCCATGCGGTTGAGGTCCTCCATGTCGTCCTCAGGGAGGTTGACGATGGCCATCTTCTTGAGGAAATCGTGGACGCCCAGTGGGCCGCTCCAGCGGGCAGCGCCGCCGGTGGGCATGGTGTGGCTGGGGCCGGCGGTGTAATCGCCGACGGCCTCAGGGGAGGCTTCCCCGAGGAAGAGGCCGCCGCAATTGCGCACTTTCATGGCGTAGGCCGTGGGATTTTCGACACAGAGGCAGAGGTGCTCAGGGGCGTATTCATTGGCGAGCTCGATGGCGTGGTCGATATCGTTGACCAAGATGCAGCCGCCGCGATTTTCGAGCGCCTGGCGGGCGATCTTTTCGCGCTCGAGCCCGCGGAGCTGGCGCTCGATAGCGGCAGCGACGGCGTCTGCGAGGTAGTGGGACGGGGTAAGGAGGATGGGGCTCGCGAGGGGGTCGTGCTCAGCCTGGGCGATGAGGTCGGCCGCGACGAACTCGGGGTTGGCGCTTTCGTCGGCGATGATCATCGTCTCGGTGGGGCCGTAGATGCTGTCGATGCCGACATCGCCGAAGACCTGCCGCTTGGCGATGGTAACGAAGAGCCCGCCCGGGCCGGCGATCTTGTCGACGCGCGGGATGGTTTCGGTGCCGTAGGCGAAAGCGGCGATGCCCTGCGCTCCGCCCGCCTTGAAGACGGCGTCGACGCCGGCGATATCGGCGGCGACGAGCTTGACCGCCGGGACGGAGCCGTCGGGGAGGACGGGGCTCGTGAGGTAGACCTCGTCGACGCCGGCGACACGGGCCGGGATGGCGCACATGAGGACGGTGCTCGGAAGCGGGGCGCGGGTGCCGGGCACATAGATGCCGGCGCGCTGGATAGGACGCGTGACCTGCCCGAGCCCCTGTTGCTGGAAATCGATGGTGGCGCCGCGCAGCTGCGTTTCGTGGTAGCGGCGGATACGCTCGGCAGCGAACTTGAGGGCCTCGACCAGGTCAGGCGGCAGGGCGTCGTAGGCGGCGCGGATTTCCTCCGGCTCGACGCGGAGGCTGGGCGTGTGGGCGCCATCGATGCGGGAGTTGTAGTAGCGGACCGCGTTGTCGCCGTCTTCGCGGACGTCGCGGATGATGCGGCGGACCACTTCGTCGGGGCTGAGCTCCTGCCCGAAGGTGCGGAAGGTAGTTTCGCGGATATCCATTGGGAGCTCATCGGTTTCGAGCGGGCGGCGGGAGAGGAGGGTTCGGCGGCCCTCTTCGGCGTTGCGGATTATGTGCATCCCAGGTACCTCTCAACGGCAGCACGGGCGGTGTCGGTGGCCCGCTGCACGAAGGCGTCGATCTCGCTGTCGGTGATGTGGGCGATTGTCTCACCGAGGAGTTCGGGGAGCGAATCGAGGAAGTGCTCCATCGTCTCGCCCTCGGAGAGGCCGGCGAGGCGGAGGTGGTTGGCGATCATGGCGCGGGCGCGGTCCCAATCGAGGTTGCGAGCGGCGACATCGTGCGAGACCTGGCGCCAGCGCTCGAGGGTCTCGGAATCGATGAAGCCGCAGGCGATACCTTCGACCGTGCAGGAGAGGGCGGCGCAGATCGACTGCTTGAGCTCCGGGTCGGAGCCGAAGCGCCGGTCGAGGTCGAACTGGAGGAGCCGGTCCATGACGTTGGCGCGGATGGCCCCACCGAGGTGGTGGTGCTGGAGGAAGTAGGGGCGGTAGACGCCGGTGATGTATTGCTCATCGAGAACGAGGTGGGAGATGTAGCCGGCTGCCCAGGCGCGGGTTTCGGGGTTGAGGCGCTCGGGGGCGGCGAGATGCCCGTACGTCTCGAGGAAGGTCGCGACCGAGTCCTGGTGGTTATGTTCGTTCAGGTCGAAGAAGTGCGTGCTGAAGCGGTCCTGCCGGGTGAGCACGCGGATATCGGGCGAAGTGGCGCCGAGCAGGTAATGGCCCGAATCTGGCGAGAGGTGCTCAGTCGCGAGGTCGATCGCGACCTGCCGGGCGACCACCATGTGGAACGTGATCGGGGGCATGGCCCCATAGTAGACAATGCGGCGGGGGTTCGCGCCGTTAGATGCGGGCGCTTTCGATGTTGGTGAGGAGGATGCCGCGGCAGCCGATGCTGGAGAGCTCGTCCATGATGCGGTGGGCTTCCTTGCGGCGCACCATCGCTTTGACGGAGTACCAGCCCTCGCGCTTCAGCTGGGTGATGGTGGGCGACTCCAGGCCGGGCGTAATTTCGCAGGCGCGCTGGAGGATGGTGCCCGGGCAGTCGTATTCGACCATCATGTAGTCGAGGGCGACGAGGCGCCCCTCGATGCGGCTGCGGAGGACGCGAACGGGCGGCTGTTCGGCGCGGTCGGGGTGCGCGTAGAGCGCGGCGTTCGAGGTGAAGAGCGGGTCGCCGACGATGCGGAGGCCGGCCTGCCGGAGGGTGGTGCCGGTATCGACGACATCGACGACGGCCTCGGCGATGCCGAGCGCGACCGAGATTTCTACCGCGCCCTCGAGTTCGACCAGGCGGAGCTCGCGGCCGGGGAAGGCCGAGCGAACGATAGACGGGAAGGAGGTGGCGATGCGCAGGCCGGCAACGTCATCGAGGGTGCGGGCGGGAGAATCGACGGGCACGGCCGCGCAGAGGCGGGAGTGGCCGTAGTTGAGGTCGAGCAGCAGCGCCGGGTGGTGGTTGCGCTCGGCGGCGAAATCCTTGCCGGTGATGCCGGCATCGAGGATGCCGTTGGCGACGTAGACGGGGATATCGCCGGGGCGAAGGAAGTAGAACTCGACATCGTTTTCCGGGTCGAACGAGGAGAGCTGGCTGCCGGAGCGCCCGACGCGGTAGCCGCAGGCGCTGAGAAGCTCGAGCGTGGGTTCGAAGAGGACGCCTTTATTGGGGAGCGCGACCTTGATCATAGGGTGCGATACACCTCATCGAGGGTGAGGTCGTTGGCGGCCATCATGCAGGCGACGTAGTACAGGACCTGCGCGAGCTCGGCGGCGAGGGCTTCGCGCGATTCGTAGCGGGCGGCCATCCAGGCCTCGGCGGCCTCTTCGACGAGCTTCTTGCCGATGGCGTGCGAGCCGGCAGCGAGCAGGGCCGCGGTGGCGGAACCCTCGGGCATCTCCAGCTTGCGACTGCGGGTGAGCGCGACGATGTCTTCGAAGGTCACGGCGTCACGATAGCCGAAGCCGGGGCAGGGGTCATGCCGTGGGCGGGACCGGCGCTGGCCGGAGGGTGACGTCGGCGGCGGTGACGGTTTCCTCCGTGCCGTCGTCGAGGCGGACGACGAGGGCGCCGGTGGAATCGATCCGGGCGGCGGTGGCTTCGTAACGCTGGCCGCCGGGGGTGTCGATGATGACCCGGCGCCCGAGGACGAGGCTGAGCTGGCGGTATTCGGCAACCACCCGCTCGATAGGTTCCTCGAAGGCACGCTCGAGGTGGTTGCAGAGGCCGGCGAGAAGCTCTTCACGGTCGATGGGGCGGCCAGCAACGGTGGCGAGGGCGGTGGCGATGCCGGCGAGCTCGGGGAGCACGGAGGGGTCGGCGTTGACGTTGATGCCGATGCCGGGGAAGGCGATGGGGCCATCAGGGTCGAGCTCGGCGTCGATGAGCATGCCGCACACTTTGCGCTCGTTCACCCAGACGTCGTTCGGCCACTTGATCATGGCTGCTGGCGCGACGGTGCGGATTGCGCGGCAGACGGCCACGGGGATGCGGAGGGGGAGGGTGCGGTGGAGTTCGAGGGAAGGACGGAGCACGAACGTGACGTAGATGTTGGCGCCGGATGGGCTGAAGAAGGAGCGCCCGCGGCGGCCGCGGCCGGCGGTCTGCTCCTCGGCGAGGACCGCGGTGCCGTGGACCGCGCCTTCTTCGGCTTCGCGGCGGGCGAGGTCCATGGTCGAGCCGAGAGAGAGGCGATAGACGAGCGAGCGCCCGACGAGGCGGGTGTCGAGAGCGGCGTGGAAGCGGGCGAAGTCGAACGGAACGGCGGGTTCGGTCATCTGTCCGGTGGTGCGAAAAGGGCCCCGGAGGAGATTCCGGGGCCCGGGCGTAGCTAAGACCTGAGTCTTAGGAGGTTGGGTGATTCCCCAGGTGAGGACCTAGGAGGAAGTCACCTCCAGCGCCAAGGGTCGGTCGTAGCTACGACTATGATGGTCCATGCGCATCACCTCCTTTCCTGCCTGCAACCATGCGCCAGCGGGCGGGAGGCTGTCAAGAGGTTTGGGAGGTCACGGGCTTTTTCGGAGCGGAGGGCCTGCTATCCTGAGACCGTTGTGCGTATTCGGCGGCGTCCTGGCCGGGCGAGCCCGGTCAAATCTACGGCGCCGCAGGGCTGGAGGATTCCCCTGGTTACCCCCGTAAGCATGAAGCAGCTGCTCGAAGCCGGCGTGCACTTCGGGCACCAGACGCGCCGCTGGAACCCCAAGATGCGGCAGTTCATCTTCACCGAGCGGAACGGCATCCACATCATCGACCTGCAGCAGACCGTGACGCGGCTGGAAGCGGCGATCAACTTCGTGCGCGATGTCGTGGCCTCGGGCTCGGACGTCCTGATCGTGGGCACCAAGAAGCAGGCGCGCGAGACGGTGGAGATGGAGGCGAAGCGGGCCGGCCTGCCGTACGTGAATAACCGCTGGCTGGGCGGCACGCTGACGAACTTCCGGACCATCCAGCAGCGCATCCGGCACCTGCGCGAGATGGAAGCGGCGATGGAGCGGGGCGACTACGCGCGCCTGCCCAAGCGCGAGCAGCTCGAGATCCAGAACGAGATCGAGCGGATGAACCGCTACTTCGGCGGCATCAAGAACATGGACCGGCTGCCGGGCGCGGTCTTCATCATCGATACCGTGAAGGAAGCGATCGCCGTTTCCGAGTGCGTGCGGCTGGGCATCCCCATTGTGTCGCTGGTGGATACCAACTGCGACCCGGACCCGATCGCGTACCCGATCCCGAGCAACGATGACGCCATCCGGGCGATCAAGCTGATTCTCGGCAAGATCGCGGACGCGGCGATCGAGGGCCGCGCGGCGCGGGAATCGGGCGTCGGCCCGGGCGTGCGGGTCGATGACCTGGCGCGCAGCGCCGAGGCAGGCGTGGCGAGCGGGGTGTACACCGCTTCGCCGGAGGACGAGGCGACCGAGGAGGCCGGTGCCCGGGTCACGGTCATTGGCATGAACGCAGATTCGCAGGAGTAGGACGTGGCTGCTGTTACGACGGAGATGATCAAGGAGCTCCGGGAAGAGACCGGGGCGGGCGTGATGGACGCCAAGCGCGCGCTCGAGGAGGCCGGCGGCGACAAGGCGAAGGCGAAGGCGATCCTGCGGGAGCGCGGCATCGCTGCCGCGGCCAAGCGCCAGGACCGTGAGACGAGCAACGGCGTGGTCGATGCGTACATCCACGCTGGCGGGCGGATCGGCGTGCTGGTGGAGGTCAACTGCGAGACGGACTTCGTCGCGAACACCGCCGAGTTTCGCGAGCTCGCCAAGAACATCGCGATGCAGGTCGCGGCGATGAACCCGCAGGTGGTCTCCGCCGATGACCCGGAGCGTGGCAAGTTCGAAGGGCCGGACGAAGAGGTGGTGCTGCTGAAGCAGCCGTTCATCCGCGACGGGAGCAAGACGATCCAGGACCTCATCCAGGATGCGATTGCCCGGACGGGCGAGAACATCCGGGTGCGGCGTTTCGTGCGGTTCGAACTGGGCCGGTAGCCATGGAGGAGGACGGCCGCGGGCGGTTTCGGCGCGCGCTCGTCAAGCTGAGCGGCGAGGCGCTGATGGGTTCGCGGCCGTTCGGCATCGACCCGGTCACGCTGAACGACCTCGCCCGGCAGATCAAGCAGGCGGTCGATGAGGGCGTGCAGGTTGCCGTTTCGGTTGGGGGCGGCAACTTCTGGCGCGGCGCCACGGTCGCCGAAACGGGCATGGACCGCGCCACCGCCGACTACGCGGGCATGCTCGGCACGATCATGAATGCCCTGGCGCTGCAGGATGCGCTGGAGAAGCGCGGCGCCGTGGTACGCACCCAGACGGCGCTGCCAATCGCGCAGGTGGCGGAGCCGTACATCCGGCGGCGCGCGATTCGCCACCTCGAGAAGGGGCGGGTGGTGATCTTCGCGGCCGGGACCGGGAACCCGTTCATGACCACCGACACGGCCGGGGCGCTGCGGGCGATCGAAACCGACTGCGAAGTGCTGCTGATGGCCAAGAACGGGGTCGATGGGGTGTACGACGCGGACCCGGCGAAGGTGCCGACGGCGCGGAAGTTCGAGCACGTGACGCACATCGAAGCGATCCAGCGCCGGCTGCAGGTGATGGATATCACGGCGCTGAGCATGTGCATGGAGCACCACATGCCGATCGTGGTGTTCGATGTGGCGGCGCCCGATGCGGTGTACCGTGCCCTGCGCGGGGATACGATAGGGACGCTGGTTTCGGCCTCACCGGAGCCGGCCGCCCATTCCTGACCAGTTCGAAACCGGAGGAACGCTATGGTGGAGCCGGAAGAGATCCTCCTGGAAGCGGAAGAGAAGATGGACCACTCGGTGGAGGCGCTGAAGCGCGAGCTGAACGGCGTGCGGACGGGGCGCGCGCACCCGAGCCTCATCGAGACGCTGATGGTGGACTACTACGGGGCGCTGACCCCGCTAAAGCAGCTTGGCACGATCAACGCGCCGGAACCGCGCCTCCTGACGGTGACGGTCTGGGACCGGAGCGCGGTCCCGGCGATCCAGAAGGCGATCCAGTCGAGCGACCTTGGGCTGAACCCGGCGATTGACGGGCAGACGCTGCGCCTGCCGATCCCGCCGCTGACGGAGCAGCGCCGCAAGGAGCTGGTGAAACTCGTGCACCACAAGGCCGAGGATGCGCGGGTGGCCGTCCGGAACGTTCGGCGGCATGCGCATGAGGAGCTGCGCAAGCTGGAGAAGGAGGGGGGGATGTCGCAGGACGAGCTGAAGCGGGCCGAAGAAGAGCTGCAGAAGCTCACCGACCGGCACGTGGCAGTTATCGACGCGGAGAGCAAGAAGAAAGAGGCGGAGCTCCTTGAGGTCTAAGGCCGAAGAACCGGCTGAAGGCTCCCGGACGGCGGAGTACCTGGGCGACCTGATTTCGCCGATTAGCGGCGGGCGCGTGCCCCGCCACGTTGCGATCATCATGGACGGCAACGGCCGCTGGGCCACGCAGCGGGGCCTGCCGCGCGCCGCGGGCCACCGCGCCGGGACCGAGAACATTCGCCGGGTCATCGAGCGGTTCGCCGACCACGGGGTGCAGTACCTGACGCTTTACGCGTTCAGCACGGAGAACTGGAACCGGCCGCAGCGGGAGGTACGCACGCTGATCCGGCTGCTGCGCTACTTCATCAAGCGGGAGTTGAACAACCTGCACCGGAACGGCATCCGGCTGCAGATGCTGGGGCATATCGAAACGCTGCCGGAGTGGCTCCAGCAGCAGGTGCGCGACGCGATCGAGCTCACCCGCCACAACGACCGCATGGTGCTGAACATCTGCTTCAGCTATGGCGGCAGGGACGACATCGTGATGGCGGTGCGGGCAATCATCCGGGATGGCGTGCCGGCGGAGGAGGTAACGGAGGCGGTGGTGTCGCGCTATGTCATGACGGCCGGGATGCCGGACCCGGACCTCGTGATTCGCACGGCCGGGGAGCAGCGGATTTCGAATTTCCTCCTCTGGCAATCGGCCTATGCGGAGCTGTACTTCACGGACACCTACTGGCCGGACTTCGGGCGGGAAGATACCGACATCGCGCTGGCCGAGTATGGGCGGCGGAAGCGGAAGTTCGGGGGGCTGCTCGAGGAAGACCTCGAAGCGTTCCGGGACCAGCCGGGCTGAACTGGTGGACACTGGCCGCCTTTCGAACCTGCACCAGCGGCTTTTGACGGCGGCCGTCGGGCTGCCGATCGTCCTCGGGGCGGTATGGGCCGGCGGCTGGGTCTTCACGCTGGTGCTGGCGGCGGCCGTGTTCCTGGCAGCGATGGAGTTCGTGCACGGCTGGCTGATCCCGTCGCGGCCGGTGCGCGAGGCGCTGCAGGTGGCGCCGGTGTTCGTGATCGCACCGGTGACGGTGGCCGGGGCGCACGTCGACCCCCGGTTCGTCTTGATGGGGGCGGGGTTTGCGGGGCTGTTCGCGGCGCTCGGGTGGGCACCGACGCAGGCGCTGGGACCGCGCAAGCCGTTCCGGGTCCTCTCGGGGTGCTTCGCCTACCTGGGGCTGCTGGGGTCGACGCTGGTGCTGGTGCGCGATGCCGACGGCGGCCGCGACTGGTTTCTCATCGGCCTGCTGGGGACGTTCGCGGTCGATACTGGGGCGTACGCGGTCGGGCGGGCGATCGGACGGCACCGGATGGCGCCGCGGATCAGCCCGAAGAAGACGTGGGAGGGGGCTGCGGGCGGATACGCTGCAGGTCTCGGGACAGTCCTGGCGTTGAACGGGTGGTTCGAAACAGGGGCAGGAGCCGGCACCGTGCTGCACCTCGCGGTGGCCCTGCCGGTTGCGGCGATGGTCGGCGACCTGTTCGAGAGCTGGATGAAGCGGCGAATGGGCGTGAAGGACGCCAGCGGCCTCCTGCCGGGGCACGGGGGCTTCATGGACCGGCTCGACTCGGTGCTGTTCGTATTCCCGGTGGTGTACCTGTTCCTGCAGACCCGTGTGCTCTGATAGCCTGAAATCGGGAGGTGACGGCGGCATGTCTGGTGCGGCGATCGAGCACGGCGAGGTCCAGGTCAACTGGATTCGGATGCATTACGCGGCGGCCGGTGCCGGCGAGCCGGTGGTGCTGCTGCACGGCTTCCCGGAGTCGTGGTATTCGTGGCGGCACCAGCTGACGGGGCTTTCGGACCGCTACCGCGTGATTGCGCCGGACCAGCGCGGCTACAACCTGACCGAGGCGAGGCCGCCGTACGACACCGATACGCTCCAGGCGGACGTCCTGGCGCTGATGGATGCACTGGGCATCGAGAAGGCGCACGTGGTGGGGCACGACTGGGGCGGGGTGATCGCGTGGCTGCTGGGCATGAACCACGGCGACCGGCTGCTGACGCTCTCGGTGTGCAATCTGCCGCACCCGGCGATTTTCCGGAAGCGCGTGTGGCGTCCGCGGCAACTGTTGAGGTCGTGGTACGTAGGTTTCTTCCAGTTGCCGCGGCTGCCGGAACTGGCGCTTTCGGCGCAGGGCTACCAGCTGCTGGCGCGCCGGATGATCCGGGAGTGCCGGCCGGGGACCTTTACGCGGGACGATATCAAGGAGTTCCTGGCCGGCTGGCGGAGGCAGGGGCTGGGCGGCGGGATCAACTGGTACCGCTGGGCGGTCCGAAAGCCGCCGCGCATCCCGGACCCGGTACCGCTCATCCGGGTGCCCACGCTGCTGGTCTGGGGCGAAGAGGACCGGTACCTCGGCCGCGAACTGATCGACGGGACGGAAGAGTATGTTGCGCGGCTGCGGGTCGAACGCCTCCCCGGGATAAGCCACTGGGTGCAGCAGGAGGCGCCGGACGAGGTGAACCGGCTGCTGCGCGAGCACTTCGCCGGCGGGGCGGGATGACGCGCACGCCGGGGCCAGCGCGTCCCGGGCTGGAAGAGCTGGAGGACCGGCTCTTCACCAGCGGCGAACCCCCGCTCCTCTTTCGCCGGCGGGTGGTCGCCGGGCTGGTCGCGGGATTTGTGCTGCTCGTGGCGGCCTATGGCCTGACGAGCCGGTACCTGGGCCTCTCGTACACCTTCGACGCGGAGCCCTTCCGGGAGTGGGTCGATGGCTTCGGCATCCTGGGGCCGCTGGTGTTTATTGCCGTCATGGCGCTTTCGGTGCTGTTCGCGCCGGTGCCGAACGCGCCGATTTTCATGGCGGCCGGGCTCGCGTGGGGTCCGGTGCTGGGGACGGCGTACTGCATGGCCGGCCTGACGCTTGGTTCGGCGATCGCCTTTTGGATTGCCCGGCGATTCGGACGGCGACACCTGGCCCGGCTGATTGGTCCGAAGCTGGCGGAGCGGCTGGATTCGCTGGTGCTGGAGATGGGGGGCCGGGTGGTGTTTTGGGCGCGCATGATCCCGGCGGTGAACTTCGACTGGATCAGCTTTATCGCGGGGATGACGGCCATCCCATTCCGGGTGTTCCTGGTGTATTCGGTGCTCGGGATGTTGTTTCCGACAACGGTGGCGGTAGTTGCCGGCGATGGGCTCGGGCGGGATTTTCGCGTGACCCTTGCCGCGGGCGCGGCGTGGCTGGCGGTGGTCGTGGTGAGCGCCGCCGTCTACTGGCGAAGACGGGCGCGGCGGCAATCCGTGGGATAACCCGGCGGATTGCGGGAGAACGGGGCAGCGCCTCGGGGATTTGCCTATCTCGGTGAAGACCGCCGGGGCGGAGAATTCCTGACGTCGCGCAGGAGGTGATCCCCGTGGAGTTGGCCCGATTTCCGACCCATCTCCGCCTGGTGCGGCCGGCAGACCGCGACGGTGCAGTTTCGATGCCGGCAGAGCGGCGGCTCCTGAGCCGGCGGGAGCTGCTTCACCGGCTCGATGCGGTTGCGGAACTCGCGCCGCGCGCGCCGCTTTCGTTCCTGGCGGTCCGCATCGAGGGGCTGGAGGAGGTTGAGGAGGAGCGCGGCGAGGTGGGCGCACGGTTCGCGGCGCGAGCCGTCGGTGATGCGCTCGCGCAGGTGTGCAGGGGCACCGACCTCCCGGGTGAGCTGGAGCCCGGGGTCTTCGGCGTGGTGCTGCAGGGTGCGGGCGCGACGGCGGCGGCAGCCGCGGCAGCGAGGCTGACGCACCACCTGAACCGGCTGCGGCACCTGCCGGCTGGCTGCGCAGTGGTGGTCGGAGCGGCGACGGGCACGGGTTCGCACGGCCGGCGGCTGGTCGGCGCGGCGCTGGAGATGTACGAGTCCGCCGGTTACGAAGCCTGACGCGCCACCAGCCGGGTGGCGATGGGCAGGGCGTAGCGGGTCAGGCGGGCACGCAGGGCGAAGTTCTCGCGGGCAGCGGGCGCGGGCGAGCGTGATCGCTCCCACGAGGTGAGCGTGTCGTACCAGGTGACCAGGAGCATCATGACTGAGGACGCATCCAGGTCCTGGCGGAAGAGGCCGACCGGTTCCGCGCGGTAGTCATCGGTGTTTTCGAAGGTGGTCCAGGCTTCGACCGACAGTTCGACGAAGCGGTCGACATCGCCGGGGGCGATTTCGAAGAAGCGGAGCACGTAGACGCCGGGGCGGGCGAGCGGGTCGGGCGCGACCGGGCGGGCGGTGGGCAGGAGCTCGCGGCGTTCCACCGCGTCGGCGCCGGGGAGGGCCGGCCAGGCGGATGTCCCGGGCAACCCCGAGGCGATGGCGAAGAGTTCATCGGTGCGAAGGCCGAGGAGCCCCGAGAACAGCCCCCAGGGGTGCAGGCCCGACGCCGCGCAGGCAGCGGACCAGGTCCCGGCGAGCGAGTCGAGGGCCTCGGCGGTGTGCGGCCGGGGTAAGCGGAAACGAACGAGGCGGTAGGCGGCGTCGGAGGACATGGCCGGGGAGTTTACGCCAGCGGCACCGAGAGGTCAGGGCCTGACACCTCGCGGACGACCGCCACTTCCCGGCAGTTCGTGAAGAAGGGGCAGCGCACGCACTCGTTCCACACCTTCTGCGGGAACTCCATCACGTTGGCGAGGCGGAACCCCTGCTTTTCGAAGAAGCCGGGGCGGTAGGTGAGGGCGAAGACGCGTTCGAGGCCGAGATTCCGGGCATCTTCGAGGCAGGCCCGCACGATGGCGGCGCCCACGCCGCGGCCCTGGACGGATTCGTCGACGGCGAGCGAGCGAATCTCGGCAAGGTCGGGCCCCATGATGTGGAGCGAACCGCAGCCGACGACCCGGCCGTCGAGCCGGGCGACCTTGAAATCGCGGATGGCTTCGTAGATTTCGCCGATGGGGCGATGGAGCATATCGCCGCGGTCGGCCCAGAAGGTGACGAGGGAGTGGATGGCGCCGGCATCGACGAGCCGGGCGGGTTCGACGCAGATCATCGGTTGGGAAAGCTCCTGTCGGTCGGTGGTTGAGGGCTTCGACGATCAGCGCGAGCGGCGTGCAGGGGCGACGTGCGTAGCGTCGCCCGGGGTCACCTCGACCGATTGGAGCATGGACATGCAGGGAGTATACGGAAGGGCTCGCGGAAGGTCATCGGACGTAGAGCGGATGGCAGGGAAGGGGGTAGGCTTCTGGAGCCGGTACTGCCGGCGGAGGTTGAGCGATGCGCGTCGTGGTGATGGGACAGGCTGCCTTCGGGGAGGCCGTGCTGAAGCGGCTGCTGGAGGACGGGGTTTCGGTGGTGGGGGTGAGCGCGCCGGCGCCTTCGGGCGGCCGGGTCGATCCCCTCTTGGCCGCGGGGGACGCGGCGGGGCTGCCGGTGGTCGAAACGCGGGCGCTGAAGGAGCAAGCGGGGCAGGAGGCGTGGGCCGCGCTCCGGCCTGACCTCTGCGTGATGGCGTTCGTGACGGAGATTCTGCCGAATGAGGTGCTGGAGCTGCCGCGGCTGGGGAGCATCCAGTACCACCCGAGCCTGCTGCCGCTGCACCGTGGGTCTTCGGCGATCAACTGGGCGATTATCAACGGCGACCGCGAGACCGGGTTGACGATCTTTTGGCCGGACCGCGGGATCGACACCGGCCCCATCCTGCTTCAGCGGCGGTGCCCGATCGGCCCGGACGACACGGTGGGCTCGATCTACTTCGAGCGGCTGTTCCCGATGGGCGTCGAGGCGATGGCGGAGGCCATTCGGCTGGTGCACGAGGGCCGGGCCCCGCGGGCGGAGCAGGACCATGCGAAGGCGACCTACGAGCCGCCCTGCCGGGACGAGCACGCGCAGATTCGCTGGTGGGAGCCGGCGGAGCGGCTGTACGCGCTGGTCCGCGGCTGCAACCCGCAGCCCGGGGCGTGGACGACGTACGAAGGCTCGCGGCTGCGCATCTTCGACTGCCGGCTCACCGGGACGGAAGAGCCCGGGATGCCGGGCCGCGTGCTGCGGGTGGAGGACGGTTCGTTCGATGTTCGCCTGAACGGGGGCGTGCTGCGGGTGCTCCGCGTGCAGCCGGAAGGCGGGAAGAAGGTGGCTGCTGGCGAATGGGCCCGGGAGGCGGGGCTGGAGGCTGGGTACCGTTTTCGTTAGCCGCCGGCCGGGAGGCGCTCGCCCAGGTGGCGCAGGAGAAACTCGATGACGCGGCGCTCCTGGTATTCGAGGCCGCGGGCGTCCCGGGGCATGTGGCGCTCCTCCGGGAAGACGAGCAGGTCGTAGTCTTTGCCGGCTTCGGTGAGGGCAACGATGAAGCGGGCGGTGTGGCGGAAGTGCACGTTTTCGTCGGTCATGCCGTGGACGAGGAGGAGGCGGCCGGCGAGGCGGCGGGCGTGAGTCAGCGCTGAGCTCTCGCGGTAGCCCTCGGGGTTGTCGGCCGGGGTGCCCATGTAGCGCTCGGTGTAGGCGGTGTCGTACCCGTCCCAGTCGGTCACTGGGGCGCCGGCGACGCCGACGCGGAAGACCTCCGGGGCGCGCAGCATGGCCATGATGGTCATGTAGCCCCCGTAGCTCCAGCCGTAGATGCCGACGCGGGAGGCATCGACACCGGGCAGAGCAGCGGCGTAGCGGACGGCGGCGAGCTGGTCTTCGACCTCGACGGTGCCGAGGCGGCGGGCGATGTGGGCCTCGAAGGCGAGCCCGCGGCCCGCTGAGCCGCGGTTATCAAGCTTGAGCACCCAGCAGCCCTGCTGTGCGAGGTACTGGGCGCGGAGGTCGACCGTGAGGGTCCAGTCATCGACGACGCGCTGGACGTGGGGGCCACCGTAGACCGAGACGATGAGCGGGCGCGGTCCATCGAAGCCGGGGGCGGGGCGGTAGAGCGCGCCGTAGACCGTGGTGCCATCGGCAGCGGCGGTTTCGAAGAACTCCGGGACCTGGAGGCCGAGACCCGCGGGCGTAACTTCGGCCTGGTGCACGGAAATGACAACGTCGTCGCCCAGGGAGCGCACGGCGACCCGGGGCGCGTGCCGCCGCGAACTCCAGCTGTCGGCGAGCCAGCCCCCATCGGGCGAGAGGACGCCGCTGTGCCAGCCCGGTTCGGCGGTCAGCCGTTCGATGGGGCCGCCCTCGAGCGGCACGCGGTAGAGATGGCGTTCGAGCGGCGATTCGCGGGTTCCGGCGAAGTAGACCAGGCCACGCGCTTCGTCGCAGCCAAGGAGGCCGGTCACCATCCAGTCGCCGGAGGTGAGCTCACGGATGAGGTCGCCCTCCGGGGAGCGAAGCTCGAGGTGGCAATAGCCGGTGCGCTCGCTCGACCAGACGATGCGGCCGTCGTTGAGGAAGTGGGTGTCGCCGGCGAGGTTGATCCACGGCGCCTGGCGCTCTTCGATGAGGGTGCGGGCGGCGCCGCCAGGTTCGAATGCCACGAGGCGGAGGGTCTGCTGGTCGCGGGAGAGGAGCTGGGCGGTCAGCACGCCATCGGGGCGCCAGCCGACGCGGGCAATGTACTGGTCGGGGTCGCGGCCGAGGTCCATCCAGGTGCAGGCCTCGCTGTCGAGCTCGATCACGCCGAGCTGGAGGATGGCGTTGGGCTGCCCGGCGAATGGGTACCTGTGGCGTTCGACATCGATGGCCGAGACGCCCTGGTGGACGATGGGGTATTCGGGGATGTGGCGGGAATCGGCGCGGATGAAGGCGATGCGGGCGCCATCGGGGCTCCACCAGAAGCCGCGGTCGCGGTCGAGCTCCTCCTGGGCGATGAACTCAGCGACGCCGGAGGTGAGGCCGTCGGCGGCATCGAAGGTGAGGCGGCGCAGGTCGCCGCTCGCGAGGTCGCAGACGTAGAGGTCGCCATCGCGGACGAAGGCGACGCGGGTACCGGCCGGGTCGAGCTGGGGGTCGAGGGCCCCCTCGGTGCCGGGGATGGGTTCGAGGTCGCCGTCACCGATGCGGAGCCAGAGTCGGCCGCCGGCGGGAATGAGCAGCGTCTCGATAGCGGCGGAGCGGGCGAACTGGTAGGCGGTGACGCCGAGCTCACGGAGGCGCGCGCGTTCACGGCGGAGCTCCTCCTCGCGAGAGAGCACGGCCTCGCTGGTCGATGCCGGCGGCGGACCGGCGAGGACCGTTCGCTCACCGGTCGCGAGGTCGAGGCGCCACAGGCTGCGGACGAGGGTGCCCTCCGCGCTGAAGAGGAAGGTGAGCGCGCGGCTATCGGGGGTGAAGCCCAGGCCCCCGGGGATGGTCGTGCCCGGGCGCGGGAAGCGGGCGACGTCGGCGATGGTGAGCGGTTGCGGCTCGGTCACCGGGCGAACGCCTCAGCGCGGAGTGCTTCGATCTCCTCGATGCCGACAGGGATGTCGGCTGTCAGCACCTCGGCCGCGTCCTCGGTCACCAGGATGTCGTCTTCGATGCGGATGCCGCCGAGCTGGAGAAGGGAGTCGACCCGGTCCCAGTTGACGGCCTCGCGATAACGTTCGCGGCGGGCGGGGTCCCGGAGGATGGCGGGGATGAAGTAGATGCCCGGCTCGATGGTGACGACGTAGCCGGGCTGGAGGGGCAGGTCGGCGCGGAGCCACTTGAGGCCGAAACGGTCGCTGGGGGTGCGGCCCTGGAGACATCCGCCGGCATCGTGGGTGGCGAGCCCGAGCAGGTGGCCGAGGCCGTGGGGGAAGAAGAGAGCATGGGCATCGCAGTCGACCAGGTCATCGGGGGAGCCGCGGAGGATGCCGAGATCGACGAGCCCGGCGGCGATGCGGCGGCAGGCGGCCAGGTGGAGGTCGCGGTACTCGACCCCGGGGCGCGCGGCTTCGATGGCGGCCCGCTGGGTTTGGAGCACGAGGGCGTAGAGGTCGCGCTGGAAGCCTTCGAAGCGCGGGCCGACGGGGAAGGTGCGGGTCACGTCGGAGGCGTAGCCATCGACTTCAGCGCCGGCGTCGATGAGCACGAGGTCGCCTGGGCGAAGCTCGCGGCGGGTCGGTGCGGCGTGGAGGATGGCGGCGTTGGGGCCCGAGCCGACGATGGAGCCGTAGGCGGTACGGTCGGCGCCGGCGCGGAAGAATTCGGCTTCGAGCTCGACCTGGAGGGCACGCTCGGCCTGGCCGGGGCGAGCGGTGCAGAGGGCGAGCAGGTGACCGGCGCGCGAGGCGGCGGCGGCGCGGCGCATCGCATCGAGCTCGGCGGGATCCTTGGCGCGGCGCTGTTCGGAGATGACCCAGGAGAGCCGGGCGGAGAGTTCCTCGTCCGGCGACACTTCGAGACGGTGAAAGCCGGCCAGGCGGTAGCCCCCGGGGCGCCTGGCGAGGTCGTGGTTGCCGAGCAGGGCGAGCGGCTCGGCGCGCCGGGGCTCGAGCCAGGCTTCGAGCTCCTCGATGGGCCGCGGCACCAGGCCGGAGGCAGCGGCAAGCGCCGCGGGGTCGGGGCCGTCGCCGGTCCAGATGCGGTCGTCGGGGGTGGGGAAGGCGACGAACAGCTGCCAGCCCTCGGCGGGGTCGAAGGCGAGCACCGAGGCGGGCTCGGCAATGCCGGCGAGGTAGCGGAATTCGGCGTGGGCGTGAAAGTCGTGAAACTGGTCCGTGCCCGCGATGGGCACGGGGAGACCGGAGGCGACGAGCACGGTCCCCCGGTCGAGGCCCCAGGCGCGGGCGACCCGGGCGCGGCGCTCGGCAACCAGGCGGGTGGGGTCCACGCCGGCAGTGTACCGCGCTGCCGGCCGCCGGTCAGTCGAGCCGGTTGTAGCGTTCGGCGGCCCGGGCGAGGAGGTGAGCGACGCGGTCGCGGAGTTCCGCCGGCTGGACGACGGTTGCCTCGGGGCCCCAGCTCAAGACCCAGGGGGTGATTTCGAGCAGGCTCGGGAGCGAGACCTTCAGGCGGATGCCGCCATCGGCGAGCGGCTCGAGCTCCTGGGAGACGTGCCAGTAGCTTTCCTGGATGCGCGCCGCGACGGCCGGGGTGAAATCGATGACCACGTCGTAGCGGGAATCGCCGAGGCCGACGCCGCCCCAGGAGTGGCGAAGCGTTTCGGCGAGGCGGTCGATATCGACGGGGTCGAACTCGCGGCCGGCGTTTTCGACCGCGTGGATGCGATCGAGCTTGAAGACGCGCGTCTCGCCGTGGGTGTGGCTGTAGCCGATGAGGTAGGTGCCGCTCTGGGTGTGGTCGAGGATGTACGGGTCGACCTCGTAGCGGCGCTGTTCGGAGCTGTGGGCGGAGCGGTAGGTGAAGCGGATGGTGCGGGAATTGGCCCAGGCCTCGGTGATCCGGCGGAGGTTCTCGATCGCGTCGTGGTCGGAGGGCAGCTGGGCGTACTCGGAGACGGTGCGCCGCATGTGGCCAGCCATGCCCTGAGGAATGGCATCGGCGACCTTCTCGAGAGCGGAAAGGGCGTCCGGGTCGCGTTCGTCGGCCGAGCGGAGCATGAGGCGCATGGCGAAGTAGAGCGCGCGCGCCTCCTGCAGGGTGAGGCGGACCGGGCCGAAGACGAGGTTGGCGCCATCCATGATGCGCCACTTGCGATTTTCGGTGACCAGGGGGACGCCGAGGTCGGTTTCGAGGTCAAGGATGTCGCGCTGGATGGTGCGCTGGGAGAAGCCCGTTTCGCGGGCGATTTCGGCAGTGGAGAGCGGGCCGCGCTTGATGAGGAGGTCGCGGATGCGGATGAGACGGGTGGAACGGCGGGTTTGTTCGGTCAACGTCGGGCGTCCTCCCGGGGGCGAAGGTGGGACGAGGGTACGGCCGGGGCGCGACAGGTTTTGTCGCCGTCATTTCGTGACATCGGAACTTTTGTGAAT
>NZ_DAOUAO010000242.1:0-1679 GCF_034433535.1 Tepidiforma sp.
GCGCCGGCGCCGACGCCCGGCCAGCGCATCTCCCTCCGCGGCATGCGCCGCACCATCGCCGAGCGCATGCACCGCAGCCTGCAGGAGATGGCCCAGCTCACCCTCAGCATGCGCGTCCGTATGGATGAAGCGCTCCGCCTGCGCGAGCAGCTCATCGCCGAGTGGGAGCCCGAGGGCATCCGCCCCTCCATCACCGACCTCGTCATCCGCGCGGCCGTGCGCGCCCTCCGCCAGCATCCCGCCCTCAACGCCCGCGTCGAACCCGACGCCATCGTCCTCGAGCCCGAGGTCCACATCGGCCTCGCTGTCGCCCTCGAAGCCGGGCTGGTCGTCCCCGTCATCCGCCACGCCGACCGCCTCACCCTCCACGACCTCGCCCGCGAGACCTCCCGCCTCGCCGCCGCCGCCCGCGCCGGAACCCTCGGCCTCGATGACTACGCCGGCCAGACCTTCTCCGTCACCTCCCTCGGCACGTCCGGGGTCGAATTCTTCACCCCCGTGATCAACCCGCCGAACGTCGCCATCCTCGGCATCGGCACCATCACCGACGACCTCCGCTGGGATGGCGACCGCCCCGTGCGCGCCCGTTCGCTCACCCTCAGCCTCACCATCGACCACCGCGCCGTCGACGGCACCCCCGGCGCTGCCTTCCTCGCCGCCGTGCGCGACCTCCTCGAATCCCCCTACCGGCTCCTGCTCCCATGACCGCGCCCGACCGTTTCGATGTCGCAGTCATCGGCGGCGGCGCCGCCGGGGTGGCCGCCGCCCTCGAGGCCGCGAGCCTCGGCGCCGCGGTCGCGCTCGTCGAATCCGCCCGCCCCGGCGGCAGCTGCGTCCACCACACCTGCATCCCGACGACCATCCTGCTCGAAAGCGCCGCCGCCTTCGTCGCTGCCCGCGAAGCCGCCGTCGCTGGCATCTTCACCGCCGGCGAAGCGCTCCAGCTCGGCCGCGCCAACGACCGCGCTGCGGCCCTCGTCCGCCAGCTCGCCGCCGGCGTCGAAACGGCCCTGCGCCGCGCCCGGGTCACCGTGCTCCAGGGCCGCGCCGCCTTCCGCCAGCCCGGCCTGCTCGAGGTGTCCGGCTCGGGCCCCCTCGCAGCCGATGCCGTGGTCGTCGCCGCCGGCTGCGCCTGGGAGCCCCCCGCCATCCCGGGCCTCCCCCCGGACCGCCTCGTCACCCCGGACGTCGTCCAGTCCTGGCGCGAACCCCCGGCCTCCTGCCTCATCCTTGGCGGCGGTCCTTCCGGCGGGCTTTTCGCTATTGAATACGCCGTCCTCCTCGCCCTCGCCGGGTCGGCGGTGACGCTGGCCGCGCCTGGCCCGCTCCTCTGCCCCGGCTTCGACGACGACCTCCAGCCGGTGATCGCCGACCTCCTCGCTGCCGTCGGCGTCACCGCGCGCGCCGGGCACGCGCCCGTCGCCGCCGAGGACCGCTGCGTCCGCCTCGCCGGCCCCGGCGGCGAATGTTCTGTGGAAGCCGATGTCGTGCTCGCCGCCGACCCCCGCGTCCCCTCCCTCGAAGGTCTCTGCCTCGAACGCGCCGGGCTCCAGCCGCGTGATGGCGCCATCCCCGTTGACCCCGCCTGCGCGACGGGGATTCCCGGCATCTACGCCGCCGGCGATGTTACCGGGACCGGCATGCTCTCCAGCACCGCCGCCCTCCAGGGCCGCGTCGCC
>NZ_DAOUAO010000243.1:0-3446 GCF_034433535.1 Tepidiforma sp.
AGCCCGTGGTTGCCGGTCGCCAGCCAGACCAGCGAGCGAAACACCCGCCCGCCGTCCATCGGAAAGGCCGGCAGCAGGTTGAACACGCCGAGCACCAGGTTCATCAGCCCCAGCCACACCAGCACGTAATCGAGCGCCCGGTCTGCCCGCGCCCCGAGCAGCGCCCATGCCCCGAAGCAGAGCCCGCCCAGGGCAAGGCTGGTCAGCGGCCCCGCCGCCGCCATCAGCAGCTCCTGCAGCGGCCGCGCGGCCTCCCGGGTCACCTGCGCCACCCCGCCGAAAACGAACAGCGTGATGCTCTTCACCGGGATACGGAACCATTTCGCCACCACGCTGTGCGCCAGCTCGTGGAGCACGATCGAAACGAAGAACCCCGCCACGCTGGCGGCCGCCATCAGGTAGTGCGTCCCCTGCGACCCCTCCGCCATCGCGGCCGGGTAGAACTGCGTCGCCAGGAACCACATGCTGACCGCGAACAACACAAACCAGCTCGGGCTCACCAGCACCGGGATGCCCAGCAGCGTCGCCACCCGGAACGATCGCAGCCGCATGCCCCCTACCTTACGCTCCCCTGCGGAAGGGCGCGGTCAGCATCCTCAGCCCTGGCTCTTCGAGGGCGGCGGGGGCGGCCCCTGCTCGTCGTCACCCTCCACCACCGCCTCCCAGCACAGGTAGAAATAGAACAGCCCCATCAGGATCGGCACCAGGAAGGCCGGGTGGCGGCTCTCCACCAGCCCCCAAATCCCCCCGACCGTCATGAACATCAACGCGAAGACATAGACAAGGAATGCTCCCCAGCTGAAACCCAACGGCAACATGCTGTACGCCTCCGCCCCGCATCCTACCAGCGCCTATCGTCACAGGTGCCGGCAACAACAGTAGAAATCCCGTAAGAATTCGTGCCCGCTCGCTTCCCGCCATCCGTTTTACGAACGTTTTACAGCCTGCTGGCAACCCTCTGGCCGGAGCCGCGTTTCCCTTCATGCGTGTACCCCCCGGGATTGTTACCGTAATCGTCAGCGCCCCGCGCGCCTCGGAGGTCTCATGAGCTGGTTCCACAAGAAAACCCTCGCCGTTCTCGGCATCGGCGCCGGCCTCGCCATCATCCTCGGCGCCAGCCTTGGCGTGGCCGTCGCGAAACACTCCAATACGGTCGGGGGCGTCTGCGCCAACGGCTCGCCCGGCTGCAACATCCACTACGTCGGCACCATCCGCCCGAACCCGGTCAGCCCGTCGGCCTTCACCCAGTGCCTGCCCACCGGTGACTGGGTCGGCATCTACATCTGGGATGGCCCCAACCAGAAGTGGCTGCACTACTTCAACACCAACCCCGGCAACCCGGGCAACTACCCGTCCTACCTGAACGAACCGTCCGTCGGCGGCATCTCCAGCATCCCCGGCTTCTCCGGCGTCGTCCTCATCATGCGCCCGGGCGCCCCCAACCAGACCGTCACCTTCCTCGACGCCAACAGCGAAACCTGCAACTGACGCCCGGCTCCCGGCCGATACCCGGCGGCCCCTGCCCGGCGGCGGGGGCCGCTCGCGTTCCCCGGGGTGACCGCCTCTCGCTCGGCCCATAGGATGCAGCCCCGTGGGTGAACTCGCCGCCCTCCTCGCCGCCCTCACCTGGGCCGTGACCAGCATCGCCCTCACCTCCCTCTCCGCGCGTACCGCGCCCGCGGTCCTGAGCGGCCTCCGCCTCGGCTTCGGCGCCCTCGCCATGCCGATCGTGGTCATCGCCGCCGACCAGGTCGATGCGCTCAGCTCCGCGAGTGCGTCCACCATCGCCCAGGTGGTCGCCTCGGGCGCCCTCGGCTACGGCCTCGGCGATACGCTCTACATCCTGGCCCTCAACCGCCTCGGCATGCACCGCACCTTCCCGGTCTCGATGGCGCTGTACATCGGCCTGACCGTGCTCGGCGGCGTCCTGCTCCTCGGCGAGCCGTTCAGCTGGGGCCTCCCGGCCGGCGCCGCCCTCATCGTCCTCGGCGTGACCCTCGTCGCCGTGCCCGCCGCCGGCTCCGCCGGTCCCGCCCCGGCCACCGCTCCCCTGGCCGGGGCAGCCCTCCTGCTCGGGGTCGGCGTCACCTGGGCAGCGGCCACGCTCTGGCTCGCCCACGCAGGGGAAGGCCTCGAGGCGATCGCCGTCGGCGCCGTGCGCACCCCCGCCGGCGCGGTCGCACTGCTCCTCTTCGCCGCCGCCTTCCAGCGCCCGGCCCTGCTCGAACCGCTCCGCTCCCCCGGCCGGCTTGCCGCCATCGCCCTGGCCGGGCTCGCCGGCACCACCCTCGGCAGCCTCCTCTACGTCTACGCCGTCCTCACCGCCGGGGCCGGCCGTACCGCCATCCTCACCGCTACCTCGCCGCTGCTCGCCCTGCCCCTCGCGGTCTTCGTCCTCCGCGAACCCCTCACCCGCCGCATCGCTGCTGGCACCCTCGCCTGCGTCCTTGGTATCGTCCTCGTGGTCTCATGAGCACCCCGAGTCCCCGCGGAGAACCGCCCCTGCGCACCGTCGCGCTCCCCTTCGTCTTTGTCCTCTTCATCGTCGCTTGCGCGCGCGACGCCGAAGGCCCCGCGCGGCCCGTCGTCGTCATCGAACAGGGCGAGGCACGCGCCAGCGTCACCGTCGAACTCGCCACCACGCCCCAGCAGCGCGCCCAGGGGCTCATGTTCCGCCGCGCGCTCGGCGAAAACGACGGCATGCTCTTCATCTTCCCCGCGGAGAGCCGCGGCGGGTTCTGGATGCGCAATACCTACATCCCGCTCGACATCGCCTACATCGGCGCCGACCTCACCATCGTCGATATCCGCCGGGGCACCCCGCTCGATGAAACCATCCTCACACCCTCGACGCCCTACCGGTACGTGCTCGAAGTCAACGCCGGCTGGTTCGAAGCGAACGGGCTCGGCGTTGGCGCCCGCGTCATCCTCCCGGAAGACCTGCCCGGCGGCAGCTAACCCGCCCGCAGCAGCTGCTCCCACCCCGAGACCGGCCGGTTCGAGGCCACCAGCCGGGCGAACTGCTCCTCCGTCAGCGGCCCCGCAAAGAACCTGCCCTGCGCCGCCGTGCAGCCGACCTCCCGCAGGTAAGCGGCCTGCCACTCGGTCTCCACTCCCTCTGCCACCACCTCCATCCCCAGGGCTTCGCCCATCTCCACCATCGCCCGCACCAGCGGCCCGGAGGTCGCGTCTACCCCCAATCGCTCAACAAACGACTGGTCGACCTTCAACGTGTCGATCGGCAGCCGCTGCAGGTAGCTCAGCGAGGAGTAGCCCGTCCCAAAATCATCCAGCGCCAGCCGCACGCCCAGCTGCTTCAGTTCGCCCAGCATCTCCACCGCGGCCGGCGAGTCTTCGAGCAGCACGCTCTCCGTCAGCTCCAGCTTCAGCTGCTCCGGCGCCAGCCCGGAGTGTTCGAGCACCTGCCGCAACCGCGCCGGGAGGTC
>NZ_DAOUAO010000244.1:0-1898 GCF_034433535.1 Tepidiforma sp.
TGAGCCTCGAACACGCCAAGGTGCTCGCCATGCTCCTCCGCGCCCAGCTCAAGGACTACGAACGCGAAAACGGTGAAATCCCCCTGCCGCCCAGCCTCTACACCTCGCTCGGCATCGCCCGCGAAGACTGGGGCTTCTAACCCGTCGCGAACGCCCTGCCCGAATTGCCCCAGCCCGCCCGCCTTGCTACCGTAACAATTCGGCACATCAACCAGAGGCCCCGGGAAGACGCACCATGGCTCACCATAAATCCGCAATCAAGCGCTGGCACCAGTCCCTCCGCGAACGCGAACGCAACCGCTCCCGCCGCACCCGCGCACGCAACGCCATCCGCAAGCTCCGCGAAGCCGTCGCCGCCGGCGATGCCGCCGCCATCAGCGAGGCGCTGAGCAAGGCCTACTCCGCCGTCGACCGCGCCGCCAAGAAGGGTGCCATCCACGACGGCAAAGCCGACCGCCTCAAGCGGCGCATGGCCGCCCTCGTCAACAAGCACCAGCAGCCCGCCGCCTGACCCACCCGCCCGGGGCCCCGCCGCATCACCCAACGCCCGCACCCGCGGGCGTTTCGCTTCCTCCCACCCTCCCACCTCCCCGCTCCGGCTCCCGGTTCCCTGTTGCCGGCGGGGTGGAGTGGCTGGCGGGGCTCCCCGCTCCCGGCTCCCGGCTCCCACCTCCAACCTCCAACCTCCCACCTCCTCTACAATCCTCCCGTGACCCCGCCAACCGTCGACGTCGTCATCCCCTGCTACAACGAAGTTCACGTCCTCGAGCAGAGCGCCCTCGCCACGCTCCAGCTCTTCGACCAGAACCCCCAGTACCGCTGGCGCCTCGTCATCGCCGATAACGGCTCCACCGACGGCACCTCCGAGCTCGCCCGCCGCCTCGCCAGCGAACACGACCGCATCCAGGCCCTCGTCCTCGATATCAAAGGCCGCGGGCTCGCCCTCCGCGAAGCCTGGCTCCAGAGCGATGCCGACATCGTCAGCTACATGGATGTCGACCTCTCCACCGACCTCCGCCACCTCCCCGAGCTCATCGCCCTCGTCGCCGACCGCCACTGCGATGTCGCCATCGGCTCCCGCCTCGCCCGCGGCGCCCGCGTCAGGCGCCAGCTCAAGCGCGAAATCACCAGCCGCGGCTACGTCGCCCTCATCCGCCTCACCTTCCCCACCCTCCGCATCACCGATGCCCAGTGCGGCTTCAAGGCCCTCAGCCGCCGCGCCGTCCAGGCCATCGTCCCCCACATCGAGAACCGCATGTGGTTCTTCGATACCGAGCTGCTCATCCTCGCCCACCAGGCCGGCTTTCGCATCTGCGAACTCCCCGTCCACTGGGTCGAAGACCCCGACACCAAGGTCCGCATCGTCAGCACGGCCATCGAAGACATCCGGGGCCTCCTCCGCATGCGCTTTCGCAAGCGCCCGCCCATCACCATCCCCGAGGGCTGAGAGCCAGCCCACACATCGGGGCTTTCCACGTTTGATCCCCCCGGGGCCCGATGGTATAAGTACCCCTTGCTACAGGATTCACAAAGTTCTGCCCCCGGGCCGGTCCGCGCCCGGGTGCCAGCGAGGGGGAGGCCGGAACCTTGGAATGGGCAAACCTGCCGCACGACTACGCCGAACCGCTTGAACTCGTCATCGTCGCAATCACCATGGCTGCCTGCCTGGGGATCCTCGTCCTCTTCGGCCAGTGGTGGCAAAAGTAGCGCGAGACCCCTGAGCTAGCACGGAGAAAGAACCCCGATGGCCGTCGAAGCACCACCCAAGCCAACCCTCGCCGATAAGATCTACGACAAGCTCTTCCACAACTACGTCTGGAAGTCCATCTTCCGCACCGGCTACCCGAACACGCCTCGCAACCAGATGCTCATCGTTGCGACCAACGTGTTCCTCCACC
>NZ_DAOUAO010000245.1:0-1776 GCF_034433535.1 Tepidiforma sp.
TGCCAGACGGCGGGCGACCGGGTGGAGCGGGACCAGCAGCTGCAAGCGCGAGGGTGGTGGTCGACGCTGCCGCACCCGGAACTCGGGGAGGCGGGCATCGATGGGGTGGCGCCGCGGCTTGCGCGGACGCCGGGGACAAACCGCGCCGCCTCGCCGCTGATGGGCGAGCACACCTACGAGGTGCTGCGCGAGGTGCTGGGCATGAGTGACGAGGACTACGCGGAGCTTGCCGAGCAGGGGGTGTTCCAGTGAGCGGGCCGCTGGAGGGGCTGCGGGTTGCGGAATGGTGCGGCGTCCTCGGGCAGTACGCAGGGAAGCTGCTGGCCGACATGGGCGCCGACGTGGTGAAGTTCGAGCCGCCGGGCGGGTCGGAGGCGCGGCAGGTGGGGCCGTTCGTGGACGACGTGCCGGGCCCCGACCGCTCGCTGAATTTCTGGTACTACAACACGAACAAGCGCTCGGTGGTGGCTGACCCGTCGACAGAGGCCGGGCGGGAGGTGTGGCGGCGGCTGGCGGGTTGGGCGGAGGTGGTCATCGAGGACCGCGGGCCCGGAGTGCTGGACGGTGAGGGACTCGGGTACCGGGCGCTGGACGAGGGCCGCCGGGAGCTGATCTGGTGTGCCCTGACGCCGTTCGGGCAGGACGGACCGTGGGCGGGCTGGCAGGCGACGGACCTGGTTGCGCTGGCGCTGGGCGGCGCCATGATGATGAACGGCTACGACGAGGACGATGCGCCCGGCGCGCCGCCGGTCCGCGGGCACGGCGACCAGGCCTACCACATGGCGGGGCACTACGCCGTGCAGGGCATCCTGGCGGCGCTGCTCTGGCGGGACCGCAGCGGGGAGGGACAGTTCATCGATGCTGCGATGCACGAGGCGGTCAGCAGCACGACGGAGGTGGCGCTGCCGTACTGGTTCACGAAGCGGGTGGATGTGCGCCGGCAGACCGGGCGGCACGCGGCGGCATCGCGGACGGAGCCGTGGCTCCACCGGGCGGCGGACGGGCGCTGGGTGCTGGTGTTCGGCATCGGGCGGGATAACGCGAGCTGGCGAAAGGTGAAGGCGTGGTTCCAGGCCGCCGGCTTTGGGGCACAGTTCGATGAGCCGCGCTTTGATGACCCGCTGAACCGGCAGGTGGGGCGGGGCAGCCCTGAGGCGGCGGAGATTTCCGCGGAGCTGGCCCGGTTCATCGCGGCGCACCCGGCGGAGGAGATCTACCGGGGCGGGCAGGAGCGGCGGCAGGCGTGGGGCGTGGTACGCGGGCCGGAGGAGCCGCTGTTCGACCCGCACTGGGACGACCGCGGCTTCTGGGTAGAGGCCACCGGTGAGGGCCGGGAGAAGCAGCCAGTGAAGATGCCGGGAGCGCCGTACGTGTTCAGCGCGACGCCATGGGCGCTGCGGCGGCCCGCGCCGCGGCTGGGAGAGCACACGGCTGAGGTGCTGGCCGAGCTGGGGCTCGCGGAAACCTGAACGTCATCGGCTGATAACGCGTAGTTCATGGCCGGGGGCGAGGATAGACGCATCGGGGGGACCCGATGCAGGCGCCTTCTCCCCTCCGGGCGCGCTGCGGTGCGGGGCCTGGCGTTCGGTGCCGCCAGGCCCCGTTTGCTGTTTCGTGCGATTGCATTCCGGAACGCATGCCGGCCGTGAAGATTCGGTAACAGACCCTGACGGAGGGGCCACAGGAGAGGTACGGTTAGGCCGGTGCGCGCGCTGATTCGACGCGCGAAGGGGTGAAGGCAATGGTCGAGCATGGTTCCCCGGGGGACGGGGTTTC
>NZ_DAOUAO010000246.1:0-5440 GCF_034433535.1 Tepidiforma sp.
CGTCGGTGATGTTGTCGAGGATCTGGTCGGGGTCGAGGGCGGGGACTTCCTGGGTGCCGTCCCACATGGAGTAGCGGTAGCGGTTGGCCATGGCGGAACCTCCGGCGGCCGGGTTTGGGGGCCGTGTGGGTCGAGGGTAGCGGAATCGGGAAGGGTTGTCAGTGGGAGGTGGGAGGTGGGAGGTGGGAGGTTGGAGGTGGGAGCAGGGAGCGGGGAGAGCCTCTCCCTTTCTCCCTTTCTCCCCTTCTCCCGAGCTGCCGTTTCACGCTAGGGTGAGGGGGCGCGTGCCACGGGATGGGCAGGCGCGCGGAGGGAGATGCGATGGCCGATGAGCAGGTTCGTGACGGGGGAAGCGGAGAGCCCGGTGGCGGGAGTGCGGGCGGCGCGGCACCGCCGGCTCCGCCGGGCGGCAGCCCCACGGGGACCGGTGCCCCCGCCGGGGGGCCGGCCTGGGGCGGGCCGTCGGGGGCGATGCCGCCGTATGTGACCTACGGGCCGGGCCTGAAGGCCTGGTACAGCGGGCCGTACCCGCCGCCGGGGGCGCGGGAGGGCGCATGGTCGATGATCTGGCGGACGGCGACGAAGGCGGTGGTCGCGGCCGGGTGCTTCGGCGTGACCCTGGGGTTCGCGCTGTTCCTGCCGGTGCTCATCCTGGCGGCGATTGTGGCCGCGAGCGGCGGCGACGGCGGCGATGAGGTGGTCTACGGGGAGGCAAGCGCAGACCGGGAGCTGCTCTCCATCCCGGTGACGGGGGTGATCCTGGGCGAGGAGCTGGAGGACCCCGGATTCTTCGGTTCGCTGCCGGGCGTGGTCTACGGCTACGAGATTCGCCAGAAGCTGCTGGATGCGGCCGAGGATGACACGATCGCCGGGGTGGTGCTCGAGCTGGAAACGCCGGGCGGCACGATTTTCGGGGCCCGCGCGATCGCCGACGGCATCCGGGAGTACCGGGCGCGAACCGGCAAGCCGGTGGTGGCGTTCGTGGCGGGGCTGAGCGCCTCGGGCGGGATGTATGCGATGGCGCCGGCGGACCTCATCCTGGCGGACTACGGGTCGCTGCTGGGCAGCATCGGGGTGACGATGGGCGCGTTCGAATACTGGGGCACCGTGCTGGCCACGGAGGGCGGCCTGTTCGGCGGCGGGGTGACGACGAAAGATGGGATCACCTACCAGCCGCTGACGGCGGGGCGCTCGAAGGACGTGGGCGCGCCATACCGGCCGCTGACCGATGAGGAGAAGCAACTGCTGCTGCAATCGCTGGAGGATGAGTACGCCGCTTTCGTGGCGCACGTGGCAGAGGCGCGCAACATCCCGGAGGCGAAGATTCGCGACGAGATCGGTGCGATGGTGTACGGGAATGCGCAGGCGCAGGCGCTGGGGCTGATCGACGGGACGGCCAGCCGCCAGGAGGCCTACGAGCGGGCGGCTGCGCTGGCGGGTCTGCCGCGGGGCGGCTTCAAGGTGGTGCGGCCCTCGAGCGGCGGCGGCTTTTGGAGCGGGCTGGGGGCGCGGCTGGGGCTGCGCGAGGACCAGGAGCCGGAGGCGAGGGGCCCGGTGCGGGTCTGCTTCCCGGCGCACACGGTGCTGGCGTACTACGGGGACCCGCTGGCGCTCTGCGCGCAGGGGAGGTGAGGCGCGGCCGGGCCGGAGCTGGCGCTGGATGCGGGAAGCGAAGCGGGGGCCGGGGTATCCCGGCCCCCGCTTCTCGGGGGAAAGGCCTTTCTGGAGGCGGGCGCCTAGCGTTCGGGGGTGAACTTCACGGGCAGGTGCTTGATGCCGCCGATGAAGGTGGAGCGGAGCCGCTGGGGCGGCCCGGCAAGGTCGATATCGGGGAAGCGGCGGAAGAGTTCCTGGAAGAGGACCTTGAGTTCGAGGCGTGCGAAGCCTGCGCCGAGGCAGAAGTGTTCGCCGATGCCGAAGGCGAGGTGGTCGTTCGGGGTGCGGGTGATATCGAAGACGTCGGCGTTGGGGAAGACGTCCTCGTCGCGGTTGACCGAGGGGTACCACATGACGACGCGCTCGCCGGCCTTGATCGGCTGGTGGCGGATGGCGGTGTCCTCCTTCGCGACGCGGGCCATGTGGGTGACCGGCGAGACCCAGCGGAGGATCTCCTCGACGGCGGTGTCGATGAGGGACATGTCGTTGAGGAGCTTCTGCTTCTGGTCCGGGTGTTCGCAGAGGGCGAGCAGGCCGCCGGACATGGCGTTCCGGGTGGTTTCGTTGCCGGCGAGGATGAGGAGGAAGCAGAACCAGAGGATGTCCTCATCGGTGAGCTTCTCGCCATCGACCTCGGAATCGACGAGGAGGGAGATGATGTCCTCGGTACGGGCGGTCTTGCGCTGCTGGAGGGCCTGGGCGTAGTAGCCGAACATCTGCATGGTGCCGAGGTTGCCGGTGATGCGGGCGGCCTCGGGGGTGCCGCGCTGGTCTTCGGGGACGTCGGTCTGGTATTCGGGGTCGCCGGAGCCGAGGACCTTGTTGGTGAGGGAGAACATCAACTCCCAGTCCTTCTCCGGGACGCCGAGCATCTGGCAGATGACGGCGAGGGGGATGTTGCAGGCGACATCGAGGACGAAGTCGGATTCGCCCTTCTTCGCGATGCGGTCGAGGAGGATGTTGGTGGTTTCGCGGACCTTGGGCTCCCAGAGTGCGACCTGGCGGGGGGTGAAGCCCTTGTTGACCAGCCGCCGCATCTTCACATGGCGGGGCGGGTCCATGGTGATGATCATCTTGCCGTTGCCCTGGGCGGCGAGGAGGGCTTCGGACTCATCGATGGGCTCGTACTCGGTGATGCCCTTTTCGGAGCTGAAGATTTCCGGGTGGCGGGAGACGAAGAGGACGTCCTCGTACTTGACGAGGTTCCAGTGACCCTTGACGTCCTCGGTGGGCGGCGTCCAGGAGATGGGGTCTTCGCGGCGGAGGATCTTGAAGGCCTGGTGGGAGAGGCCCTGTTCGAAGAGGATGCCGTCGTTGAGGTCGATATCGGCGAGGGTGAGGGTCTCGGGCTGGGTGGTCACTGGCTGGGACTCCGTTGGTGCAGGGGTGGGTATCGCAAAAGGTGCGGCTGTTTACCGTTCGGTCGATAGATTACGGCAATCGCGCGCCGGTCCGAAAGGGGGCCGGGGCGCGATTGCCGGCGCTGCTTACGCTTCGGAGGTGAAGCGGACGGGCATGTGCTTGATGCCGTTGATGAAGGTGGAGCGGAGCCGCTCGGGCGGGCCGACCGTCTCGATATCGGGGAAGCGGCGGAAGAGCTCTTCGAACATGACCTTGAGCTCTTTGCGGGCGAACCCGGCTCCCAGGCAGAAGTGCTCGCCGATGCCGAAGGCGAGGTGGTCGTTGGGGGTGCGGGTGATGTCGAAGCGGTAGGGGTCGGGGAAAATGTCCTCATCGCGGTTGGCCGAGGGGTACCACATGAGGATGCGGTCCCCGGCGCGGATTTGCTTGCCGCGGATTTCGACGTCGGCGGCGGCGGTGCGGGCCATGTGGTGGAGCGGGGAGGTCCAGCGGAGGATCTCTTCGACGGCGGTATCCATCAGCCCGGCGGGGTTTTCGATCAGGGCGCGCTTCTGGTCGGGGTGCTGGCAAAGGACCTGGAGGCCGCCGGAGATGGCGTTCCGGGTGGTTTCGTTGCCGGCGACGATGAGGAGGAAGCAGAAGGCGAGGATATCGGCTTCGTTGAGCTTTTCGCCGTCGACCTCCGCTTCGAGGAGGATGGTGGGGAGGTCGTTTTCGCGGGGGTGCTTGCGCCGGTCTTCGAGGACGCCGCGGAAGTACTCGAGCATGGTGGCGAGGCCCTTCGCGGCGGTCGCGCGGGCGGCGGCGCCGGTGCCGCGTTCCTCCTCGGGGACGTCGGTCTGGTACTCGGGGTCGCCGGAGCCGAGCACCTTGTTGGTGAGCTCGAACATGAGCGGCCAGTCGCGCTGTTCGACGCCCATCATGCCGCAGATGACGGCGAGCGGGAGCTGGCTGGAGACCTCGAGGACGAAGTCGCATTCGCCCTTGTGGGCGACGCGGTCGAGGATTTCGTTGGTGATGCGGCGGATTTCGGGCTCCATGGCGTTGACGGCGCGCGGGGTGAAGCCCTTGTTGACCAAACGCCGCATTTTGACGTGGCGGGGCGGGTCCATGGTGATGATGGAGGCGTTCCCGCCGGCGGACTGCTGCTGGGCGGCAAAGTCGAGCTCGGCGAGCTTTTCGGGGCGGATGCCGGGCCCGGCGATGCCCTTGGAGCTGATGAAGAGCTCGGGGTTGCGGGAGATGTAGAGGATGTCCTCGTACTTCGTGATCGACCAGAAGCCGTTGGCGACTTCGCCGGGCGGGTTCCAGTGGACCGGGTCGTGGTGGCGCAGGATGCGGAGGAGCTCGTGGAACTCTTCGCGCTGGAAGTGCTCGGGATTGTTGAGGTTGATTTCAGACGGGGGGATTGCGGGTGCGGTCACGAAGTCCTCCAGGGCATGGCCGGGCAGGCGGGAATGTTGGCGATGGTAGCCGATCGGCGGCGAGAAGTGAATGAACGTTTACTCGTTCGTTTACGGGATGAGCTCGATGGCCTGGCGAGGACAGAGGCGGTAGGCGCGCTCGGCCTTCTCCTCAAGCTCCTTGGGCAGGTCGCCTTCGATGAGGACGATGGAGACGTCGTCATCGCCGAGCTTGAAGATTTCGGGGGCGGCCTTTTCGCACTTGCCGTGGCCTTCGCACATGTCGGCTTTGACACGAACCTTCACGGGGGTACTCCAGGGCGTGATGTGGCGGGATCTCCCGCCCGGCTTCGAAGCATACCCGGTTTACCCATCGGTAAGCTACGCGGCGGGAACTTTTGCGGTGCGGGCGACGTTGGGACGGGCATGAAACGATTGCTGTTCTTCCTGAGCGTGGCCAGCCTGCTGGCGATGGGGGCGGCGGCAGCCGCCGGGTGCGTGGACGACCGCGGTTCGACCGGGAGCGGAGGTTCGACGCCGGACTACCCGACGAAGATCGTTGATGCGCCGATCGACGGCATCGAGGTGCTCATCCGCGAGACGGCGCCGCCGCAGTACGCCGCGGTCATCACGAGCGGCCTGCCGAGCGGCTGCGCGCAGTTCGCGGGCTGGGAGATCGTGCAGCGGACCGATAGGGAGATCGTCATCCGGGTGACGAACCGGATGCCGGACAGCGATGAGGTGGCCTGCACGATGGTCTACGGGACGCACGAATCGACGGTGGACCTTGGTTCGGATTTCGAGAGCGGGAAGACCTATACGCTGGTGGTGAACGGCACGCGCCACGAGTTCACGGCGCCGTAGGGCAGAGACCGCGCGGCGACAGGCGACGTCGGCGCCGCCTGCGAGAATGATCAGGTGGGCGCCGACTTTTCGATCGCGGAGTGGCTGGAGGAGGAGGGCCTCATCGACGCGGCCGGCCGGGCGGCGGCGCTGGCGGTGCTGGTCGCGGCGGGGCT
>NZ_DAOUAO010000247.1:0-3503 GCF_034433535.1 Tepidiforma sp.
TTCGACGAGGCCGAGGCGGGCGAGGCCGGCGAGGTGGGCGCGGACGGCCGGAACCGAGAGGAAGGCGACGGCGGCGAGCGCCTCGGCATCGGACTCGCCGTGCTGCTTGAGCCCGAGCAGCAGGAGCCTCCGGGCCGTAGGGAGCAGTTCGAGCTGGGGCGTCAGGGGCGATGGCATCGGTTTCGCTGCGAGGGTAGGGCGAAATGGCGGGGGTGGTGACGGCCAAACGGCCCAGCAGAGCCGGGCCGTGCGGAAGTGATGTCGAGGTTTTTTGGTGATCAGGCAGCAGAGCGGGCTTCCCTGTAGACAAACGTTTCGCCGCGGGAGTTGTGGGCGACCGTGCCGAAGCGGGCGATGAACGAGGCGAGGTCGGCGGTGCTGGCCGTCAGGTGCTTCGTTTCGCGGGCGATTTCCGAGACCTGAGCGGCGACCTCTTCGACGCTGGCCGAGACCTGCTGGCTCGCGGCTGCTGACTGCTCAGCGACGGCGGAGGCATCGGCGACGGCGGTACGAACGCGCTCGGCGGCGGCGCTCATCTCCTCGGCGCGGGCGGCCGAGGCGCGGGCGAGCGTTTCGAGCTGATCGAGGACGCGGGTCAGCGAGCCCGTCGATGTCTCGACGGAGGCCGCCGCAGAGGTGATGCTGGCGATTTCGGCACGGACGGCTTCGGCGCCCTGGAGGATGCGGTCGAGTGCGTCGCCGGCGCGGCGGGCGCGGGACGCCCCCTCCTCGACGTTCGCCATGCTGTGCTCCATGGCGCGGACCGCGCGCCCAGTGCCGCCCTGGACGCCGGCAATGAGGGCGGCGATCTCCTTGGTCGCGACGGCGGTGCGCTCGGCCAGGGAGCGGACGTTTTCGGCAACGACGGCGAAGCCGCGGCCCTGATCGCCGGCCCGGGCGGCCTCGATCGCAGCGTTGAGCGCGAGGAGGTTCGTCTGGGAGGCGATGTCTTCGATGACCTGGACGATGGCGCCGATCTGGGAGCCCTGCCGGCCGAGCTCTTCGACTTCCCGGGCGGTCTGGCTGACGGTTTCGCGAATGCTGTCCATGGCCTCGATGGTCTGGAGGACGGCATGAGCACCTTCGGTTGCCTCCGAGACCTGGGCGTCGCCGCGGGCGGTGGCCGCTGCGGCTGCATCCTGCACCTGCTGGAGGGCGCCGGTCACCGCCTCCATGGCCCGCGCGGCGGACTCGATAGCCGAGACCTGGCTGGCTGCGCCTTCGGCGACCGCAGCGGCGGAGGAGCGGAGGCCGTCGATTTCGCCGTTCAGGTCGGCCATCGTGGCAGTTTGCGCGGCGGCGCCGCTGGCCATCTCCTGCGCTGCCGTCGCGATTTCACGGGCAGCGGCGTCGACCTGGGAGATGCTGGCGCCAAGGTTCTGGAGCGGGTCGCCGAGGGTATCGTGGATGTCGACGAGCTTTTCGAGGACGCCCTCAGAGAGGTAGGTCTCGACGGCGAGGGCGGCGTCGAAGACGAAGACCTTCATGAAGGCGGCAAGGGTTTCGGCGAGGGTTTGGCCCTTCAGCTTGCGCGCGAGGATGGGGAAGAGCAGCTGACCGTAGATGCCGTAGTTGCCGACATTCCAGCGCGGCTCGATGTTCAGGCGGGCGTGCGCAGCGCCAACGCGGAGGCGGTGTTCGAAGTAGTCGGCATCGAAGCGGGCATCGAGGATGCGGAGGAAGTAGTCGAGCTGGGCGGCTTCGAGACGAGCGCGGTCAGAGCCGACGGAGCGGACCTTTGCCTGCCACTCGGGGAAGCGGGAGGCGATGTCGTAAAACTGGCGAACGATGGCTTCGGCGTGGGGCCGAAGGATGGGCGCGGCAGCGCGGATGAGCGCAGCCTCGCGCTCGGTGATGCCGACCCAACGGAGGCGGAGGGCCTGGTCGGCCGGGTCGATATGGAGGCGTTCGAGGTAGGACTGGGGCATGGTAGACGGTCTCCCTTCGTGACTGCTGCGGTCGACGCGCGCCCAACCTGCGAGAGACGCGACACGGCCTGTCACGATCGAACGCGCAATCCGAACCATCGCGCATCGGGATTGCCCCTATCAGGAACGTTGCCGTGGATTTTTGCTTGGCAAGGGCAAAAACCCCGACCGGCTCCGGGGAGAATTAGTTTCGCTTTGGCATGAAGAAACCGAAAGTTATGAAATGACGGGGACATCCCTGATCACCGCGGATACCGGTGATCCATCATGCTCGGGCTGATGGAAGGCCATCACCCGGTTGTCACCGTGTTCGCTGGAGGAAGGCCAGGGACAAGCTGGCTCGAAGCAGCGGCCCTGGGGACTCCTGACGGTATCCTGCTCGTGGACCGGTCGGGAGCGATTCGCGGGATGAACGGCGCGGCCGAACGCATCTTCGGGGTCAGGGAGGCTGAGGCGCTCGGCATCTCAGTCCAGCAGTTTGTTGCCCCCGAGCGCCGCGAGGCCCACGGTGAACTGATGAGCGAGTTCTTCCGGACAGCGGTTTCGCCGCGGGAAATGGCGGACCGGGAGCCGGTGGAGGCCGTCCGGGCTGATGGGCAACGGTTCTGGGCAGATGTCTCGCTGATCCCCATCAGTACGGAGGGCGGTCCGGGGGTGGTGTGCATCGTGCGGGATGTGACGGCGCGGATTGAGATGGAAGCGCAGCTTCGGCGGGCGGAACGGCTCGAGAGCCTGCGCATGCTCTCGGCGGGGCTCGCCCACGATTTCAACAACGTGCTCGCGGTGGTCATTGGCAACGCGGAGTTCGCGATGAGCCTGGTCGCCGCCGAATCGCCGGCGAGAATGGCCATGCAGGACATCCGCGATGCGGCGGGGCGAGCGGCGGAGCTGGTCCAGCAGATGATGCGGTTCGCCGGGAGGATGCAGTCGCAGCGCTCCGCCGTGGAGCTGACGGGCCTGACCCGGGAGATGCTCCACCTGCTGCGCGGCGGGCTGGCTGCGAATGTGCTGGCCCAGACCGACTTTGCCGATGAGCCGCTGGTCGTGCAGGGCGACCCCGTGGGGCTGCGGCAGGTTGTCCTCAACCTGGTGATCAACGCGGCGGAGGCGATGTCGCGACAGGGCGGCCGGCTGACCGTGCGGACGGGCGCCCAGGCGGTAACCAGGGCCTACCTGCGCAGCTGCGCGTTCGCGCCGGACGCTGCGCCGGCGCGCTACGGCTACATCGAAGTAGCGGACACCGGCCACGGGATGGACCGGGAGACGCTCAGCCACGTCTTCGACCCGTTCTTTACCACGAAGCGGCACGGGCGGGGGCTCGGCCTGGCGTCGGTGGTGGGCGTCGTGCGGGATCACCACGGGGCGATCCATGTGGCCAGCCGGCCGGGGCATGGGACGGTGTTCCGGGTCCTGATCCCGCTGGCCGAGGAACCGGTGGCCCAGGCCTTGTAAGCGAACGCTTGTTCTGGTAGGGTGCGCGGCGTGGTGCGGTTCGTGCACACGTCGGACTGGCAGCTGGGGATGACCCGGGCCTTCCTCGGCGATGAGGCGCAGGCGCGCTACAGCGCCGCGCGG
>NZ_DAOUAO010000248.1:0-37524 GCF_034433535.1 Tepidiforma sp.
AGTTCGTGGCGCTGGTGGGTCGTTCGGGTTCGGGCAAGACGACGCTGCTGAACCTGATCGCGGGGCTCGACCGGCCGACCTCGGGGGAGGTGTGGGTTGACGGCAAGCGGGTCGACACGATGAAGGACCGGGAGCTGGATGCCCTGCGGCGGCACCGGCTTGGGTTCATCTTTCAGTCGTTCGGGCTGCTGCCGTTGCTTTCGGCGCGGGAGAACGTGGAGCTGCCGCTGCGGATTGCGGGAGTGGGCTACCGGGAGCGGCAGCGGCGGGTGAACGAGGCGCTGGCGTTTGTCGGGCTGGGGCGGCGGGCGGAGCATCGGCCCTATGAGCTGTCGGGCGGCGAGCAGCAGCGGGTGGCGATTGCTCGGGCGCTGGCTGGCCGGCCGAAGCTGATCCTCGCGGATGAACCGACCGGCGAGCTCGATTCAGCGACGGCGACGGCGGTGTTCGGGCTCCTGCGGGACCTTGCCCGGGTGGAGGGCATTACGATCATCGCCTGCACGCACGACCGGCTGGTGATGGAGATGGCCGGGAGGGTTGAGGAGCTGGCGGACGGGAGGCTGGTGACGGAGGGGCCCCGGGAAGTGCTAGAACGGGCGAGGAGCCGCTCACGGAGCCCGTTCGCCGCCCCGGGGGGCGGAGCCGCGGCCGGGGAGGGGCTGTCATCGCTCGTGGGCGCCGACCTTTCGCAGTTCCGGCCCGCGCCGGAACGGCTGCGGGCGGGGCGCGGGGCTGGTCCCGATGCAAGGAGCGAGGGCGAGCGTGCGACCGGCGAGGATGAGGAGGACCTGAGCCGCTGGGCGCCGACGCGGCCGCGGGACGGCAGCGGCGAGGCCCCGAACAGGTAGCGCGAATAGCGCGGACACTGTAAGAAATCGAGCGCTGAGCTGTCTGGCTGGCAGGCGGAGGAGCGACTCCTCGCCAACGGACAGGAGGGCAGACGATGCGACGCTCGATACTGCTGCGGGGGCTGGCACTGGCGGGGCTGGCCGCGGGGATGCTGGCCGCTCTGGGGTGCTGGGGCGGGGGCAACCCGCCGCCGGCGTGCCTGCCGCCGCCGCCAGACCTTGTTGCGTGGTGGCCGTTCGATGAGACCTCGGGGAACGTGGCGCACGACATCGCCGGGTTCCCGAACGACCTGACGTTCACCGGGTCGGTGACGCCCGTCGCGGGCAAGGTTGCCGGGGGATGGCGGCTGGAACCGCCAGTATCCTCGGGGCAAACTCCTTCGCAGGCCGACCTGCAGGTGGGAACCGGGAATTTCACCATCGAAACGTGGATCTACCGGTGGAGTTCGGTTTCCAACTACTCGAATATCCTGACGAAGCGTGACGGCAGCGGGGTCGGCTATTCGCTGACGACTGCTAACGGATATGCCAGCCTCTGGAAGAGCGGCGCGAACCAGCTGCCGCCGCCGAACAGCGCCTCGTTGTGGGCCGGCCCGGGTGTTTGGCGGCACCTGGCGGTGACCGTCGACCGCTCAGCCAACGTGGTGCGCTGGTACATGGACGGGCAGCAGACGAGCTCGGGACCGGCGACGACGTGGTTCACGGGGAACTTGGACACGGCAGCTGCAGCAATCGTGGCGACCCAGAGCGCGGAGCTCGAAATCGACGAGCTGTCGCTCTATAAGCGGGCGCTGAGCGCGAATGAGGTCCAGGCGGTCTACCAGGCGGGGCCGAACGGCAAGTGCAAGCCGGCCCCGCCGACGCCGACCGCGGTGCCGAGCCTGCCGACACTCTCGGTGGGCGGGACCGTGGTGATTCCGCCGAAGGGCACGCCAACGCCCACCCCCACGCTGTCGGCGATTGGAACGGTGCCGATCACCGTAGTGCCGCCGAAAGGCACAGCCACTCCCACGCCGCCGAAGCCCACGCCGAGCCCGCCGCACTCGGTGGTACCAGCCACGCCGACGCCGACCAAGACGCCGACACCGACGGCGACGCCGACCAAGACGCCGACGCCCACGGCGACGCCGACCAAGACACCGACGCCGACCCCAACCTGGACGCCAACCCCGTTCCCGACACCCACGCCAACGCCGACACCGACGCCCATCGATGGGACGCTCTGCATCCAGAAGTTCTATGACGTCAACCAGAACGGGGTGCAGAACACCAATGAGCCGCTGCTGCAGGGCTGGACATTCACGATCAGCCAGGGGAGCACGGTGCTGGGCCAGGTGACCACCGGCGCGAACGGCCTGCCGGGGGTGTGCATCAACCTGGCGCCTGGCACCTACACGATTACCGAGGTGCTGCAGCCGGGCTGGTTCCCGACGACGCCGAACCCGCTGACGGTGACGATCGGCAGCGGGCAGACGGTGACGGTGCTGTTCGGGAACGGGCGCAACTAGGCGGCCAGGAGAGCGACCGCGCAACGTTCGGCGGGGGTTCGGACCCCGTCGAACGTTTGTTCTATACTGGAGCGCATGGACGGCTATGCGGAGCTCCACGCGCATTCGTGTTGGTCGCTGCGGGAGGGTGCGAGCACCACAGATGAGCTGATCGACCGGGCCCTGGCGCTCGGCTACCGGGCGCTGGCGCTGACCGACCACGACAACCTCTATGGGGCGATGGAGTTCGCGAAGGCGGCGAAGGCGCGGGGGCTGCGGGCGATCACCGGGGCGGAGCTCACCATGGCGCCGGCCGCGGGCGATGAGCGGCCGCACCACCTGACGGTGCTTGCGGCGGAGGCGGAGGGGTATCGCAATCTTTGCCGGCTGTTGAGCCGGGCCTACCGCGTGCACGGCAAGGATACGCCGATGGTGGAGGAGGAGTGGCTGTTTGGGCACAGCGCGGGGCTGGTGGTGCTCTCGGGCTGCCGCGAATCGGCGCTGGGCCGGCTGGCGGCGGAGGATGCCCGGCAGGCGCTGGCGCTGGTGAGTCGCTACCGCGACGTCTTCGGCGAGCGCTATGTTGTGGAGCTGCAGGACCACGAGGTGTACGGTGACCGCCGACGGAATCGGCTGCTGGCGGAGCTTGCCGACCGGGCCGGGGTCCGCGTGGCGGCGACGAACAACCCGCACTACCACGTGCGGACGCGGCACCGCCTGAACGATGTGCTGGTGGCCATCCGGCACCGGCTGACGCTCGACAGTTCGCACACGGTGCGGCGGCCGAATTCGGAGTTTTTTCTGAAGTCGCCGGCCGAGATGGCGCGGCGGTTCGCCTGGCGGCCGGATGCGGTGGCGAACACGCTGGCGATCGCCGAGCAGTGTACTTTCGACCTGACCGAGGACCTGCCCTACCGGCTGCCGGATTACCCGGTGCCCGAGGGCGCGACGCTCGACAGCTTCCTCCGCGGGGTGTGTGAGCGGGCATTTCGGCGGAAGTACCCGCCTTCGGACCCGTATGCGGCCGAAGCCCGGGAGCGGCTGGAGCGGGAGCTGGCGCTGATCGCGCAGCACGGGCTGGCCGGGTTCTTCCTGGTGTACTGGGACATCCTGCAGCTGGTGAACGAGGTGGCGGTGGAGCTGCACGGGCGCGACCCGCGCCTGGCGCCGGATGAGCGGCCGGTGGGGCGCGGGCGGGGGTCTTCGGTGAGCTCGATCGTGTGCTACCTCATCGGGCTGTCGCACATCGACCCGGTGCGTAACAACCTGTACCTGGAGCGGTTCCTCAACGAGGAGCTGCATTCGCTGCCGGATATCGACCTGGATTTTCCGCGGGACATCCGCGATGCGCTGCTGGAGCGCATCTACGACCGGTATGGGCCGGAGCACGCGGCGCTGGTGGCGGCCTTCCCGACGTACCGCTTCCGGAGCGCGGTGCTGGATGTGGGCAAGGCACTGGGGCTGCCGCTGCCGGTGCTGGCGAAGCTGAACCGGCTCGGCGGGCCGTTCGCGGATGCGCGTTCGCTGGCGGAGGAGATGCGGAAGGTCCCGGAGCTGCGGGACCTGCCGGAGGCGCCGATCTGGCGCGACCTGGTGGAGCTGGCGGGGCAGGTTTCGGGGTTCCCGCGGCACATCGGGCAGCACGTCGGCGGGGTGGTGGTCTCGGCGGAGCCGATTTCCTCGGTGGTGCCGGTCGAGCCGGCACGGATGGCGGGGCGGTTCGTCTGCCAGTGGGACAAGGATTCGGTCGACGACGCGCGCTTCGTGAAGATCGATTTCCTCGCGCTGGGGATGCTCTCGGCGGTCGGGGAGTGCCTGGACACCATCGAGGAGGAGCGGGGCGTGCGGGTGGACCTGGGGCGGATCCCGCACGATGCGCCGGAGGTGTACGCGGCGATCCGGGAAGGGGACACGATGGGGGTGTTCCAGATCGAGAGCCGGGCGCAGGTGCAGACGCTGCCCCGGACGCAGCCGCGGAACCTGGATGACCTGGCGGTGCAGGTGGCGATCATCCGGCCGGGGCCGATCATGGCCGGGGCATTTCGGCCGTACATGGAGTACCGGGAGCGGCTGGCGCGGGGCGAGGCGATCGAGGTGGATTACGGCCACCCGGAGCTGAAGCCGCTGCTGGAGCCGTACCTCGGGGAGACGCTGGGGCATGTGCTCTACCAGGACCAGGTGCTGCAGATCGCCTGCGCGGTGGCCGGCTTCACGCCGGGCCAGGCGGACCGGCTGCGCCGCGCGATGAGCCGCAAGCGTTCGAGCGCGGCGATGCAGGCGCTGGCTGAGGAGTTTTTCGCGGGGGCGGCGCGGCAGGGGGTGAGCCGGGAGGCGGCGGAGGTGGCGTTCGCGAAGATGGTAGCGTTCGCGGCGTTCGGGTTCCCGAAGAGCCACGCGGTGGCGTTTGCGCTGCTCGCCTACGAGTCCACCTGGCTGCGGCTGCACTACCCGGCGGAGTATTTCTGCGCCCTGTTCAACGCGCAGCCGATGGGCTTTTACCCGGTCGAGGTGCTCGCGCAGGACGCTGAACGCCACGGTATCGCCGTGCTGGGGCCATGCGTGAACTGCTCGCGGGCGGGCGCCTGGCCGGAGCGGGGGAACATCCGGCTCGGCCTTCAGCAGGTGAAGGGGCTCGGCGGGGGCTGGATGGACGCGCGGGCGCACCGGAGCACGCCAGGCTACCGTTCGGTGCCGGAACGGATTGCGGGGGAGCGGGCAGCGAACGGGCCGTACCGCTCGCTGCGGGACCTGCTGGTGCGCACGGGGATCACGCGGGAGCAGGCGGAGATGCTGATCCGCGCGGGGGCGCTCGATGGCTTCGGGCTGGCGCGGCGGGAACTGCTCTGGCAGCTGGGGCTGCTGACGGAAGCGCGGATGCCGCAGCCCCCGGCCCACCCGGCGCGGCCGGCGGCCCGGCAGCTGGCGCTCGCGCTGCCGGTGGAGCAGGACATGGCCAGCCTCCCTGTGCTCTCAGCGTGGGAGGAGGTGGCGTGGGACTACGACCGGCTCGGCCTGAGCCCGGGACGCCACCCGATGGCGCTGGTGCGGCCGCTGCTGCACGAGGGGCTGATCACCAGCCGCCACCTGGGCGGGGTGCGTAACCCGAATCGGCTGCCGCAGGGGATGGTGGTGGAGATGGCCGGGATGGTGGTGACCCGGCAGCGCCCGGTGACGGCCAGCGGGGTGATGTTCATGCTGCTCGAAGATGAGTTCGGCCTGGCGAACGTGGTGGTGCACGTGGGGCTGCAGGAGCGGCAGCGCGAGCTGGTCCGCATGGAGCCGTTCGTGATCGTGCGCGGGCGGGTGGACAACGAGCAGAGCGGGTTCCCGAACATCGTGGCGGAGTCGTTCCGGCGCTGCCCGCTGCCGGGGTGGATTGAGCGGCCCGAGTCGCACGACTTCGGCTGAGCGGGCGTCAGCGGGTGGGGCGCGTCAGGTGAGCACCATCTGGGTCTGGGTGACCTGGGCGAGCAGGCGACCTTCGGGCCCGCGGATGGAGGTTTGCCAGGTCTGGGTGCGGCGGCCGCGGTGGAGGGGCAGGCATTCGGCGACAATCGTGGTGCCGGCCTGCGCGGGCGCGAAGAAGTTGGACTTGGATTCAAGCGTGGTGGTGCCAGAGCCCTCCGGGATGTTGAGGACGGTGGCGACGGCGCCGAGGGTGTCGGCGAAGGCCATGAGCACGCCACCGTGGCAGATGCCCGGGACGGTGCAGAGCTCATCGCGGACCGTGAGCTCGGCAGTCACGCGGTCGGGCGTGGCCTCGAGCAGGCGGATGCCGAGGAGTCCGGGGAAGAAGGGCTGGATGCGGGCCTGCATCGCCGGGGCGGCGTTTTCGGACACGGGAACCTCCGGGGGTGAGCTGGAAGGAGGATGCGCGCCCGGCGGGGGTTCGTCGAGGGCCACCTCGCGGCATAGGCAGAGACCAGCCCGGTTGCTAGGCTTGTGGCGGTGAGTATTCCGAGCTTTACGCGGGCGCAGCTGGCGGCCGGGGCACCCGGGCCGGAGACGGCGGTCACCATCGGCGTGCTCGATGGCGTGCACCGGGGCCACCAGTGGCTGCTGGGGCGCCTGCGCGAGGAGGCGCGAAAGCGGGCGCTTTCGCCGGGGGTGGTAACGCTGCACCCGCACCCGGTGACCGTGCTGCGCCCGGAGGTCCCGCCGAGCTACCTGACGTCGCTCGAAGACCGGATGGAGCTGATCCGGGCGGCCGGGGCCGACTGGGTCATCCCGCTGACCTTCACCGGCGAGGTCTCGGAGGTGACGGCCGAGGAGCTGGCGACGGCGTTCCGCGAGCTGCTGCGCATGCGGCTGCTGGTGCTGGGCCCGGATGCTGCCTTCGGGCGCGGGGCGCCGAAGGACACGGTCGAGCGGATGCGTCGGCTGGGCGCGGAGGTCGGCTTCGAGGTTGTGCAGGTGGAGCCGCTGATGCACGACCACGAGCGGTTCAGCTCGACGGCGGTGCGGGCGGCGCTGGCCGCCGGCGATATGGAGCGGGTGACGGCGCTGCTGGGCCGGCCGTACCGGCTCTCCGGGCCGGTGGTGCGCGGCTTCGAACGGGGCCGGACGATCGGCTTCCCGACGGCGAACATCTCCGTCGCAGCCGACCGGGCGCTGCCCGCGCTGGGCGTGTACGCGACCCGGGCGACGGTGGCCGGCAGGCAGCTGACCGGCGCGACGAACATCGGGCGGCGGCCGACCTTCGATATGGGGCACGTTTCGATCGAGACCTACCTGCTGGATTTCGAGGGCGATATCTACGGCGAGCGGATGGACCTCGAGGTGGTGGCCCGCATCCGGGGTGAGGTGAGGTTCGAGAGCGTCGATGCTCTCAAACGGCAGATCGCGGAAGATGTGGAGCAGGTCCGCCGGCTGCTCGGCGGGCGGTAAGCGACGACGGGAACCCGGAGCCGGTATGACGAGGACGATGGCGCCAGTCGACGAGCAGATGACCGTGCTGATGAGCGGCGTCGACTACGGCGATGCGCTGCTGAAGCAGCAGATGGAGCGAGAGCTGCGCGAGCGTCTGGAGGAGGACCGCCCGCTGCGGGTGTACCTGGGGATCGATCCGACGGCGAGTTCGCTGACGCTGGGGCACTGCGTGCCGCTGCGCAAGCTGCGCCAGTTCCAGCAGTTCGGGCACCACTGCATCTTTCTCATCGGCGATTACACGGCGCTGATCGGCGACCCCTCGGACAAGAACAAGCTGCGGCCGATGCTGACGCCGGAGGAGATCAAGCGGAACGAAGCGACCTATTTCGAGCAGGCCGCACGCATCCTCGACCCGGCGAAGACGGAGGTTCGGCACAACTCGGAGTGGCTCGGGAAGCTGAGCTTCCCCGACATCATCCGGCTGATGTCGAAGTTCACGGTGGCGGAGATGCTGCGGCGCGAGAATTTCCGGCTGCGCTGGGAGGCAGGCGACGCGGTCTACCTGCACGAGTTCCTCTATGCCCTGATGCAGGGCTACGACGCCTACGCGCTGGAATGCGACGTCCAGGTGGGCGGGACGGAGCAGCTGTTCAACCTGATGGCGGGCCGGAAGATCCAGGAGGACGCCGGGCAGCGGCCCCATGTGCCGGTCACGCTGCCGATTCTCGTGGGGCTCGACGGCAAGGAGCGGATGTCGAAGTCGAAGGGGAACCACATTGGCGTGGATGACCCGCCCGAGGTGCAGTTCGGCAAGGTGATGTCGATCCCGGATGACGTCATCGGCCAGTACTTCACACTGGGCACGAACCTTCACCCGGGCGAGGTGGCGACGATTATGCGGGCGATGCGCGACGGCGAACGGAGCCCGATGGAAACGAAAAAGCTGCTCGCCCGGACCATCGTGGCGGAGTTCTGGGGCGAGGAGGCGGCGCTGCGGGCGCAGGAGCATTTCGAGCGAACGGTGCAGCGTAAGGAGGTACCCGAGGATGCGCCCGAGTACCGGGTCTCCGATGGTGAGCTGCTGATGGATGTGGTGCTGGCGGCAGGCGCGGCGCCTTCGAAGCGGGAAGCGCGGAGGTTGTTCGACCAGGGTGCGGTCACGCTCGACGGGGTGGTTGCCGCGGCGACCACGCCCGCCCGCCGCGGGGCGGTGGTGCAGGTGGGCAAGCGGCGCTGGATTCGGCTGGTTTAGCCGGGGGATGGGCTTCGCCGTTGGCGGAGTCCGCTGACGAGGAAAGCGAGTCCGCCGAGGAGGAGCACCGTCCCGAGGACGATGCCGGCGATGGCGGAGAAGCGGAGGTAGCGGAACTTCGTCCCGAATTCGAGGGTGGCGGTGAGGCCGGGGGAGGCATCGCGGTGGAGGATGGCGAGGGTGTGCTCGCCCGGGAGGGCCTGCCAGGTGAGCTCGAGGGGAGCATCTCCCTCGACCGCGGCAGTCCAGGTCAGCGCTGAGGCGGGAGGGGGCAGCGAACGCTCGGTGCCGACGGCGGTCCGGCGGAAGTCGAGGGGGTCGTAGGTGACATCGGCCATGATTTCGCGGCTGGCAGCGCCGGCGTAGGCGTCGACCTGCTCGCGCGGGGCGATGCCGACGAAGAGGTTCTCGCCCGAGGTAACCCTGACGCGGATGGTGACGGTGCCGCGGCGGACGGCGCCCGGGTCGCCGGTGAGTTCCCCCGTCGAGCTGAAGAAGCCGACGGTCGAGGTGGTGAACGTGGCGGGCCCGCTCAGGAGGTAGTCGCCTTCATCGAGCGCGCGGTAGGAGGCGATGCCGCTGGCTCCGCAGGCAGCACCGGCGACCATCATGACGAGGCCGAGGACGATGAAGGCGATGCGCACGGGTTTGCGCTCATGCTACCGGCCCGGGTAGCCCCGGGCGAGGACCTGGGCAGCCGGGCGCCGCTAGCGGTTGGACCAGCGGGGCGGGCGCTTTTCCAGGAACGAGCGCATCCCCTCCTGGGCGTCCTCGGACTGGGAGGCCGCGGCCATCAGTTCGACGGCGTAGGCGTAGGCTTTTGGCTGGTCGAGGTCGACCTGAGCGTAGAAACCCTGCTTGCCGACGCCCTTGGAGAAGGCGGAGCCACGGGTGGCGCGCTGGAGGAGGTCGAGGGTGGCGGAGTCGAGCAGTTCGGCCGGGACGACGCGGTTGACGAGGCCCCACTGGAGGGCGGTCTGGGCATCGATTGGGTCCCCGGTGAGCGCCATTTCGAGGGCGTGCTTGCGGGAGATGGCACGGCTGAGGGCGACGATGGGGGTGTGGCAGAACCAGCCGCCTTTGCCGCCGGGGGTGGCGAAGGAGGCTTCCTCGGAGGCGACGGCGAGATCGCAGGTGGCGACCAGCTGGCAGCCGGCGGCGGTAGCGAGGCCGTGGACGCGGGCGATGACGACCTGAGGGATGCGCTGGATGGTTTCCATGAGGTCGGTGCAGGTCCAGAGGAGCTCACGCATCTCCCTGAGGCCGGCTCCGGCCATTTCGGAGAAATCGTGGCCGGCGGAGAAGACAGGGCCGTTGCCGGCGAGGATGACACCGAGGGCATCGGACTCGCCCGCGCGTTCGAAGGCGTCGCGAAGCTCGCGCAGGTGCCCGAGGGAGAGGGCGTTCCGGCGCTCGGGCCGGTTCATGGTGATGGTGATGTAGGGGCCGTCGGGTCGACGAGGATGTACTGGTAGGACATGGCGCACCTCCGGCGGGGGTATGGTAGCGGCCGGAGGGGAGGGGGAGGGAGTGGTACCCCCGGCAGGAATCGAACCTGCGCACATGGTTTAGGAAACCACTGCTCTATCCGCTGAGCTACGGGGGCACGCGTGCTCGCAGTGCCTAGTTTGGCAAATTTGCGGCGTTGGCGCTGCCCCGGGAGCGGCGGGCACGGAGGGGGTCGGTGGCATCGCGGAGGGCATCGCCGAAGAGGTTGACGGCCACGACGGTGATGGTGATGGCGAGCCCCGGCGCGATGATGATCCACGGGTGGGACTGAAAGTGCTGGCGTCCGTCGCTGACCATCAGCCCCCACTCAGGGGTGGGCGGGGCGACTCCGAGCCCGAGGAAGGAGAAGGCGGCCAGGCCCAGGATTGCGTTGCCGAGTTCGGTGGTGGCGACGACGAGCCCGGGCCCGAAGACGTTGCGGCCGATGTGGCAGATGGCGATGCGGAGCGGCCCGGCTCCGAGAGCCCGCGCGGCGGCGACGTACCCGCGCTCCCGTTCGGTGATGACGAGCGAACGGTAGACCCGCGCGAACCACGGCCAGCCGGTCGCCACGAGGGCGATCACGAGCGAGCGCCATCCCGGTCCCAGGGCGCCGACCACGCCCAGCGCAAGGATGAGCGAGGGGAGTGCGAGCATTCCATCGACCAGGCGCGCAATTGCCTGGTCGATGCGTCCCCCGACGACTGCGGAACTCACACCAACAACCGCGCCGATCGAGACCGTGCAGACAAGCACGAGGCCTGCGGTGAGCAGGGAGTTGCGCCCCCCGTGGAGGATCCTGGCGAGGAGATCGCGGCCAAAGGAGTCCGTCCCCAGCGGGTGCTGCAGCGAAGGGCCGGCAAAGCGGTTGAGGAGGTCGGTTTCGGTTGGACTTGCGCGCCAAACGGCCGGCCCGGCGAGGCAGGCGAGGACGATGGCCGCGAGCAGGGGGCCCCAGGCGGCGGCCGCGTGCAGTCGGGGCAGCGCTCGCCTGCCGGCGGCCGGCGGGGGCCCAGGCTCGAAGGCAGGGTTCATGCAACCCGGCTCCCCGGCTGCCGGATGGTCGGGTCGAGGAAGCCGGCGAGGATATCGACGAGGGCGTTGACGATGATGACGGCCGTGCAGGCGACGAGGACGAAACCCAGCACCACCGGGGCATCTCCCGCGAGGGCGGCCTGGACCGCAAGGCGCCCGACGCCGGGGTAGGTGAAGACGGTCTCCACGACGGCAGCCCCGGCCACCAGCGCTGCGAAATCCAGCCCGAGGACGGTCACGATGGGCACGAGGGCGTTGCGCAGCCCATGGCGAATTACGACGGCGGACTCGCTGAGGCCGCGCCCCCGGGCGACCGGGATGTGGGGCATTGCCAGCGCGTCCGCCACCGTGGCCCGGGTGAGGCGGGCCACGAGCGCCAGGGAACGGAGGGAGAGCACAGCCGCCGGGAGGACGATCCCCCGTGGACTGAAGTCGGCAAGGGCGGGAAACCAGCGCAGTTCTGTCGAAAACAGCCAGATGGCGACCAGTGAGAGCCAGAAGCTGGGCGCCGAGGCGAACACCAGGGTGCCGGCCCGGACGACTGTATCGAGCAGGCCGCGACGAACGGCCGCCAGGGTACCCAGCGGGATAGCGATGGCTGCGCTCACCAGGGCGGTTACGGCGGCGAGGGTGACCGAGGCGGGGAGCCGCTCAGCGAGAAGGCTGCTGACCGGCTCCCGGCTGACGTACGAGGTGCCGAGATCGAAGCGGGCGGCGTCGCCGAGCCAGCGAAGGTAGCGCTCCCAGGCCGGCCGGTCGAGGCCCAGGCGTGCGCGGAGGGCTTCGACCTCCCGTTGATCGGGTTGTTCGACACCCTGCGAGGTCAGCACGCGAAGGGCAGGGTCGCCGGGGGCGAGCTCGAGGAGCACGAAGACGGCAACGCTCAGGAGCAGCAGGACCGGGATGGCCTGCAGCAGACGGACCACGGCGAAGCGCGCCACGGCCGCTACCGAACTGCGGCGAGGATGCGATTATCGTAGAACTGCCAGATCTGGTGGACCTCGGAGAAGCCGGCGTCGAGGAGCGCCGCGTGGTGGATGGGGTAGGTCGAGGACACCAGCTGCCTCGGGTTGGCATCGTCCCGGGTGGAGCCGATGGCGCGCTCCCGTTCGATGTTGCGCCAGCGGAAGCGGCGATCGCGTTCTTCAAAGAGCGGGCCAATCGGTTCGAGCTTGCGGAGCTCGGCCCACCAGTGCTCCCAGGTTTCGCCGCCCGCCTGCTGGCTCGCCTGCTCGTGGCGGGAGCGCATCGCTTCGGTGAGGCCGCGGAGGACCTGGTCGCGGGCGGGGAAGCGCATTTGATCGCCGTTCATGAAGACGCCGCCGGGCCGGATGTGGACGGCGAGGGCGCGATAGAGCTCGACGATGTCGCCGGCTTCGAGCCAGTGGATGGCGGTCGTGGACAGGACGGCATCGAACTGGACGGGCGGGAGCACCCGCACCCAGTCGGGATCTTTTACGTTGGCCTCGAGCCAGGTGAGCCGGCCGCCTGCGTCGCCGTGCGCGGCTTTACCGATAGCCATGAGCACCGGATCGAGGTCGAGCGCGTAGACGCGGGCCCGCGGGAAGCGCTTGAGTACGCGCGCGGAAATGGCGCCCGGGCCGGAGAGGAGGTCGAGTACCACCGGCGCATCACCGGCGATGTGCTCGACGGTATCGAGCATTACGGTGAAGCGCTCTTCTCGCAGGGGGATGTAGGTTGCTTGCTGGCGCTCCCAGCGCTCGTACCAGGGCACGAGGTCAACTAGGGGCTCGCCAGGAACGGGGGTCGCGCTGTTCATGGGTTTGTGCTCCTGGGATGGCCGGCCGGTCCAGCCGGGCCGACGGGTTGGTCGAGGGGGAGTTCGAAGTAGACGGTGCCTTCGTGGGTGAGGACCTCGCGGCAGAGCCGGCGCCAGAGACCGAGTGCCTCGACGTTGTCGTGGTCGGTGTGGAGCGTGACGACGCGGTAGCGGCCGCTGGCCCAGAGGCGGGCGAGTTCGACCAGCTGGAGCGCGATGCCGCGCCGGCGATAGGCAGGTTCGACGGTGACGCGGCCCAGTTCGCAGGTCGCGGCAGGGTCGTACACGCCGGCGAGGGGGCCGGACGACGGGCACCGATGCCGGACGGCGGCGAACCCGATGACGCGGCCGTCTTCGACGGCGACGAAAGCAGCCTGCCGGGGATTGGCGAGGTACTGCTCCTCCAGGGCGCGGATATCGGCGTGCCAGCGTGCAACGACTTCGGGGCCGAAACGTTCGGTGTAGACCCGGGTCACGAGGTCCCGCGCGTGGGCAGCGTCGGCTTCGGTGAGCTGGCGGTAGAACGGCATGGGTCAGCCCCCGAGGCGGATGTCGGGGTGAAGCCGATAGGCGTCGTTGGGGTGCGGGCTGAAGTTCTGCACGTTCCGGGAGGTGGCCACGACCTGCTTGGGGTTGAAGAGGTACACGACGGGGACATCGTTGCCGAGCTGTTGCTGGATGGACTCCAGGAGCACATGGCGCCGGGCCTCGTCGGAGGTTTCGAGATACTCCGCGTATGCCTGGTTGACGGCAGGATTGCTGTAGCGGTCTTTGTTGCGGCTCGACGGGACGTACAGGAGCCCGAGGATGCGGCTGAGATCGCCGAAGCCGGCCGACCCGATCGAGTAGGTGGCGGCCTGGAAGCTGTTCTCGCTCATGGTCTTTTCGATGTCGGGGACCTTTTCGATGGAAGCTTCCATGCCGACGGCCTTGAGCATGTCGACGGCGACGACGGCGGCCTGTTCGAGCTCGGCGCGGCCGGCGTAGGTGGCGATTTTGAAGGAGAGCTTTTTGCCATCCTTTTGACGGATGCCATCGGCCCCGGGAAGCCAGCCTGCGGCATCGAGGACACGCCGGGCCTCGGCGGCATCGAACTTCTGGATGGCCAGGATGCCCTTGTGCCCGACGGAGTCGGGCGCGAAGCCGTAGGCTGGCGTCGCGGCGCCGTCCATGATGCCCTTGGCCATGGCCTCCCGGTCGAGGGCGAGGGAGAACGCCTTGCGGACGGCGAGGTCATTGAAGGGCGGCGCAGCGACATTGAGCACGATCATGTGCTGGCGCGCCCAGGGCGAGACGTAGACGGTGAGCCCAGCTGCCTTGAGGCGTTCTACGTCGGCGGGGAGGAGGGCCTGGGCGATGTCGACGTCGCCGGCCTGGACCGCGAGGGAGCGGGTGTTGGTATCGGCGACCTGCCGCGCCTGGATGGTGCGAATCCACGGCGGTCCACCGCGGTAGTTGTCATAGGCTTCGAGCGTGGCGGACTCCCGCGCCGTGAAGGCGGTCACCCGCCACGGGCCGGTGTACAGCAACTGGTTGCCGGGGAGGACCTTCTTGATGGCGAAGGAGGCGTCGGCGAGGTGGGTAGGAAGCAGGCCGACCGGCTTCGGCGTCTTGAGAGTAAGTTCGTATCCGCTGGCAGTGAACTCGGTTCCCGGGGGCAGGCGGTCGGCCGTACCCGGCTGCTTTTCCATCGTCCGCAGGAGCGAATCGCGGACGGCGGCAGCGTCAACCGGGGAGCCATCCCAGAACGTGACGTCGTCGCGAAGGGTGATTTTCCAGGTCAGGTCGTCGACCCGATCGAACCGCGCGGCGATCCAGGGTTCGACGGCGAGCGTGGGGGTGAAGCGAGCGAGGCACTCGGCGACGCCGATGGACTGGAGGTTGTAGGCCGCGCTGGAGCCGGCATCGGCGTCGAGGGAGGAGGCCAGGAATGGTTCGGCGAGGCGAAGCGTGCCGCTGCTGGGGCCGCGACGCGTGGCGGCCGTGGCCGATGGTGTCGCGGCGCCGGTCGGTTCGCCCTGCGCCGGCGTGGAAGGGGCCGGTTCGTCATCATCGCCGCAGGCGGCGGCAAGGCCTGGGACAGCGGCGAGCCCAACCGCTGATACGCCGCGGAGGAACGACCGTCGGGAGATAGCCATGGAGACTCCTTACTGATACCTTATCTCATATCCTAGCCGTTCCCCTCTTCCATGCAACTCTATGCTCATGCAAGCGTTTGCGAAAGCCCGGGCGGAGCGGTGCAGGGGCAGGCCGGGCGCTGCCCCGGGAGCGGCGGGCGCGGAGGGGGTCAGCCGCAGACGAAGCGGTACGCCGCCCGGGCGGGAAGGGCGGCGTAGCGGAGGGCCTCAGCGGCGACGGGAATGGCGCATAACGCTGCGAGGACCAGCCAGGCGGCGAGCCGGCGCGAGGGACTCGACCGTTCAGGCCGCGCGCCGGACATGGCTGCGGTCTTCCGGGAGGCGGCTGACCGGCGCGGCGAGGCGGAAGCGGGCGACGCTGGCGCCCAGCGCTTCGGCAACGGAGCGGAGGGCAGCAGCCTCAGCATCGAGGGCGGCGGCCCGGCCGGCGAGGTCGCCGGTGGCGCCGGAGACGCGGTCGACGACAGCCTCGGCCTCGCTCGAGCTCTCGGCGACGGAATCGATGGAGCGGCGAACGTCTTCGGTCGCGTCGACAATCTCGGCGGCCGTTTGGCTGGCGGCGCCGGCGTCGTCGGCGAGGGAGGCGGCAGACCCGGCGGCGAAGCTCGCGCGCTCGGCGACTGCGGCGACCTCGGCTGCGATGGCATCGACTTCGGAAACGGCGGCGGATACGCGGTCGATTATCCGTTCAAGGAGGGATTCGACGCGGGCGGTCACCTGCTGGCCGGCCTGGACATCGGCAACGCCGGACTGCATGGCCCTGACGGCCTCGGCGGTACGCGACTGGATCTGGGCGATGAGCTCATCGATCTCCCGGGTGGAGGCGCCGGAGCGCTCGGCGAGCTGGCGCACGTTCTCAGCGACGACGGCGAAGCCCCGGCCCTGCTCGCCGGCGCGAGCGGCTTCGATGGCGGCGTTGAGGGCGAGCAGGTTGGTCTGGGCGGCGATTTCTTCGATGACCTGGACGATGGCGCCGATCTGGTCGCTGTAGGAGCCAAGTTCGTTGACGGTCGCGGCGGCGTGCTCGACTGCGGACGCGATGGAGGACATCGCCTGGACGGCTTCGCGGACGGCCTGGCGGCCTGCGGCGGCGGCCTCCTGGCTTTCGCGGGCGGTGCGGGCGACCCCGGAGGCGGATTCGGCGACGTGGCGGATGCGCTCGTCGATGGCCTCCATGGCCGCGCGGGACTCGCCGGCCACGCTGGCGGTGGTGGCAGCGGCGCCTGCGAGGCGATGGGCGCCGTCGGCAGCGATGCGGGCGGCAGCATCAGCTTCGCGGGCGAGGTTGGCCAGCCGGTCGGTGGCGGTTCGGACGTCGCTGGCATCGGCCGCGATGGACGACGAGGAATCTTGCACCACCCCGGCCGCCGCCTCGAGCGCCGAGGCTCGGGCGAGGACGGCATCGGCATGCTGGCGGACGTCGGTGGCGAGCTGCTGCAGGCCGGAGGTCATGACCCGTGCGGCATCGGCGATCGTGGCAAGTTCGGACTGGAGACGGTTGAAGGAGGCAGCCATGGCGCCGATCTCGTCCGACTGGGAGAGGCTGACGGGGCAGGGTTCGAAAGCCACGGGCACGGAGAGGTCGCCTTCCGAGACGGCGACGATGGCCTCGCGGAGGCCGGGGAGCTGCTCATCGGCGAGACGCGCGGCGGCGCCGGAGATGGCCGCGGCGCTGCGGCGAATACGCTCGGCGACGAAGATGGTGACGCCCGCATGGGCGACGACAAACAGCGCGTGTTTGATGACCACGGCGAGGGAGGCGCCGGTATCGAAGACGTAGGCGGGGAAGAGCCAGTTGCCGGCGAGGTGATGGACCGCGATGACGGCCGCGCCCACGAGAATCGGCATCGGGTCGTAATAGACGACCAGCAGGCTGAGGACGACGAATACGTGGAAGTGGACGGCGATCTCTCCGCCCGAAGCGGCGATGAAGAGCCCCGACATCGCCATCAGCGCGGCGGCGACGATAGCGCGATAGGTGCGCGTCCCCGCGACGAGGGCGTAGCCCAGGCCGGCCAGCCCGGTCACGGCAAGGGCGCCGAGACCGGCCGTTAGCGGGGCGAGGCCATCGGCGATGACGGACGTGACCAGGACGAGGGGGATGTGGGCGGCGATCACGGCGAGCATGGCGCGGTCGCGGCCGAGGAACGCAGGGGCACGGTGGTCCATGGCGGTGGCTCCAGGGGGTGGTGTTGTTGGCGTACACCGGGATTGTTGGCCGTTTGGCCAGCGCGGCCCATTGGGGGAATGCCGGAGGCATCCGCCCGGGGGTCCTGAGTTTGCGCTAAGGCGAGCGGTTTTGAGTCCAACGGTGCGCGAATCCACCGCCGTAAGGAGGTGCCGACACGGATTGAGTTCTCGCCGGGCAGCCAGTGTGCGCAATCATCTAGCGGCCGGCAGGAGGCCCGAGAACACGACAGGGGGTGACGCGGGCGTGGCGCAGGATTGTCGCGACCACCATGAGGAGGTGCAGCCATGCCCGAAGAGACCACTCCCACCGACTCTTCGCCGACCCCTGCGTCGCCCCGGCCCGTCGTTGGCGCGCGGCTGGTGCGGAACGCGCTCTACCTGAGCGTGCCGAAGCAGAAGCCGCTGGTCGAGGCGATGCGTTCCCTGAAGGTGGCGCCCTACGACTGGCGCAAGCGCGAGTGGACGGTGCCCCTTCGGTCTGCCCCAGAATGCATACCGGGCACTGGAGGCCGCCGGCGCCGACGTCAGCCAGCTGGCGGGCGTGGTTGGGGTGTTCGCCATCCGCAGTGTCGATGCCGAAGAGATCCTGCTGTAGTTCCCGGGGCTGTTCCCCCACCAGCGCGAGGGCGTGCGGTTCCTTGCCTCCTCGCGGGGCGCGATCCTGGCCGATGACATGGGCCTCGGCAAGACCCGCCAGGCGATCATCGCGCTGGGCGAACGGCGGCCGGAAGGGAACCTGCTGGTGGTGTGCCCGGCTTCGCTGAAGCTGAACTGGCGCCGGGAAATCCAGATGGTCTACCCCGAGGCGGAGGTACGGATCATCAATGGACCCGACCCGGTGGTCCCGGCGCGCTGGACCATCATCAACTACGACATCATCACCCGGAAGCGGGCCGAGATCATGGCGAACCCGTGGGCGGCGGTGATTTTCGATGAGGCCCACTACATCAAGAACGCCGAGGCGGCGCGTTCGAAGACGGCGCTGGCGATCGCCGAGCGGGTCGAGGACTGCTACCTCCTCACCGGCACGCCGGTGATGAACCGGCCGATCGAGCTGTTCAACCTGCTGCGGGCCATCGACCACCCGCTGGCGGAGAGCTACATCGGATTCGGGCGGCGCTACTGCGACGGCAAATGGGACGGGTATGGCTGGGACTTTAGCGGGGCATCGAACCTGCACGAATTGAAGCAGAAGGTTGCGGGCACGGTGCTGGCCCGGCGGAAAGAGGAAGTGCTCGACCTGCCGCCCAGGCTGCGCAGCGAGGTGCCGGTACCGCTCGAACCGGGCAAGTACCGGGACCTCACGGGTCAGCTGGTGGCCCTGGTGCGCGACCAGCGGCAAAAGTACTCGGGGAATGTCCGCTGGAACGAGCTGCTCCCCGCGATGACCAAGCTGCGGCACGCGATCGCGAAGGACCAGGTGAAGCACACCGTTCAGCTGCTGCGGGACACCATTGAGCAGGGCGAAAAGGCAATCGTGTTCACCGGGTTCAACGCGGTGGCGGATGCGCTCCAGGGGGAGTTCGGGGAGGCCGCTGTCCGGCTGACCGGCGATACCTCGAAGAAGGCGCGCCAGGAGGCCGTCGACCGCTTCCAGGAGGACCCCGGGGTACGGCTGTTCATCGGCAACATCCTGGCCGCGGGCACCGGCATTACCCTCACGGCGGCGACCGAGGTGTTCTTCAACGACCTCGACTGGGTCCCGGCCAACCACCTGCAGGCCGAAGACCGGGCCTACCGCATCGGGCAGAACCGGATGGTGAACGTGTACCACGTGACCGCGCCGGGGACGTTCGATGACGTGGTCTGGCTTGTCCTCGAGCGGAAACTCGCCATCCTGGACCAGCTGGATTTTTCAAAGCGCGGAGAGGCGCCGGAGGCACGCGATGCCCGGGAGGAGATTCTCGAGGCGCTGCTGGCGCAGTTCGACGGGTTCGAAACGGCCGAGGCCGCGGAGCGGTGGCTCAAGGGCGGCGACGCGGCGGCGGGTTCGTAGACAGCCCGGGAGTTCGGGAGGCGCCCCGGGCACCGCGGCGCTCCCCCGGTGGCGCGGGGGCTCAGCCCGGGGCGTAGTTGTCCAGGGAGAGCGTCCAGTCGTAGGGCGCGAAGTGAAGGCGCGGGGCGGAACCCGGCGGGATCTGCTCGTAGCGGGCCAGGAGCCGCCGGATGCCGGCCGGCCCACCGAAATCGCCGCGGAACCAGAGGAACAGGCGCGTGACCGTCACGGTGTTGGTGGCAGGGTCGTACGACGTGGTGGTATCGAGGTATGAATGGGCGGCCAGGTCGAGCTGTGCGTCGATGAGCGCCGGGTCGTAGAACGCGATCGGCGGGCAGCTCGCAGCCCCGCAATTGAGCGCGAAATGTACCCGCGGGTCGCGGCGCTGGAGCCGGAAGGCCCGTTCGAAGCGGCCCGGGAAGGGATTCGCCATGTAGCCGAGAGAGAAGGCGAACATGGAGCGGCGGAGCATGCCGTGTTCGATGGCGTTGAAGGTGAGGTGGTGGCCGGCGACCTCAACCCCAAACGTGGAGAAGAACCGCAGCCGGCGCGAGTAACGGTCCGGGGACTCTGCCAGGACTCGCTGGATCCCGGCGTTGTAGACGTTGATCCAGAAGGCGAGCTTGTCGGCATCGGTGGCGAGGGAGCGGCGCAAGTCGCCTTCCGACAGGGTGGCGAGCGCTTCGAACTCAGCCGTCCCCTGGCCCGCCCTGACGGCGCGCAGCAGCTGTTGCGAAAGGGCAACAGCCCCGGTCGTCGCGGAGCCAGCAGGAAGGGGCGCGCCGTGCAGCGAGTGACCCATGTGCCGATGGTCGCTCCCGGCGGCTGCGTGCGCAGTGATGGGCGTCACCGAGCGGTCAGCGGCGACGCGTGGTCAAGGCAATGTTTAAACGGTGATCTCTATCACACGATTCGCGTGACGCTCGTCACGGAATGGATGCAGCCTGCCCTTGAACCTTTGGCCATCCCACGGAGGTGATGGCATTGACCAACAACGAACGACTTCGAGCACTCCCCAGGCGACGGTTCCTTGCCCTGGCAGCGGGGGGCCTTGCGCTGCCGATCGTCGGCGCCGCGTGCGGCGATGACGACGATGCCAGCCCGGCGACCCCGGGTGTCGCAACCCGCGCCGCTGCCAGTCCGACGGCGGCGCCGGCGGTGAAATCCGGGCCGAAGCAGGGCAGCGTCCAGGTCGGCGATGTGCTCGACCACGCCCTCTGGTCGGAGGACTGGAAGGGCGACTTTGGCTACGTAACCTTCCGCCTGCATGAAGGTCTGGTGGAGGAGCAAAGCGTCTACTTCATCCGGACCGACGCTTCGGATAAGGCGTTCGCCGAGCAGGAGAAGCTGGTGTACGTCCCGCTGATGGCGAAGGCTGCGGCGGGGGGCGGGCGCGGCACCAGCAGGATCTACGTCTTCGAAGGGGCGCCGAACCTGAAGCCGGTGCTCTCGAGCGCGCCGCACCTTGCGGATTATTCGCCGGCGTTCGTGCTGCATCGGGTCAGGTTTAGCGGCACCGCGTCGCAGCTGACATCGGAATCGGCCATTCGCGACGCGGAGAAGGCTGGCGCCGTGCAGGTGGAAGCCACGTCGATCGTTGTGAACTACCCGGTGGTGAAGTGGCCTGGCGGGGAGATGCCGGTGGATACGGCGAAGGAGGTCTACCTGGGCGGCGGGCAGTTGCTGGAGCCCGTCGACGTGGCCGGGAAGAAGGTGACCTTCAAGCTGCACGGCTGCTACCCGGCGTCCCGCTATATCGTAACCGACGTGACCATGCCGGAGATGGCCGGCGGGATGAAGATCGCACCAGCCCCCGGCGCGGCGGACCTTACGGCGGCAGGGGCGACGGCGAAAATCCTGGTCTTCGGCAATGGGCTGCCCGGGAGCGGTCCGATGGGCTTCCAGAAGAGCGTGACCGATACCATTGTGGGCGACGCAGCATGGAGCCCGTACTGGGACCACTTTACGTTCATCTGGAAGGACGGGCGTACTCCGCGCCTGCTCAAGTCGCTTGCGGAGATTCAGGCGGCCGAATCGGCCGGCGAGCTGACGCGGTTCCCGGGCACGCCGGACACCAACGGCAAGCTGTTCATGGTGAACTGCCCGGTCCCGGTCCTAGCCGCGATTTCCTGAGCGGTCCAGGGACATTCGTGCCGGGGCGGCAGCCACGAAAGGCTGCCGCCCCGATTCCTGCGTCCGGGGTGGAGGGGGGCCCCGGTTCCCGCAGGAGCTCAGCGTGGCGGGCCTGACGGAACGCTCCGCAGGTGAGGTCAGGAGGCGCGCTGGAGGGCAGCCTCAATGGCGGCGGCGAAGGCTTCGGCGGTTGGCTGGAAGCCGAAGCGGGCAAGCTCCCGGCCGGTTGGATCGATGAGCACGAACGTCGGAGTGCCTCTGACGGCATAGCGGGCCGCCGCCGACCGGTCGTGGTCGACCGACTTTTCGACGAAGACCAGCCTGTCGCGGAACTGCGAGGCGGTGGCATGGGCAAACGGCTCCATTCGCTCGCAGAAGTCGCACCAGGTGCCAGAGAACCACACGAGGACGGGTCGACCGTCGCTCGTGGGTGTGCTTTCGGTGGGCAGTGGCGCGGTCGCGTGGTAGACGGTATGACGGCTCCCGCTGAGCACGCGCACCTCGGCGCCGCCGGCGTTGTCGCGGGCGAGCTGCGAGTCGGCGGCGTCGGCCGCGGCGGGTGAAGCATCCGAGGAGCCTCCCCTCAGGACCACGAGTGCTGCCAGGCCGCCGATGAGCAGTATGCCGGCGATGAGCAAGAGGCCGCGGGTGAGGGCTGCATTGCTCTTTGCCGGTCCGCTGGGGCGGCGGGCGTGCCTGGCATCGGTGGTTCGGCGGCGATTGGACATGATTCCTCCGGGGCTGGGGTATTCGAAGGCAGTGGAGCCGATGTGCACCGGACCATTCAGTGACGGTGATCGCAGGGGCTTTACGGCGTCTGTTCGCTGAAGGGACCGTGGTAATGGCCCGCGCGGAGGACGCCGCCGACGTGGCAGCGGTCGAAGACCTCGCAGGCCACGCGGTAGGACGAGGCCAGGAGCCGGGGCGCGTCGCGGAAGTCGCCGCGGGCGCTGCGCAAGCCGGGCTGTATGTGGACGACCTCGGCGGGGTAGGTGCGGTGCTCGATGGCGCAGGCTGCGCGGTCCTGGGCCAGGAGTTCGAACGAGCGGCCGACGAGTTCAAGCAGGTTGCGCGGGCAGCCGGTGGGTGCTGGCGCACGCAGGTCGAGATAGACCACCGAGGTGGCGCCGGCTTCGATGGCGACGTCGATATCTCCGCCGGAGGTCACGCCGCCATCAACGAACAGTCGGTCTCCGACCCTGACCGGCGGGAAGACACCGGGAATGGCCGTGGAGGCAAGCACGGCGGTGCTGATGGAGCCCTCGTGGAAAATGGCGCGGCTCCCGGTGCAGATGTCGGTCGCCGTGATGTAGAGCGCAGCGCGGGCATCCTCGAAACGGTCGCTGGCGAGGTGTTCGGCTAGGAGGCGCCGGAGGAGGCGGTTATCGTAGATGCTGAGTCGCGAGCGCCAGAGGCTGCCGGCGATGGTAAGCGGATTGCGACTGAACAGGCGCTTTCCCGCGAGGCCGTGCCAGATCTGCTCGAGGCAATCGTGGTCGTGGGGTGCGTGGAACGCCACGTAGCTGGCGTTCATGGCCCCAACACTCGTGCCGACGAGGATATCGAACTGGAGGCCGAGCTCCATGGCGCGTCGAATGAACCCGACCTGGACCGCCCCAAGGCTGCCGCCGCCGCTGAGCACCAGCGCCGTCCGGGCCGTCATGGGAGGCGCACCCTGGCAGTGCTGACGCTGACGCACGGGGCAGCGGAGGCACGATCGAAACCGGGCTGCCGCGTGCCGCACGCTGCGGTCGGGCAGGCTGGGGTCTCACGCCACATGCTGCACCTCCGCTGACAGTTGCCCCGCAACCGCCAGGTGCTGCCCCTCACAGGCCGGGAGGCGAACGATGAAGGCCGCCCCGCCGAGAGCATCCGATGACCCCACCTCGATGGAGCCTCCCAGGCCCTGGACAATGCGGCGAACGATGGCGAGACCGAGCCCTGTACCGGATTCCTTGCTGGTGTAGAAGGTTTCGAAGATGCGATCGCGCGCTTCAGGCGGAATACCGGGGCCCGAGTCCTCGACCCGGAGGACGGCATCGCACTCGACCATTCCGGAGGAGAGCAGGACCTCCCGGCGGGGAGACCCTGCCACAGCGTCGATTGCGTTTTCGATGAGGTTGATGAGCACCTGCTGAATTTCGTTGCTGCGCGCCGGGACAACCGCTGCATGCGGGTCAAGGCTGAGGGTGACGCCCGCCCGCGCTGCCCGCGCCCGGGTGAAGCGGGCGCTCGCCTCGACTTCCGCGGCCAGGTCGCACTGCTTTGGCGCATCCGTTCGGCGGGCGAGATTGCGCAGGTCCTCGGCGAGGGCCGTTGCGCGGCGGGCTTCGCTCACGAGCTGGTCGCGGAGGTCGGGGTCGAGGACGTTCGCATCGAGGAGGGAGAGCCCCATGGTGATGGTGGAAAGGGGATTGCGGATATCGTGCGCCACGAAGGCGACGTGTTCGCCGAGGAGGCTGATGCGCTGCTGGTGGACGAGGTGCTCGGCGAGCCGTGATGCGACAGCTGAGAGCACCTCTTCCAGGCGGCCGAGTTCATCGCTTGCGCCCGAGGGCACGATGGCGGCATCGAGCGGCCGGTCGGCGAGGGCCTCGGCCGCGGCGGCGAGGCGCTGGACGCGGCGCCAGCGTTCGACCCAGCGACGCCGCCAGAGGAGCAGGCTGGCCACGACCCCGAGGCCGAGGAGCGCAAGCCCGGTGCCTGAGAGGTAGAGGAAGCGGGTTTCGGCGCGGTGCTGGATGGCGGAGCGCCGCTCGCCGTAGGTTTGCAGCAGGTCATCCAGGGCGGCGAGATCGCGGACGGGGACCGCTTCGGCAGCGAGTGCGGCCAGCCGGGCTTCGCCGGCGGTGAGGGTGAGTTCGCGGGCGGCGGCGAGGTAGGGAGCGGGGTCGCCAGCGGACGCGGCGATGGCGATCTGGGCTTCGGCATCGGCCATCAGGTTGGAACGGCGGACGGAGTCTTTCACACCGAAATGTCCGACGAAGAAGAGGATAACCAGGGCAATGGCGCCGGCAGCCGCGGGCAACACCGGCGCGGCCAGTCCCAGGAGCAGCCGCAGCCGGCCGGGCCACCCACGCCGGGGGCGGGTCGCCACCGCCTGGGCCGATGGAGTCCTGGGATTGGCGGGCAGCACTCCGGTCATGTTCGACCTCTCCTTCTTACCGGGCGGTAAAAGCGAGCCCTGCATTGAGCGTCGCTCGCGGCGGACGGTGCAACAGTGATGCTGATCACAGAGCGGCTGCCAGCGCACCGGAGATAGTTCCCGGGCGAACCAAAAGGAGGACTCGATGCCTGAGAAGAAGATTGCGATCATCCTGCAGGCCGGCGCAGGGACCCACGAAGGGATGGCCCGTGCCCTGCACTCGCTGCTCTACGCCAAGGAGCTGATGGAGCAGGGCATCACGGCACGGCTGATTTTCGACGGCGCAGGGAGCGAATGGGCGGCGAAGCTCGTTCAGCCCGAATCGCCGCAGGAACAGGGGCTGGCGCGGCTCTTCCAGGGCATCCAGGCGCAAGGCGTGGCGTACGAAATCTGCGACTATTGCTCCGGGGCCTTCCAGGTGAAGGACCGGCTGAAGGAGGCCGGAGTGCCGCTCAGCGGGCAGTACATGAACCACCCGAGCATCGCCGGCCTGGTCAAGGACGGCTTCGAGGTCTGGATTCTCTGAGCGGGTGCCCGGCTGGGGCTGCCGGGGTCGGCATCCCGGCGGTCCCGCCAGGGTGCCGCTGCTGTATCGCTACGCGCCGATCCGGGAGATACGGAGCGCGGACCAGGTTGCGACGCAGTAGGGCACGGTGTAGGTGAGCGGGATTTTCCAGAGCAGGGCCGCAGGCAGGTGCCCTGCCAGCAGGACGTTGCCCTGGTTAATGAGGGTCAGGATGGTGCCAACGACCAGCGCCGTGGTCGCGGCCGTCCGCATGAGCGGCGGATGCAGGAGGGCGTGACGGGTGCACTTGTATTCGGCAACGCCCTTTCGAACGAACCGAAACCTGGCCGCACTACCATGGCTGAGGGAGCAACGTAGTGCCGCCGATTCCGGGGCGGCCGGGGAGGGAGCAGATACGGGCGATTCGGCAAGCGCTGACATGCGGCGACCTACGGCGAATGATTCTGCTGAATGTTTCGGCACGCTGTTCGTGACTGGCGTCACTGACCCCCGGCGTTCGGGGTTCTTAGCTGAGAGAATGAGCGAACTCCCTGAGCTCGACGTATGGGTTACGGCCGAATGCAGCGCGTGTGCTCGCACCCTGCGCACGCTGGAAGCGTGCGAATCGCTGCAGGGCCTCGTCGCCATCCGCGTGCGTGACCTTTCGCAACAGGGCCAGCGTCCTCCGGGGGTGGTCGGCGGGCCGACCATTACGCTGGGGGGTGAGGTAGTGGCCCTGGGGACGCCCGATTGCAGTGAGCTGACGGAGCGCGTGATCTCTATTCTTTCGGGAGCACGCCAGCCCGGGGTGTGGCCATGAGGATCTTTGGAGGCAAGACAACGCGGCCGGCCCCGGCCGAGTCGCACATCGCGAAGGCGGAAGCTGAGCGGATTCGCGCGGCGCTGCTGCTCGAGAGCGATCTCTTTCGCGGGCTGCAGCCTGAGGAGATGGACCAGATCGCGGGGCGGCTGCCGATGGCCACGTGCCGCCCGGGCCAGCTGATCTACGAGCCTGGCGCTACCGGAGAGGCCCTGTTTGTTCTGAAGGCCGGCCGCGTACGCCTGTACCGAATCACGCCGGATGGCCGGAAGCTGGTGCTGATGACCATCGGGCCGGGAACGGTGTTCGGCGACATGTCGGTGCTCGGGCAGTCGATGGTGGGCTCATTCGCGGAGGCGGTTGAGTCGAGCGTGCTGTGTGTGATGAGCCGGGTCGATATCGAGAGCGTCATCCTCGAACACCCCAGGGTGGCGCTGCGCATGATTCAGCTGCTTTCCCGGCGGCTCGAAGACGCTGAGCGCAGGCTGGAACAGCTTGCGTTTGCGCCGGTGCCCGCGCGGCTCGCCCGATTGCTGCTTGAGCTTGAACACGAGGGCGTGATCCAGGGGTACAGCCACCAGGACCTGGCGGAGATGGTCGGGGCCTCGCGGGAGACCGTTTCGCGGGCGCTGGTCGAGTTCAAGACGGCGGGCTGGGTGGAGATCGACCGCCGACGCATCCTGCTGCGCGACCGGGGGGCGATCGAGATGACCGCTGAGGCCGGGGGCTAACCAGGGACGACTGGGGACGTGCTCCTCCCGGTCAGTGGGGAGGCAAACGCCGGGGGCGCCCGAACGGGCGCCCCCGGCATTTGCGCGGCTGGCCGGGCGGTGCCGGCCGGACTCAGCTGACTGGCCGGAGCCGGGCGTAGACCAAGCCGGTGATCACGCCAAACATGAGGTGGCTCACCACCCATGCCCAGGTGGGGATGCTGTCGGCGAAGAGGTCGCTGGACTGGAGTGCGGAGCTCACCCCGGGCACCATCACCAGCCAGACGACGAGGCCATAGACCATCCCGAGAACTGCGAGCGCCAGCGTCCCGCCGCGGGCGAGGACGAGGCCGGCAATGACGGCGAAGAGAGCGCCCAGCACGACGGAATTCATCATGTGGGCCATGGCGCCGACGACGACGGGGCCGAAGGCAAAGCCGCCGCCGTAGTGGCTGTCGCCGAACACGACGCTGGTGATGCCCCGGACGGGAGCCCAGAAGCCATCTTCGGAGATGGCCACCAGCATGGAGGTCATGGCCATGGCCATGCCCCCGATGAGACCGGCGACCCCGCCGTTGAGCAGCGAGCGGCTCATGGTGGTGTCGCCGGCGTGGGAGGAACTGACTGCGGTCATCGTGTGCTCCTTTGCACTGTGCTCCTCACAGGAGAAGCCCAGGGGGCCACCACGTTCAGTGATTGACATCACCGGTCGAAACCTGCGGCAGGCGTTGACCCTCGAGCGGCTCCAGCATGGATGCTGGGCGCAGGGAATGGAGGTTCGTTGCCATGGGGAACGTGAAACTGCGGGGAGCCTGGACTTCGTGGCTCGGGTACTTTGGCCTGGCCCTGGCTGCGTGTTTGCCGTGCCTTGCGATTCCGCTGGCGGCGGCCGTGCTGGGCGGGTCGGGCGTGGGTCTCGCGCTGGGGTTCGCCGGGGTTTCAGCGGTCCTGGCGGCGCTGGCAGGGCTTGCCGTATCGGCCATGCTGGTGGTCCTGCGCCTCCGCCGGAGGGTTTCGGGCGGAGGCGTCAGCTGTCCGATCGAGGCTCGTGACGCCGGTCACTGAACCGCCGGCCACCCATGGCGGATGGTGTAGCGAACGCTGATGCGGAAGGTGATGCTGTGGGACGCCATGCGGTGACGGAAGTTGCGACCCTTGAGGAATTTCGCGAGGCCATCGCGTCTGGCCGCTCGGTGGTCGTGGACTATTTCGCGGACTGGTGCGGACCGTGCCGGGCGCTCGCGCCGGTGCTTGACCGGGTAGCGAAGCGCCACGCCCCGGGCCTGACGGTGCTCAAGGTGGACATCGAGGCCGCGCCGGAGCTCGCACAGCGCGCCGGGGTGCGAGAGGTCCCGGCGCTGCATTTGTTCCGGGAAGGGCGAAAGGTGGCGGTTCTCACCGGGTTCCGCCCGGACGCGGCGCTGGAGCGCGAGCTCGAACGGTACGGGCTGATTGCGCGGGGTACGGAGGAGCACGCCGCCCTGCCGGGGAAATCCCATGCGGAGTCTGGGCCTGGGCAGGCGCGCTCCTGGATGGCCCGGCTTCGCGGGCTGTTTGGGGGTGCACCGGACAGCGAGGAGCCTCCCGCAGGCGAGGCGGCGGCCCCGGAAGGGGGCCTGGTTTCTGGGACGGGCACGACGTTTCGCCCGGTCGGCGACGCAGCCGGCTTCGACGCACTTGTGGCAGCCTCGGGCGCACAATCGGTGGTGCTCTTCCTTCACGACCCGTGGTGCCCGATCAGCGCCCGCGCCTACCGGGAGATGGAGCGCCTGGGCGGGGAGGTAGCGCTGGTCGATGTCTCGCGGGCAAAGCGGCTAAACCGGGAGATCGAAGCGCGGACCGGTGTACGACATGAGTCCCCGCAAGTCCTTGTGCTGCGGCACGGCCGGGTCACCTGGCATGCAAGCCACGGACGGGTGACGGCAGCGGCGGTGGCGGGGGCCCGAGCCGCCGCCGGCCAGGCGGAAACCGACCATGCAGGGGTGGGCAACGCATGAGCGGGGCAGCCGTCGCGATGCAGAGACGGGGCGCTCGCCCGCTGGCGTATGGGCTGCTCGCCATCGGCATCGGGCTGCCGGTGGTGCTGTTTGTTGTGGCCGGCATCAACGCGGGGAACTTCGGCCTGCGAGGAGCAGGCGGGCCGCTGGTAGCGTATTCGGCGGGAGTGCTTTCGTTTCTTTCTCCCTGCGTCCTCCCGCTCGTGCCGATCTACCTGACCCACCTCGCGGGCAGCCAGGGTACGGCTTCGGGGGACGGCGGCAATCGGCCGGCGACGGTTGCCCACGCCGTGGCGTTCATCACCGGGCTGAGCGTGGTGTTCATTGCCCTGGGGGCGAGCGCGGGGCTTGCCGGGTCGGTGCTGGTGGAGCACCAGCGGCTCCTGGAGCAGGGTTCGGGCCTGCTGCTGGTGGCCCTGGGTGCGCTCCTGATCCCGGCATCAACCGAGCGGAGCACGCGCGCCTCGCTGTTGATGCTGGCTGCGCTGGCCGTGCTCTTCCTGGCACTTGCGGAGGTGGCAGGGTTCGAGGGTTCGCCGGCCACCGCATTGCTGTTCGGAGCGGCGCTGGTCATCACTTGGCTGCGCTTTAGCGGGTTGCTGCCGTTGTCGCCCCTGCAGCGAACGTTCCAGTTCCACGCGGGAGGAGGGCGGGTCTCCCTGGGGAGATCAGCGCTGGTGGGCGGAGCGTTTGCGACCGGCTGGACCCCGTGCGTGGGGCCGATCCTGGGGGGAATTCTCACCCTGGCGGCAACCTCGCAGGATGTGGTGGTCGGCATCTACCTGCTGATCGCCTACGCTGCAGGGTTCAGCCTGCCATTCCTGGTGACCGCGCTTGCAATGGAGGATGTGACGCGTGGGCTGAAGCAGTTCAACCGGTGGCTGCCGGCATTTGAGGCGGCGAGTGCGGTCCTGATGATTGGGCTGGGGGCCTTGCTGCTGGCTGGCAGGCTCACGGCACTGAACGAGTTCTTCTCATTTGCGGGATTCAACGAGGGGCTGTAATGGCTGCACCAGGATCGAGCCGAATGCGGAGTGTGTTGCTGGTTGCTGCGGGGGTGGCGGTCTTCGCTGCGGTCACGGCCAGCATCGTGGTTCGCGGGCGTGGAGGCGGCGAAGCGGATGGTGGAGAGGCCATCGGCCTGCTCGATGACCGCCAGCTGGCGATCGGTCAGCCTGCCCCGGTGTTCGCCCTTCCCTCGGTTCGCGACCCGGGCGAGGTGGTCTCGCTGGCCGATTTCCATGGCAGGGCCGTGGTGGTGAACTTCTACGCTTCGTGGTGCGGGCCGTGCCGACGGGAGTTGCCGGATTTCGAGGCTGTTGCGCAGGAATTCAGGGACGATGTTGTCTTCGTTGCGGTCAATGTCCAGGAATCGCGGTCAGATGCACTCGGCATCCTCGAGGAAACGGGCGTAACCTTTTCGGCGGTGTTGGATAGCGACGGTGGGGTGGCGCGGCGGTATGGGCTGCGCGGGATGCCTTCGACCTATCTGCTCGACCGGGAGGGCGTGGTTCGGAAGATTGGCCCGGGCGCGATCGACGCGGCTGGGCTGCGCCAGGCGCTTCAGGAGATTCTTGGGCAGGCGCCGGAGTAAGGCAGTGCACGCAGGCGATTCGTAGGCCCGGAGAGATTCGAACTCTCGACCAATGGATTAAAAGTCCACTGCTCTACCGCTGAGCTACGGGCCCACGGACATTATCGGCCCGAAACGACAGAGAGGCCACGAGACATCGCGGCCCCTCCGCTGTGTGACAGGGACTGGAGCGGCTATTCGATGACGGCGAGGACGTCGCCCTCGGAGACGCGAGCGCCTTCGCTGACGGGGATCTCCCTGACGGTGCCGTCGGCGGGGGCCTTGATCTCGTTTTCCATCTTCATGGCTTCGAGGATGAGCAGGACATCGCCCTTCGCGACGGCCTGACCGGGCTTGACGTTGATGCGGAGCACCTTGCCGCTGATCTGGGCGGTGACGGCGCCCTTGACGGCGGCCTTCGCGCCGCCTGCCGCAGCGGCGCCGGGGGCCTGGCGCTCGCGGGGAGCGGGCCCGCCGCCGAGGCGGCCTTCCCATTCAAGCGTGAAGGGGCGGTAATCGACGAGGACTTCCATGCCGCTCTGGCGCTGGTCGGGCGGGGGGAGCTGGATGCGGTAGGGCACGCCGCCGGCGTTGACGGTCAGGTAGCCCGTCTCTTCGCGGACAGTGACCGGGTACTCGTGGCCGTCGACGATGACGCGGTCGCCGCGGACTTCGACCTCATAGGTTCGGCCGCCAATGGTGACTTTGGCCATGGCTTCTCCTCCCTAGCGCATCTGGCGAAGGCGCCCGAAGGAGCGCCAGTTGCTGGTTTCGCCGTTGGCGACGATGACCGGGGCAGCGGCCGCGGCGGGCGCCTGCTTCTTCTCGGAGATGGTGAGGGCACCGACAACGGCCGCGACCAGCTCACGCTCGGGGCCGCCGCCTTCGCGCCGCCACTGCAGGAATTCGCGGGCCGGCTGGGGGAACATGACGTAGCTGAGGACGTCGTCGATGTTCTCGGCGAGGTCGCCGATCTCGGCCTTCGCCTTTTCCATCTCGGGCTCGAGGTCATCGGCCGGGCGGTGGTCGATGGGCTGCTCATCGCCGAGGATCTGCTTAAGCACCTCCGGGGCGATGGGGACCGTGGTGCGGCCGTACATGCCCTTGGCCAGGTTGCGCGTCTCGCGGGTAACCGTGGCGTAGCGCTTGCCGGTGAGCACGTTCAGTACGGCCTGGGTGCCGACGATCTGCGAGCTGGGGGTGACGAGTGGCGGGTAGCCCAGGTCGGCGCGGACGCGGGCGTTTTCGGCGAGCACTTCCTTCAGCTTGTGCTCCGCGCCCTGTTCGCGGAGCTGATTGACGAGGTTGGAGATCATGCCGCCCGGCACCTGGTGGCTGATGACGCCGGCATCGACGCCGAGCAGGCCGGATTCGAATTTCCAGTACTTGCGGCGCACGCCGCGGAAGTAATCGGCGAGCTGGCGCAGCTTCTCCATATCGAGGCCGGTGGCGTGCTCGGGGTCCTCCGCCAGGGCGGCGACGAGCGTTTCGGTGGCGGGCTGGCTGGTGCCGCCGGCGAGGGGCGAGATGGCGGTATCGATGACATCGGCGCCGGCCTGGACGCCCATGAGGTAGGCCATCTCGGAGAAGCCGGAGGTATCGTGGCAGTGCATCTGGAGGAGGATGTTGGGGTGGTCGGCCTTGATGCGGGTGACGAGGGCCTTCGCCATCATCGGGCTGAGGATGCCGGCCATGTCCTTGATGCAGAGCGAGTCGGCTCCCATGGCCACCATCTCGTCGGCGAGCTTCGCGAAGGAGTCGACGGTGTGAACCGGGCTGGTGGTGTAGCAGAGGGCGCCCTGGACGTGGCCGCCGGCGCGCTTCACGGCATCGAAGGCGACTTCGAGGTTCCGGGTATCGTTGAGCGCGTCGAAGATGCGGAAGATATCCATGCCGTTTTGCACGGCGCGGTTGCAGAAGGCGCGGACCACATCATCGGCGTAGTGGCGATAGCCGACGACGTTTTGGGCGCGGAGGAGCATCTGGGTCGGGGTGTTCTTGAGGCGCTTCTTGATTTCGCGGAGGCGCTCCCAGGGGTCTTCGCGGAGGAAGCGCAGGCAGCTATCGAAGGTGGCGCCGCCCCAGCATTCGATGGAGTGGTAGCCGATGGAGTCCATCAGCTCGAGGACGGGGATCATGTCCTCGGTGCGCATGCGGGTCGCAAGGAGCGATTGATGGCCATCTCGGATGGCCGTTTCCATGATGCCGACTTTGGCCATGTGAACGTTCCGCCGGGAGGAGTTGGAGGCGTGAGCCCGTGATGATGGTAGGGTAGCGCGGACGGCACCTAGTGGCGATGGCGAAGGCGGTCGCGGGGCGGATGTCGTAGGCTTCGGGCGCAGATCTTGGGCGCGGGGCGCCGCGCGGGAGGTTCATGCGATGGACATCGGCGGGCTGTTCAGCCTCGAGGGGAAAGTGGCGCTGGTCACCGGCGGGAGCCGGGGGCTGGGCCGGGAGATGGTGCTGGCATTCGCCCATGCCGGGGCGGACGTGATCATCGCGAGCCGCAAGCTGGAGGCGTGCGAACGGCTGGCGGAGGAGGTGCGCGCGGCGACGGGGCGGCGGGCGCTGCCGGTGGCGTGCCACGTGGGCGAGTGGGAGCAGGTCGAAGCGCTGGCCGAGCGGGCGTACGCGGAGTTCGGCCGGGTGGATGTGCTGGTCAACAACGCCGGCATGTCGCCGATTTACGACCACGTGGCGAACGTGACCGAGGCGCTCTACGACAAGGTGCTCGATGTGAACCTGAAGGGGCCGTTCCGGCTGACTGCGCTGGTGGGGACGCGGATGGCGGAGGGCGCCGGGGGCTCGATCATCATGGTCTCGAGCACGGCCTCGCTGCACCCTGCGCCGGATGTCATCCCGTACGCGGCGGCCAAGGCCGGCCTGAACGCGATGACCGTGGGGTTCGCGCGGGCATTTGCGCCGAAGGTGCGGGTGAACTGCATCGTGCCGGGGCCATTCCTGACGGACATTTCGAAGGCGTGGGACATGGAAGCCTTTAAGGAGCGGGCCCGCACCTCGATCCCGCTGGGGCGCGGGGGCGAACCGCACGAGATCGTCGGGGCGGCGCTCTACCTCGCCTCGGAGGCGTCGAGCTACACGACAGGGTCGCTGCTGGTGGTCTCGGGCGGGAGCGGGATCTAGCAGGCGGCAGGGGTTCGCCGAAGGGGCTATGCTTGGCGGGCTTTGCCGGGCCGCGGCGGCCCGGACGACCACGCAGGAGGCCCACGAGGCGATGGCAGTCGATTTCGAGATTCCAGAAGAGGCGAAGGCGATCCGCCAGAAGGTGCGGGAGTTCGTGCACAGCGAGTGCATCCCGGCCGAGAAGCGGCTGCTCGACGGCGAGCCCTACAAGGAAGTGCTGGCGGAGCTGCGCCAGAAGGCGCGGTCGCAAGGCCTGTGGTGCCCGTTCATCCCGAAGGAGTGGGGCGGGATGGGGCTCGGCCCGCTGGCGAACGCGCTGGTGCAGATGGAGCTGGGCGAGAGTTACCTCGGGGCGCTGGCGCTCAACACGCAGGGTCCGGACGACGCCACCATGCTCACCATCCTCACCTACGGTACGGACTACCAGAAGGAGAAGTTCCTGAAGCCGCTGCTGAACGGCGAGAAGCGGGTGTGCTACTCGATGACGGAGCGGGCCGCCGGGGCCGACGCCACGGGGATGAAGACGACGGCCGTACGCGATGGCGACAACTGGGTGCTGAACGGCGAGAAGTGGTTCTCGAGCGCGGCCAGCGTGGCGGATATCGCCGTCGTCATGGCGAAAACGGACCCCGACGCGCCGCGCCATCAGCAGTTCAGCACGTTCATCGTGGAGCTGCCGAACCCCGGCTACCGGATCATCCGCGACATCCCGACGATGGCGGTCGAGGGGCCGCTGACGCACATCCTTGGCGGCGGGCATGCGGAGGTGCGCATCGAGAACCTGGTGGTGCCGCACGAGAACCTGCTCGGAGGGCAGGGGAACGGCTTCAACATGGGCCAGCACCGGCTGGCCTACGGCCGGCTGCGCCACGGCATGCACAACGTGGCGATGGCCCAGCGGGCGCTGGACATGGCGGTGGCGCACGTGACGCAGCGCGAGACGTTCGGCCGGCTGCTGGCGGACCGGCAGGGGGTGCAGTGGATGCTGGCCGACTGTGCGAGCGAGCTCTACATCGCCCGGCTGATGCTCCTCCACATCGCGTACAAGGCGGAAAAGGGGCTCGATATCCGGCACGAGAACGGGATCGCGAAGGTGTTCCTCGCGAACATGGTGCACCGGGTGGTGGACACCGCGATTCAGCTGCACGGGGCGCTGGGGTACAGCCTGGATACCCCGCTGGCGCGCTGGTACACCCAGATCCGTTCGCAGCGGCTGGTGGACGGCCCGGATGAAGTGCACCGCTGGACCACCGGCCGGAACGTGATCAAGGCCTACCGCGAGCACGGCACCACGGCCCCGGCCTGCGGGGGCGACCTGCTCTAACGCCGGGAGCGGGCGCTCAGGAGCGCGAGACCGCCGGGGCGAGCCGCTCGAGCAAGCCTTCGACCTGGACGCCGGTGATGGGGCGGACGACCCGCCCCATCCCGGTCCAGTGGGGCCATTTCCAGTCGCCGGTGGCGCGCGGCTGTTCGACCGGGTGGAGGAGGGGGCGGTCCTTGCTTGCGAGCATGAGGTGGTAGTGCTCGCCCAGGGGGACGGTTTCGTTGACGAGGCCGACCCAGCAGGTCATCTCGCCGCCATCGGGCGAGAAGGTCGCGCCGAAGTAGCGGTACTGGCCCTTGATTGGGCGGGAGGCGCTGGCGACGTAGCGGGCGCCCGGGCCGAAGTGCAGGCGGATGGCGGCGCCGGCGAGCGCGTAGAAGCGGTTGGTGGTGAGGGCCTCATCGAGGGGGACTTCGCCGAGGCCGAGGATGTCTTCGAGGACGAACTGGCGGAACTGGGCGGCGATGGGGTCCGGGTCGCCCTCGAGCGCTTCGACGACTTCGTACCAGGTGACCGGCGACCAGGGCGGCGGGACATCGCCGCGGGGCAGCGTGAGCATCACGAAGGCGGGCGGCTCGCTCCACTGGCGGGCGACCTGCTCGAACGCCGGGAGAAGCGACTCATCGGCGCCGGGTTCGACCTGGACTTCGACGAGGACGCGGCGGCCGCCTTCGTAGGTGAGGAGCAGATCGGCGATGCCGGCATCGGCGAGGCGGGGCTGCACCTCGACGAGGGCGAGCGGCTCCGGCCCGATGCCGGCGGCGCCGGCGAAGAGGGCGTTGAGCATGCGGTGGCCGCCGCGGAGGAAATAGGCCAGTGCGCTGGTGCAGTAATTTTCGAAGGGGCCCGCGGCGGAACCGGGCCGGTAGGCGGAGAGCATGGTGAAGAGGTTTTCGGCCATTGGTTCCAGTATGCACGGGCTGACGGGAGCGGGGCAGGGCGCGGTCAGGCGCGACGGTAGACCCGGATCTCTTCGCCGTCGACCTCGATGCGGTCGATGACCTCGCGGACGGCGGTCTGGAGCTCATCGAAGGGGAGGGCATCCCACTCGCGAAGCAGGCGCTCGCGCTGCTGCTCGAGGTGGCGCTGGCGCTCGGCTTCGGTTTCGTGGGCGCGGATGCGGTCGCGGGCGGCGGCCAGTTCGGCCTGGAGCTGGCGGTGCTCCTCGGCGAGCTCGGCGCCGATCGCCTTGAGGCGCTCGATGGAGATATGGCCGTGGGCGGCATCGGCGACGAGCTCTTCGACCTGGCGGCGGTTGCGCTTGATGCGCGATTCGATCCGCTCGGCCTGGGCGTGGAGTTCGAGGGCGTAGGAATCGATGTTGCCGGCGCGGCGGATGCGCGGGGCGGGGTGGTCGTCGGAGGCGAGGGCCTCGCGGACCTGCGCCTCGAGTTCGGCGGCGCGGCGGGTGTTGTAGCCGCAAGCGCTCTGGTTGGTCCGCGATTCGCACTGGTAGTAGCGGTAGGTGGCCCGGCGGGTTTCGCCCGATCGGGTGAGCCACGACTGCCGCCGGGAGACGCCGATCATCTTGTTGCCGCAGCGCGCGCAGAAGGCGAGGCCGCTAAGCAGGAACGGAGTAACAGTGCGGCTGCGGGCCGGGGCGTGGCGCGACTGGAGGCGGTCCTGGACCCGCCGGAAGTCATCCGGCGAGACGAGCGCGGGGTGGCTGCCGGTGACGGTGGTGCCGAAGCGGGAGTAGTGCCCGAGGTAGGCGCGGTTGCGGAGGATGTCGCGCACGGTGACCATGCTCCAGCGGCCGCCGCGGCGGGTGGGGATGTTCTCGGCGTTGAGCCGGCCGGCGATCTTGCGAATGCCCAGGTTCTCGGCGAGATAGAGGCGGAAGATGTAGCGGACGACGACGGCCTCCTCGGGGACGAGTTCGAGCTTGCGGCGGGGGCCGACGCGGTAGCCGTAGGGCGGCCGCCCGAGGACCTCGCCGCGGACCGCCTTGCGCCGCATAGCGCTGCGAACCCGCTCGGAGACCGGGGTGCCTTCGCCTCGCTCGGCCCAGGTATCCACCAGCGACTTGAAGGCGTCGGCGCCGTTGCTGGAGAGGACGACCGTCGCCCCGACGCCTTCGAGCTCAAGCAGGCGGAGGGCGGCGGCGCCGAGGTCGGGGCCGAGCGCCGAGAGGCCGTCGATCACGACGACGGTGAAGGTGCGTCCCGGGCGGGCGAGGAAGTCGAGCAGCTGCTGGAAGCCGGACGAGGCCGAATCATCGGGGTCGACAAAGGTGGCGGCGATGTCGAAGCCGGAGCGCTGGCAAAATTCGAGGAACGCGCGGTTCTGCTCGCCGATGGAGCGCTTCTGGCCGTTGCGGCGGGCGGAGGCGGAGAAGTAGCCGATCGCCTGCATGGGCGGCTACCCCACGTAGAGAATGCGCTCGCAGTTGGGGCACTGGGCGAGCTGAGCGGCGTCGAAGGCGCGCCGGCGGACGCTCTCGGGGATGGCGACGCGGCAGCCGCCGCAGGTGCCGCCCTGGATGCGCGCGACCGCGAGGCCGCCGCGCCGGCGCCGGATGCCGTCGTAGGTGGCGAGGGCCGCGGGCGGGATGCGGGCGGCCTGGGCGTCCCGGCGGGCGCGGGCGTCGGCAATGCGGGCTTCGAGCGCGGCCTTCTCGGCTTCGAGGCCGCGGCATTGGGCGGCGCGGTCCGCCTCGGCGCGTTCGAGGTCGGCGCGGGCCGCCTCCCGGGCGGCGCTGGCAGCTTCGAACTGCTCCATGACCTCGAGGAGGCGGTCTTCGAGGGCGGCCCGCTGGGCCTTCAGGTGCTCGACCTCCTGCTGGATGCTCGTGAGCTCCTTCGGGTTGCGGACCGAGCCGTCGTAGAGGCGTTTCTCCTCGGGGGCGATGCGCGAGGTCAGGCCCTGGATGGAGAGTTCGAGGTCGCGCTGGGTGCGGCGAACCTCCTGCCAGGCGGCATCGGCGGCGGCGAAGGCGTCGCGTGCGGCCTGCAGGGCGGCGTCATCGGCGAGGCGGCGCTCGACCTCCGCGAGGGACGCCTCGAGGCGGGCGATGTCGTCGTCGATTTCCTGGAGCGTGCGGATCTCGGTGAGCTGGGACATGACGGTTCGGGGCTAACCGTAGCGCCA
>NZ_DAOUAO010000249.1:0-5164 GCF_034433535.1 Tepidiforma sp.
CCCCCAACTTCCGCCTCCAGTCCCTCGATGGCCGGCCCCGCACCCTCGATGAGTTCCGCGGCCGCTACGTCCTCCTCAACTTCTGGGCCTCCTGGTGCGGCCCCTGCCGCGGCGAAACTCCCGACCTCCAGGACTTCTACTCCCGCAACCTCGACCGCGGCATCACCGTCATCGGCGTCAACCAGCAGGAAGACGAAGCCACCGCCCGCAAATTTACCGCCGAATTCGGCGTCTCCTACCCCATCCTCCTCGATGCCTCCGGCGCCGTTTCCCAGGCCTACGCCACCGGCGTCGGCGGCCTCCCGACTACCTTCCTCATCGACCCCGACGGCGTGATCCGCCGCGTCTTCATCGGCCGCGTCACCTTCGAGCAGCTCCGCGACCTTGAGGCCAGCCTCCCGTGACTGCCACCCGCCAGCCCGCCGCCGCTGCCCTTCAGCCCGCCGGCCTCGACCCGCTGCGCTGGCTGTGGCAGCTGCTCACCAACGTCAAATTCGCCCTGTTCCTCGTCGGGCTCGCCGGCGTGGCCGGGCTCATCGGCACCATCTTCCCCCAGGTGCCCGGTCCCATGCGCGCCAACCCCGCCGCCCGCTCGGCCTGGCTCGAACTCCGCCGCGAGGACTTCGGCCCCTTCACCGACCTCTTCGCCTCCCTCGGCTTCTTCGATGTCTTCCACACCGCCTGGTTCAACGGCCTCTGGTTCCTCATCATCGTCGCCGTCACCGTCTGCACCGTCAGCCGCCTGCGGCCCACCATCCGCGCCGTCCGCCAGCCGCCCGTGCGCGTGCCCGACGCCTACTTCGAACGCGCCCATCACCGCGCCAGCTTCTCCCACCCCGGCGGCGTCGCCGCCGTCGAACAGCTCCTCCGCAGCCAGCGCTACAGCGTCCGCCGCGTCCATGCCGAACCCGGCGCCACCTACCTCTTCGCCGACCGCTTCGCCTGGAGCCAGTACGGCACCTTCCTCAGCCACCTCGCCCTCCTCGTCCTGCTCATCGGCGGGCTCCTCACCGTCACCGCCGGCTTCGACCGCACCCTCGTCATCGCCGAATCCACCCCGGCAGCCCCGGTCTTCGCCCAGGCAGGCCCCAACCAGCTCTTCATCACCATGATCGATGCCAACCGCGGGCTCGACGACCGCGGCAACATCATCGACTACCACTCCATTATCGAAGTCCGCCGCGGCGATGAAACCATCCGCTGCAAGACCACCGTCAACGACCCCTGCTCCGCCTTCGGCTACCGCGTCCACCAGGCCGCCTGGTTCGATGACATCGCCCGCCTGCGCATCGTTGGCCCCAACGGCCAGGTCCTCTACGACGACATCCTCGATTTCGAAGGCCGCACCGCCGCCATCCCCGTCCTCCGCGTGGTTGATGCCTCCGGCGTCGTCCTCTTCAACCAGCAGCTGCCCCAGATGGCCACCGACCCCGGCCTCGACCCCGCCGACCGCTCCGACGACACCGCCCTCTCCCTCCTCACCTTCCCCCGCGCGGCAGGCAGCGAAGAGCTCGTCCGCTACGCCGTCGCCTGGCAGTTCACCGATGGCCGCATGGTCCTCACCCTCACCAGTACCGACTTCGACCCCATCGTCCTCCGCCCCGGCGAGGAAGCCGATGCCGCCGGCTACCGCGTCCGCTTCGAAGGCGCCGCCTCCATCCCGGCCACCGCGGTCCTCGATATGCCCGGCGCCACCACCGACGCCGGCGCCGTCGTCCAGATGCCGCTCGGCGGCGATGGTCGCCCCTACCTCCTCATCTCCGGCATCGATGAGCGCAACATCGTCCTCCAGCAGGGCGCCGCCGCCACCAACGCCGCCGGCTACACCTACCTCTTCCGCGGCCGGGTAGAAGCCTCCGGCATCAGCGTCCGCCGCGATCCCGGCGACACCTTCATCTGGATCGCCGTCGCGATGGCCATGGTCGGCCTTGGCATCACCTTCTACGTGCCCCGCCGCCGGCTCTGGGTGAAGGTCACCCCCTCCCGCACCTACATGGCCGGCATCGCCGAAAAGACCGCCCGCTTCTCGCGCGAAATGCGCCTGATGGGCGCCCGCCTCGGCTCGCCCGATGCCCTCCAGCCGGGCGATACCGCCCGCGAAAGCTGAGCCGCCTGCGTCCCTACGCGCTCTTCGCCGCCCGCCCGGCCACCCACTGCCGGTACAGCGCAGCATAGTAGCCGCCCCGCGCGACCAGCTCCGCGTGCGTGCCGTCCTCCACAATCCGCCCGCCAACGACCACCAGCACCCGGTCGGCCTGCGCGGCCGTGCCTAGCCGGTGCGCAATCACGACGCTGGTCCGGCCCTCCAGCAGCTTCTTCAGGGCGCGCTCCACCTGCTCCTCCGTGGCCGGGTCGAGGCTGGAGGTCGCTTCATCGAGCACCAGCACGGGCGGGTCGGCCAGGAACGCCCGCGCAATCGAAATCAGCTGCTTCTCCCCCGCGCTCAGCCGCGAACCGCGGAAGCTCACCATCGTCTCCAGCCCGTGCGGCAGCCGCCGGATGAACCCGTCGATCCCCAGCCGTCGGCATGCCTCCGCCACCTCCTCGTCCGTCGCCCCCGGCCGCCCGAAGACAATGTTCTCGCGCACTGAACCGGTGAACAGGAAGCCCTCCTGCGGCACCATCGTCACCGTCTTCCGCAGGTCCTCCGACCGCAGCGTGCGCAGGTCGTACCCGCCGATACGCACCGTCCCCGCCGTTGGGTCGTACATCCGCGTCATCAGCTTCGCCAGCGTCGATTTCCCGGCACCTGTCGGGCCCACCAGCACCACGTGCTGCCCCGGCGGGATGACGAGGTTCACCCCGTGCAGCACCGGGCGCCCCGGGTCGTAGCCGAACGTCACGCCCGCCAGCTCGATGCGCCCCTCCACCGGACCGCGCACCTCCGCCGGTCGCTCGGGCTCCGGCACATCCGGTTCCGTCGCCAGCACCCCGAAGATCTTCGCGAGCGCCGCATTGGCGCTCTGCACCATATCGAACACCTGCGAGAGGTTCTGGATCGGCTGGAAGATGAACTCGAGGTAGAACACGAAGGCCGCCACCGTCCCCACCGTCACCGCGTCGCCCGCCACCTGCCGCCCGCCGAAGTACAGGATCAGGCCGATCGCCGCGCCCCGCAGCCACTCCACGAACGGGAAGTACAGCGCCGAAAGCTTCACCGTGTAGACGTTCGCCGCGAAGTTCCGCTCGTTGATCTCCCCGAACCGCTCCCGGTTCTTCTGCTCCCGCCCGAACGCCTGCACCACCCGCAGCCCCGAAAACGTCTCCTGCATGTGCACCATCACGTCCGCGATTCGCTCCCGCACCGACCCGTACGCCCGGTTCGAATACACCCGGAAGATCGCTGTCGCGACCACAAGCGGCGGCAAAATGAACGCCACCGCCAGCGAAAGCTTCACGCTCAGCGTCACCAGGATGACCGTCGCCCCAACCAGCGTCAGCAGCGATTGCACCACCACCAGGAAGCCGTTGTTCAGCACATCATTCACGGTGGTCACGTCGCTCGTCATCCGCGAAACCAGCCGCCCCGCGTTTTCCCGCCCAAAGAACGCCAGCGACATCCGCTGGTAGTGCGTGAACAGCCGCATCCGCAGGTCGAACAGGAAATCCTGCCCCACCCGGTTGACGAGGTACGTGCTGGCGCCCTGGAACAGTGCGGCCATGACCAGCAGCCCGAGGAACGCCGCGCCCGCCAGCGCCAGCGCCCGCCCGTCGCCCTCCGCCACCCCGTGGTCGAGCCCGTACTGGATGGCAAGCGGCTTCGCCAGGCTCGCGCCCGTGAACAGCACAATCGTGACCGTCGCCGCCGCCAGCCAGCGCCAGCGCGGCGCCAGCAGCCGCAGCGCGCCGCCCAGCCCGTTCACCCGCTTCGCCGTCGTCTCCACGGCACTCATGAGGCCATCGCCTCCAGCTGTCCCAGCACCTCCCGGTACCGGCGCGACGTGCCCAGGAGCTCCTCATGCGTCCCACGCGCCGCCACCCGCCCCCCGTCCACCAGCACCACCTCATCCGCCAGCGCAATGGTCGAAAGCCGGTGCGACACGATCAGCGTTGTCCGCCCGGCCATAACCTCCCTCAGCGCCGTCCGGATCTCCTCCTCCATCCGCGCATCAACGCTCGAGGTTGCATCGTCCAGGATCAGCACCCGCGGCTCCATCAGGATCGCCCGCGCGATCGCGATCCGCTGCCGCTGCCCTCCCGAGAGCGAGGCCCCTTGCTCGCCCACCATCGTGTCGTACCCCTCCGGCAGCTGCGTGATGAACTCGTGTGCGTGGGCCAGCCGCGCCGCCCGCTCGATCTCCTCATCGCTGGCGTCCAGCCGACCGTACGCGATGTTGTTCCGCACCGTATCGCTGAACAGGAACGTGTCCTCGAACACGATCCCGATGCTCCGGCGCAGGTCCCGCAGCCGCAGCGTCCGCACATCCGCCCCGTCGATCAGCACCCGCCCTTCGTCGACGTCGTAGAACCGCGGCAGCAGCCGCGCCACGGTCGACTTCCCGCTGCCGGTCGCGCCCACCAGCGCCACCGACCTCCCGCCAGGCACCTCCAGCGAAAACTCGCGCAGCACCGGCCGGCCCGGCTGGTACCCGAACGTGACCCGCTCGAACGTAATCGCCCCGTTCCCGGGCGGCAGCGGGCGCGCATGCGGCCGCTCCTTCACGCTCGGCTCCTCCCGCAGCACGTTCCATACCCGAGCCGCCGAGACCACCGCGCGCTGCCCCGAGGCGATCATTTCGCCGAGGCTTTGCACCGGCCAGGTCAGCATCCCCAGGTACTGCAGCGCCGCCACCAGCGACCCCAGCGTCATCTCGCCCTCGATCACCAGCCAGCCGCCGTACCCCAGCACCACGAGCTGCCCCAGCCCCGGCAGCAGCCCGAACAGCGGCCCGTACACGGTGCGCAGCCGGGCCACCTCCAGCGAATCCGCCCGCACCCGCTCTGCCGCCTCGCGCATCCGCCCGATCTGCTGCTCCTCCCGCCCGAACGCGCGCACCAGCCGCGCCCCCGCGATCGACTCCTCCGTCACGCTCGCCACGTCCGCCAGGTCCTGCTGCACGCGCTCCGTCCCAGGCTCCAGCTGCGCGAAGAACCGCACGCTCAGCCACGTCACCAGAGGGAACACCGCCATCGCCAGTACCGCCAGCGCCACGCTCGTCCGCCC
>NZ_DAOUAO010000250.1:0-12511 GCF_034433535.1 Tepidiforma sp.
GGGCCGGGGCATCCCCCCGCGGGCGCGCTGACCCCGGCGCAGCTGGCGGCGGCTGCCGGGCAGCTCGAGGCGCTCGAGGAGCTGCGCCGGCGGAGCGGCTCGGCCCTGCGGTTCCTCTCGCCCGGGTTCTACCGGGCGCGCGGCGCCGCCTCCCGGGCCATCGCAGCGGGGTATCGCGACCCGGGAGACGCGGGGCGCCGGGCGGCGGAGCTTCGGGCGCTGGCCGATCAGCTGGCAGCGGACAGTGCGCTGCTGGCCCCCCGGTTCGGCCGGGAGCACCCGCTTGGCGGTCCGCTGGGGGACGCTGCGGAATGGGCGGATGCCCTGCTCCCGGGGCTGGAGGCGTGGGCATCGCTCGATGAGGCGGCCCGGGCGCTCGACGAGCTTGAGACGCGGGGGATGCGGGCCCATGCGGCCGCCCTGCTGCGCGACCCCTCGGCGCGGGGGCGGCTGGCGGCGATCGTGCGCGCGTCAGTGCTGGGGGCGTGGGCACGGGCGGCGGTGGAGAGCCCCGGCATCCTCACGCCCGGGGAACACGAGCGGCTGACCGAGGCGCTGGCCCGGCTCGAAGGGGAGCTGGCGGAGGCCGCCCGGCAGGATGTCCTTGCGCGGGTGCGGGCAAAGCAGCACCGGGCGGCGCGCTCGCGTTCGGAGGCAATGCAGCAGCTGGCGAAATACCACCGGGCGAAGCGCCGGCCGGCCCTGCGGGTGATGCTGGCGCGGACCCGCGAGGCGGTGCAGGCGCTGAAGCCGTGCCTGCTGATGAGCCCGCTGGCGGCGGCGCAGTACCTCTGCCACGAGAACGACGGCGCAACGTACCGGTTCGACTGCGTCATCGTCGATGAGGCCTCGATGGTGCCGACCGCCGACATGGCGGTGGCGCTTTCGCTCGCGCCGCAGGCGATCGTCGTGGGGGATTCGAAGCAGATGCCGCCGACCAGCTTCTTCAGCCGGGAACTGGACGCCGGGGACGGCGCCGAAGAGGACGAGGAGGTCAGCTTCGAGAGCATCCTCGACGAGGCGGCGCCGGTGTTCCGCTCCACGATGCTGCGGGTGCACTACCGCAGCCGCGACGAGGCGCTCATCGCGTTTTCGAACGTGCACTTCTACGACGGGCGGCTGATCGCCTATCCCGATGCGTGGGGCAGCCGGCCGGAATCGGGGGTGCACTTCGAGTACGTGGCTGACGGCACCTACGGCCGCGGCGGCAGCCGCGCCAACCCGGCGGAGGCAGCGCGCTGCGTGGCGGTGCTCCGGCGGGAGCTGGAGGCTGGGAACTTCAGCCGGCAGGTCTCGATCACGTCGATGTCGATTGCGCAGCAGCAGGAGATCCTTCGGCAGGTGGAGATGGCCGCCGAATCGGACCCCGCCATCCGAAGGTGGCTGGAGGAGGGCGGGCTGGTGCGCAACCTGGAGACCGTCCAGGGCGACGAATCGGACGTGATGATCCTGAGCGTGGGCTACGGGAAGGATGAGGATGGGCGGCTGGTGCTGAACTTCGGGCCGCTTGGGAAGGAGCGCGGGGAGCGGCGCCTGAACGTGGCGATCACCCGGGCGCGCTGGAAGACGATCGTGGTCACTTCGCTGCGGGCGACGGATATCGACCCGGCGCGCACGAGCGCCACCGGGACGCTGCGCCTGCGCGACTACCTGGACTACGCCGATCGCGGGGTGGCGTCGCTGCAGGCGAGCGGGCGGTTCGCGCCGCGCGAGCCCGGCCCGTTCGAAGCGGCGCTGCGGGCCCGGCTGGAGGCCGAGGGGCTGCGGGTGGTCCCTGCGGTGGGGTCGGGCGGGTACACGGTCGACCTCGCCCTGGCGCACCCGGGGGACCCGGAGCGGTATGTGCTGGGCATCCTCTGCGACGGGCCGGGCTGGTGGTCGGCGCCAGCCTGCCGCGACCGGGAGATCGGCAACGCGGCGGTACTCCGGCGGATGGGCTGGCGCATCCACCGCGTGTTCGCCGGGGCGTGGTTTCGGGACCCGGAGACGGAGCTCGCCCGGGTGCTGGAGGCGTACCGCGCCGCCCTCAGCGGTTAGCGCGGCTCAATCGGCGAGGGCGCCGTAGACGATCGCGCGGAGTTCGCGCCGGATGTTGTAGGCGTTCGAGGGCATGAGCTGGGTCATGAAGATCACAATGAGGTCCTCGAGCGGGTCGATCCAGAAGGTGGTGGAGGCGGCGCCGCCCCAGGAGTATTCGCCGGGGGAGCCGGAGATCTGGGCGCGTGCCGGGTCGAGGGTGACTGAGAAGCCGAGCCCGAAGCCGATGCCCGCGAAGGTGGTTTCGGCCCAGCGGCCGAGGGCATGGCTGGCGAGGTCCTTGCCGTCGGGCAGGTGATTCTCGGTCATCAGGTCGAGGGTCTTGCGGCCGATGATGCGGCGGCCATCGAGCTCGCCGCCGTTAAGGAGGGCCTGGCAGAAGCGGAAGTAGTCATCGATGGTGGAGACGAGCCCGCCGCCTCCGGAGAAGAAGGTGGGTTCGTGCAGGTAGTCGCTCGAGGCCGGGTCATCGATGAGGCGGATGCCGTTGGGGGCGTAGCCGTAGCAGGCGGCGAAGCGGTGCTGCTTCTCGGGCGGGACGTGGAAGGCGGTATCGACCATGCCGAGGGGGGCGATGACGTGCTCGTGCAGGTAGCGGTCGAATCGCTGGCCGCTGATCACTTCGACGAGGTAGCCGCAGACGTCGGTGGAGACGGAGTAGTTCCAGTGCTCGCCGGGGGAGAATTCGAGCGGGAGCCCGGCGAGGGCTTCGATCATGCTGCGGAGGGTGCCGTTGAGCTCGGCCATGCCGATTTTCTTTTCGCGGTACATGGCATCGACGTTGGTGCGCTCGAGGAAGCCGTAGGTGAGACCGCTCTGGTGGGAGAGCAGGTCGCGGACGGTCATCGGGCGGGAGACGGGTTTGGTGACGAGCGAGGGTCCGCTGCCCATGACGTAGACGCGGAGGTTCTTCCACTCGGGGATGTACTTTTCGACCGGGTCATCGAGCTGGACGAGGCCGCGTTCGTAGAGCTGCATGAGGGCGATGGAGGTGAGCGGCTTCGTCATCGAGTAGATGCGGAAGATGGTGTCGCGGGCCATGGGGACGTTGCGCTCGCGGTCGGCGAGGCCGCAGGCGCTGAGGTGGCCGATTTCACCGCCGCGGGCGATGAGCACGAGGGTGCCGGCGAGGCGGCCGGATTCGACGTAGCGGCGCAGGTGGTCGTCGAGGTAGCCGAGGCGGGTCGGGTCGAGGCCGAGGTCGACCGGGTCGGTAACGGCGGTGGCGGTCACGGCAGTGCTCCGGGCGGTGATAGCACGCGGGAGCCTACCAGATCCCGGCCCGGTTGGGGCTAGACGGCAGCGACGATGCGGGGGAGCACCTGCCCGATCTGCTCGCGGATGAGGGCGTGGGCGAGGCCGTCGTACGGGGTTTCCTGCGCGTTGATGATGACGAGGCGGGCGCCGTTGCGGAGCGCGACCTCCGGCAGGTAGGCGACGGGGTAGACGGTGAGGCTGGTGCCGATGGCGAGGAAGAGCTCGCAGCGGGCGGCGGCGGCTTCGGAGCGGGCGTAATCGGCGGCGACGAGGTTCTGCCCGAAGGAGATGGTGGCGGACTTCAGGATGCCGCCGCAGCGGCGGCAGGGCGGGTCGTCCTCGCCGGCGCGGACGCGTTCGAGGACGCGCTCGATGGGGCCGCGGTCGCCGCACTGCATGCAGACGTACTCGCGCAGGTTGCCGTGGATTTCGACCATGCGCTCGAGGCTGTTGCCGGCCTTGAGGTGGAGACTATCGATGTTCTGGGTGATGAGGAGGTCGAGCCGGCCCTTGCGTTCGAGCGCGGCGATGGCGAGGTGGCCGCCGTTGGGCTCGGCCTCGGTCCAGAGGCCGTGTTCGACCCGGCTGCGCCAGGCGCGGACGCGCACCTCGCGGTCGGCGAGGTAGTTCTGGAGGGTGGCGGCCTTCTCGGCGCCGGGGTTGCGGGTCCAGAGGCCGTTGGGGCCGCGGAAATCGGGGATGCCGGATTCGGTGGAGATGCCCGCGCCGGTGAGGACGACGGTGGAGCGGGACTGGCGGAGCCAGTCGGCGACCTCGGCAAGGGGCGATTCGAGCGCTGCGGCCACGGGGTGCACCTCCTTTGCGGCCGGCGGCAGGCGCGGGCCGCTGCGGGACAGTGTACGAAGGGCGCGGACGGAGGTCAGGTGCCGGCGGGGCCGACGAAGGTGATCGGGCGGCCGAGGGCGGCGAGGCCGAGGGAGTGCTGGAGCTCGTCGGTCTTCCAGGCCATGACATTGCCGCCGACCATGTCGCGGAAGATGCGCTCCAGCGGGCGAGCGCGGACGTAGGCGTGGGCCCCGCAGACGCGCATGGCACCCATGGAGACCTCTTCGCTCATGCGGCGGAGATGGTAGACCGTGCGGACGAGGTAGCGGGTGAAGGCCTGCTGCGATTCGAAGGGGGTCTCGAGCCGGCGGACGGCCTCGTAGAGGATGATGCGGCCGGATTCGAGCCAGTGGTCCATGTTGCCGATGGCGATCTGGGCCCAGGCCTGGTCGGCGCGGTAGCCGGCCGGCGCGGCGCCGAGGGTGACCATCGGCCCGGCGAGGTAGCCGTGGCGCTCCTGCACGTAGTTGACGGTGAAATCGAAGGCGGCCTGGGCGAGGCCGAGCCAAATGGCGAGGATGCCGAGGGCGCCGCGGGCGCGCATCTGGGCCTGGACGTTGATGACCTTCGCCTGGGCTTCCAGCAGCATGCGGAGCATGGCCGCCGGGATGATGAGCACCTCGCTCTTCGGGAGGCAGGCCTCCTCGGCGACGATGTCGTGGCTGGCGGTGCCGCGCAGGCCCATGGCGTCCCAGTTGCCGAGGACGCGGATGCCGGGGGTGCAGAGCTCGGGGATGGCGATGACGACATCGGGCTCCTGGCCTTCGGGCTTGTCCAGGAGGCCGCCGGTGAGGGCGTACTTGGCGCCGTCGCTCATGCTGGCGAAGCCGGCGCGGCCGTTCATGACCACGGTGTCGCCCTCATCGCGGAAGCGGAAGCCGGCCTGGCGGTTATCGAGCTGGCCGGTGGGGATGGAGCCGGGCCCGCAGATGAGGGCGCCGTTGCGGCCGATATCGGCGAGGACGCGGTTGCGGCGCTCGAAGGGCGGGAGCGATTCGAGGAAGCTGGCCACGAGGACGTGCATGTTGAGGGCGACGGCGGTGGAGCCGTCGCCATAGGCCACCTCTTCCATGATGCGCATCTGGCCTTCGGGGCTGATGCCGAGCCCGCCGAGCTCGGGCGCAAGCGCCATGGAGGGGACGCGCAGGGCAAGGAGGTCGTCGATGTTCTCGCGGGGGAAGCGCCCTTCGCGGTCGTAGACGGGGGCGCGTTCCTGCCAGGGGCCGCGGGCGAGTTCGCGGACGCGTTCGATGAGGTCGAGTTCCCACGGTTCCACAGGCAGCTCCCGGGTGAAGTCTTTCGCTTGCGGCAAAATACTAGCGCATTCCGATGCAAGGCGACGTCAGCGCCACAACCCGGGGCGCCGCGATCTGCGGTATCTCCCCGATCAATCGACGTGATCTATCTGGTGTATTGTATAGGCCCAGCCCCCCCGTGAGGGCGCGAATGCGCGACCCGGCCAGCCTGCTGATCCCCGCTGACGGCCGCCCGTATGTGTACCGCGGCGAGCCGCTCGATGTGCCGCGCGCGGTGGAGGCGCTGAAAGGGGCGCTGCTGCGGGTTTCGGAGGCGCTGCCGGGGCGGGTGCAGCTCCTCCAGCAGACCGCGCTGGCCCTGCTGACGCGGCGGCACCAGCTGCTGATCTCCCGGGCGGGCACGGGCAAGTCGCTCTACGGCGACAGCGTTTTCAGCCAGTTCGAGGGCGACGTGTTCAAGGCGCAGTTCAGCCAGGGGACGCGGCTGGAGACGATTCTCGGCGGGCTCGACCTGAAGCAGTTCCACGAGGGGCGGCTGTGGCACAACACCGCGCATTCGCTGGTGACGGCCGATTTCGCCTACCTCGATGAGTTCATGAACGCGAATGATGTGGTGCTGGAGGCGATCCTCGGCATCCTCAATGAGCGGCGCTTCCAGCAGGGCGAGCAGCAGGAAGAGGCGCGCCTGCACACCGCCCTGGCGATGACCAACCACCTGAAGTTCTCGGCGATCGCGGAGCCGGTGCTCGACCGGTTCATGTTCAAGGCCTCAATCGACCCGGCCGGGGACGCGCTCAACGACCTCCTGATCGACCTGGCCTACGCGAAGCACCACGGCCGGGCCCAGCCGCCGGAGCACCGTATCCCGTTGGCGACGCTGCGCGAGCTGAGCGCCATTGTGCTCGGCGAACACCCCGGGCGGAGCATCGAGGCGCCGCACGACATCCTCTTCCTCAAGAACGAGGTCATCGACGCCTACCTGATGCGGTATGCGGCGCGGCACCGGGCGCAGGCGAACGGCGCCCGGCCGGCGGCGGATGGCTACGTTTCGCCGCGCACGAAGGCGGCCTGCCGCGACGTGCTCAACGCCTCGGCGCTGCTGCACCACCGCGACACGGTCGACCGCACCGACCTGGCGGCGCTGCGCTTCGTGCTGACGATCATCCCGGGCAACGACCGGGCGCTGCACGACCCGGCGCAGGACATCTTCGCCGAGGCGCTGCAATCGACGCTGCAGGGGTACACAGAGCGCGACCTGGCCACCGTGCGGGAGCTGACGGCGATCGCGCAGTCGTTCCACCTCTACCTGCACGGCATCCCGGTGGAGGCACAGCACACGCACCGCGGGCTGATCCGCTTCGTGCTCGCGCTCATCGGCAAGTCGAACTGGCAGGACGTGACCTACGAAACATTCCTGGAGGCGCTGCGCGGGCGGGAGATTACGAACCCTCGGGTGAACGCCCTGCGCGAGGAGATCCTGGAGGAGGTGCTGGAGTATGGCGGGGAATAGCCGGCCCGCGGACCTCGCCGGGGCGGCGCCGGCCGAGCGGATGGCCGCCGTGCAGGCGGACCTCGCGGCGCTCTACCGTTCGTGGCAGATCCTGGACCTCGTGGGCGAAACGGCCGACGCGCTGCCCCCGGAGTGGCTGCGCATCCTGAACATCGCCCGGGTGCTGCGCGAAGGTCTGCCGCTGGCGGGGGTGGAGGTGCCGGAGCACCTCGCCCGGCTGGTGCGGCCGGCAAAGCCGGAGTACGAGGTCATCGAGCACCGGGAGCGCAAGCACCGGGTGGTCTACCCGGTGATGCCGGATACCCGGGTCGAGCCGCTGCGCACCATCGAAGACCTGCCGCAGGTGACGATGCCGGACCTGCTGCTGCGCGACCTCGACCCCGAGATGTTCGAGTACCGCCTGCTCAGCGGCGGCATCAACGGGGTCTACTTCACGGACCCCGGCCCGGCCGAGGAGGACTACGACGAGGTGCGGGAGGAGCGGGTGCTGAAGAGCCGCCCGCTCGGTCGGCGCCGGCAGCGGGTGTATGCCCTGCTCGATATTTCGAACTCGATGCGGGAGGCCAACAAGCTGCTGTTCGCCAAGGGGCTGCTGATGGCCTACCTTCTCACGGCCTGCGAGGAGCGCGCGAAGATCTACTTCCGCACCTTCGCGAACCGCGTGCACCCGCGGACCGACTGCCTGGCGCCGGCGGACTTCCCCGTTCTCGCCCGCCGCGTGCTGACGGTGACGCCGGACGGTTCGACCGATATCAAGGCGACGCTGGCCGCGGCGATTGGCGATATCAACGCGCTCGACGGCGTAGGGAAGGAGCGGCAGGCCTTTGAGGAATCGTCGACCGAGCTGCTGCTGATCTCGGACTGCGAGTCGTACTCGGTGCCATCGATCCCGCGGGGAATCCGGCTGCATACGGTGCACCTGAAGGGCGGGCCAATGCCGAAGGGGTACGCGCCGTCGTTCGACCAGATCCGGGGGGCGAGCACCACCTTCACGGAGATCGACACGACGCGGCTGGTGCTGCCCCACTCGCTGCGGGAGCGCTGGCTGCTGCTGCAGGATGGCCGGCTGGCGGGCGACAGCGCCGGGCCCGGGTTGGAGGCAGGGCAGCGGCCGGGCGACCGCCTCGAGCGGCGGAACGCGCTGCTGCGGGCGTACGAGCGGATGCAGGAGCAGCCGGGGGGCCGTGAGCGCCGGAGGGGCGCGGTGGCCTTCAGCGCGCCGGGGCTGAGTGTGGGGCTTTCGCCGCGGGCGCTGTTGCGGCGGTGGCTGCGCCTCCTGCGGCGGCTGCTGCACCCGGGGGGCAGCGCGCCGGCTGCGGCGGGGAGCGTGGCGGCAGCGGGGGCGGTGCAGTTCCGGGTGCGGCGGTAGGTCAAACGAAATAGAGAACGCCGTCGAAGAGCACCGCCTTGGGATCCGGCCGCCCGGAGCCGCCGATGGTGCCGTCGGCACGAAGGTAGCGATGCAGGCGCGCAACGACCTGCCCGGACCGGTCGACCACCGCAAGCAGTTGACTTCGGGTGCACAATGGTTCTGCGGCCCGCAGTGGGCTCGGGTGGTCGTCCTTCTCGATATGCAGGGACAGCTCGCCGGACCTTACCCGCTCTTCGAAGCCGCCGTTGTTATAGAGTGCACGAAGCTCGCCGGGAGCGAGCCGCTTGCGAGGGTACTCAGCCATGCCAGCAACAACTCCGGCCACGGTTCGCGCGAAGGTGATCGACCTGCTCGAGGGCAGGCTGAGCCTGGACGCGTTTCAGGAGTGGTTCGCCGGGGCTGCGTGGGATGCCGGGGGCGACGAGCTGGCGCGCACGATTTGGCTCCGGCTGAGCGAGTTCAGCTCCGGGCACTGGAGCGAGGACGCGCTTCGCGAGGTGCTCCGGGGCGCGCTGAACAGCGCGCCGATCGACCTGGGGAATTCCAGGGCCGGGTGGGAAGGCGGAAGCGGCGGCACCACGGTTCGGCAAACGGCGCCCGGAGCAGCCCGCCAGCAGGCTGGCGGAGCTATCAGCCCGCGACGACCTGACCAAGGAACACTCGCAGCGGCATCCGGGTGAACGGTCGCTCGTCCAGTGCCACGTCGATCCAGTAGACGCCTTCCTGGTCGGGTCGGAACGGGAAGCGCACGATGGCTCGGGCGCCGCGGTCGTCGCCTTCGAGCAGGACGGGCACGGTCAGCCTTGTGCGGACCAGGTCATCGGGCCCGCGCAAGCTCAGCGACAGGTCGTGCCGACCGCGGGCATCGCCAGAGACGAACGCCACCACCGCGTAGAGCGGGATTTCGACCGCCTGGAGGTCGAACTCCCCGGGGCCAAGGGCGGTGAACGTGATGCGGTCGATGACCCGGATCAGGCTCAGCACGCCGGACCTGTCTTCGATGACGTTTTCGCAGATGGCAGCGAGCTGGAGGTACGGGCCGTGGAGCCGGGGTGAGCTCTGCTGTGGTTCGTCCGGCACGGGGGGAGTATGGCAGCGGGGGCGGTGCAGTTCCGGGTGCGGCGGTAGGCAGCGGAACGGGCGCCTATACTGCCCGCACCAGTCCCTGGGGAGGTTCGCCATGTTCGAAACAGGGGAGTTTCGCGGGTTTGAGGTGCGCCTCGAGCCGCCGGGCATCGCCGTCATCACCTTCAACCAGCCGGAGCGCCTCAATGGGCTCGCCCAGCCGATCAAGCGCGACCTCATCGAGGCGCTGACGCAGGCACAGATGGATGATCGCGTGCGCGTAGTGGTCTTCACCGGGAGCGGCCGGGCGTTTTCGGCCGGCGACGACATCACCGGGCGGCCGCTGCCGGGCGGGCGCTCGCTGGTGCCCGAGATCTACCCCGGCCACCGCGAGCCGATCGGCACCTACGAGGGCCTGCGGGTGCTGTCGCAGGCGCTCAACACGGCGGTTCGGCAGCTCGATAAGCTGACCATCGCGGCGATCAACGGCATCGCCATCCAGACCGGGCTTTCGCTGGCGTTGAGCTGCGACTTTCGCATCGCTTCGAAGGAGGCGCGGCTGGGGAGCGCGACGCTCCGCTTCGGGCTGCTGCCGGACGAAGGCGGGCAGTACCTGCTGGTCCAGCTGATGGGCGTGGGGAAGACGATGGATTTCCTCATGCGGAAGCGGATCGTGAGCGCGGAGGAGGCGCTCGCGCTGGGGCTGGTACACGAGGTGTGCGAGCCCGCGGAGCTGATGGACCGGGCGATGGCGCTGGCGCGGGAGCTGGCCGACGGGCCGCAGGTGGCGATGCGGCTGCTGAAGCGCACCATCTACAACGCGGCGGAGCTGAGCTGGGCGCAGGCGCTGGACGATATCGCGGCGAAGACGGCCATCAGCGACCACCACCCCGATGCGCACGAGGGGGTGGCGGCCTTCCGCGAGCGCCGGGAGCCGCGGTTCAACGCGTGGCTCGAAGGGCGCGAGCCCGGCTGGTCCTGAGCGCGGAAATTTTCGATGCCGGCCCTGCGCCGTGGCCCGCCGGGTGACGATCCCGTAAACGAAAGGACCGGACTCGCCCCCTGCGGGGTGGCCGGGCGGTGACCGATGTGGCCTAATCAGGCTATGGACGATGCGCCGCGCGCCGGCCGACGGCTGAACTGGCCCGGCTCCGGAGAACCCGGCCCGGCCGAGCCGGCCGAGGCGGTCGACCCCGCCGGGACGTGGGTGGCACCGGCGGAGGAGGCAGGGACCGGCGCTTCGCCCGAGACGTTCGACTGGCTCTTCCGCGACCCCCGCCGGTTGGCGCCGCAGCACGAGGCGCGCGGGCGGGAGGCCGCGCGGCCGCCCGTCTTCCTGCCCCCCGAGGCGCCGTCGCCGCCGGTTCGGCCGGCACCGGCCCCGGCAGCAACCTTCCCGGCGGGGAGTATCGACCTGCCCGCTGCGGCCCCGGAACGGGCGCGTGCCCGCGCGGCGGGGCTGGTGCGGGAGGTGCTCGAAACGGTGCTGCTCGCCCTGCTGGTCTTCCTCTCCGTACGGGCGAGCGTCCAGCACTACCGGGTCGAGGGCGCCTCGATGTACCCGACACTCGAGGATGGGGAGTTCCTGCTGGTGAACTCGCTCATCTACGCCGAGGTGGACGTGCAGAAGCTGGCGCGCTTCGTCCCCGGCTGGGACCCCGGGCCGCCCGCGGCTCGATTCCTTTTCCATGGGCCGGAGCGTGGGGACATCATCATCTTCCACCACCCGTCGGGGGTGCACCGTGACCTGGTGAAGCGGGTCATCGGGCTGCCGGGCGAGACGGTCGAAATCCGCGACGGGGCGGTCTACATCGATGGGCGCCGGCTGGAGGAGCCGTACCTCGCGGGCGCCGAGCGGCCGACGGGCGACCTTGCGCCGGTGGTGGTGCCGGAGGGGTCGTACTTCGTGATGGGCGATAACCGCAACCACAGCCAGGACAGCCGGGTGATCGGGCCGATCCCGAAGGAGCTGATCGTGGGGAAGGCGATGCTCACGTGGTGGCCGCGGGAGCGGTTCGGGCTCGCGCCGAACGCCGAACCCCGGCTGGCCGGGGCAGCTGGCGCAGGGGAGTGAGCCGGGCCCGGCTCCTCAGCCGATGAGCAGTTCGCGGACGGCGTCGATGGTGCGCTGCGAAACGCCCTGGCGGAGGAAGAAGGGTTCGGCGCCGCCGTAGCGCTGGTGGAGCAGTTCGATGAAGCCGGCCATGTGATCGGGCGGGGTGGCCAGGCGGGCGCGGATCTCCTCCTCGGTGCCCTCGAGCTGGCGGCCGCTGGCGCGGAGGTAGGCGAGCAGGCGGTCGATGCTGCCGTTGCTGAGGGCGTATTCGTGGGCGATATCGGCGGGGTCAGCGCCGAGGACGTCCATGATGAGTCCGATGAGCACGCCGGTGCGGTCCTTCCCGGCGGTGCAGTGGACGAGTACCGGGTAGCGGTGGTCCTCGGCGAACAGTTCGAAGGCGCGGGCGATGCGGTCTCCGCCGATTTCGAGGTACTGCAGGTAGCGGCCGGGCGAGGGCCCGGGACCGTAGAGGGCGTTGAGCTCGGCGATGAGCCCCTCCTGGGCGATGCGCTCGGGGAAGAGCGAGAGGCGAATGACGCGGTCGCTCAGGGGGTGGGGTTCCGGCGCGTGGACGAACTCATCGGGGTGGCGCAGGTCGAGGATGGTGCGCAGGCCGATCGTGTGTTCGAGCAGGGCGCGGTCGGCGGGGGTCATCGGTTCGAGGGCGCCGGAGCGGTAGATGCGGCCGGGCTGCATGGTGCGGCCGCCGGCGACACGGTAGGGCCCGACAGGCCGGAAGTTGTGCACGCCTTGGAGGTCGCGGGGGACGGCGGTTTCGTTCATGCGTCGCTCACTTCATCGTAAGGTGCGGCGGCGGGCGCCATGTTAACGGCCGTTCACGGGCCGCATTCGGCGGTGCCGACGGCCACATTGAGCACCGCCGTGCGGGACTGGCCATCGGCGAAGATGCCGGTGAGGGTGATGGCAAAGCACCCCTCGGAGGGAAAGGTGACGGTGACGCCGTGCTGGTCGCGGAAGGTTCCGGATGGGGTGACCCAGGTGACGCGCAGCGGCACGGGGTTCGAGGCATCGAAGTAGGTGGCGGTGGCGCCGACCTCGACGCGGGCGGGGCCGGCGATGGCGGCGTAGGGGCCGGCGGGGGTTGGGGT
>NZ_DAOUAO010000251.1:0-38956 GCF_034433535.1 Tepidiforma sp.
GGCTGCGCCCCCGCACGCTGATGTAAGGAGGAATTGCGATGCCGCTGGTGATTGGGCTCGCGGGCACGATTGCCGCCGGGAAATCGACCGTTGGGCACATCCTGGTGGAGCGCGGCGCCTATCACTGTGACGCCGACAAGCTGGTGCACCGGCTGTATGACCCGGGCACGCCGGGGTTCGAGCGGGTGGTGGCAGCGTTCGGACCGGAGGTGGTCGGACCGGACGGGTACATCGACCGGAAGGTGCTGGGCGCAAAAGTGTTCGGGAAGCCGGATGAGATGAATCGGCTGACGCGCGCCATCGGTTCGATTACGGAGGCAGTGAAGGGCGTGATCGATGGCTGGCGGGCAGAACTCCCCGATGACGCCATCTGCGTGATGGAAGCGGTGAACCTGATGGAGCCGGGTTACGCGCGCTGGTGCGACCAAACCTGGCTGATTGGGGTCGATGATGAGATTGCCCGGCGGCGGCTGGTGGAAACGCGCGGGATGACGGTCGAGGAGGCGAACCAGCGACTGGCGAGCATGGTGCCGCTGGAGGTGCGGGCGCCGGGTGCGGATTGGGTCTACCGCAACAACGGCACGCTGGAGGAGCTGCGCGCTGCGGTTCACGCTGAGCTCGACCGGCTGCTTGCGCTGCGGGCTGCCGGGCAACCGCTCGAATCGAACTACCCGGCGTGGTGGGCAGCATTCCTGGAGAAAAACCGTGAGCGGCTGCAGAAGACGGGCGTCACCATCCCCGAGGCGGAGAGCCCGGGCGGTGCTTCGAACAGCTAAGCGCGTGGCGGAGGGCGGTGCGCTCGCGTACCATCCAGCGCGCAGCATTCTCCACGAGGGAAGGAGTTGACGATGGCAGACGAAGGATTCGAATTCCCGGTCGATCGGACGCAGGTGATGCTGTTCGCGCGTTCGCTGCTGGACATCCGGCCGGAGTACTGGGACCCGAATGACCCGGCGACGAAGGCGGTGGGCGGGGTCGTGGTCCCGCCGACGTTCGTCCAGTGCAGCGCGCACTGGCAGCCAGACTACCCGCTCGACCTGACGCGGCCGCGGAAGGAGCCCCGGCAGCCGCGGCCGGAGGGGCAGGGTGGCGGCGGCCTTGGCCGCGGTTTGCACGCGGAGCAGCACTACGAATACCACCACCCGATCCACGTGGGTGACACGCTGTATGTGACGACGCGGCCGGGGCGCCGGTGGGAGAAGGAAGGCCGCCGCGGGGGTCGGCTGCAGTTCTCGGAGACGATTACGGAGTACCGGAACCAGGACGGGGTGCTGTGCGTGACCGCGATCAGCGTCGGCGTGCAGACCGAGAAGGCCGTGGAGCAGTAGGAGGCGAAGGATGGCACTGAAGGTTGGTGACACGTACGAGGCGGTCGTCATCGAGAAGGTGAACCGCACGCACATCGTGAAGTACGCCGGCGCGAGCGGGGACTTCAACCCGATCCACCACGACGAGGTGTTTGCGAAGGAGGTTGCGGGGTACCCGTCGGTCTTCGCGCACGGCATGCTGTCGATGGGGCTGACGGCGCGGGCGCTGACCGACTGGCTGGGCGTCACGGCGCTGAAGAAGTACGGCGTGCGCTTCACGCGGCAGGTGTGGCCCGGCGACACGCTGACGGCGAAGCTGGAGGTGACGAAGGTCGAGGATGGCCTGGCCACGATCAAGGTGGTGACGGTGAACCAGAACGGCGAGACGGTCGTCGAGGGCGAGGCGGTCGCGAAGGCCGACTAACCGGCCAACCTGCTCAATCGGTATCGTGCGAGGCCCGGCCTGCGCGCCGGGCTTCGCTTTTTGCCGGGAGTGCTCGCCGACCCCAGGAGGTTCACGATGCGGGAAACGGTTCATGGGTTCGCGCTGGGGGTGCGGTTCCTGCTGGAACTGGCGCTGCTGACCGCGACCGCCGCAGGGACGGCGCGCGTTGTTCCCGGGCCCACGGTGGCGCGGGTCGCGGCCGGTCTTGCCGCTGCGGCGGCGGTCGGGGCAGCCTGGGGCCTGTTCGTTTCGCCGCGTGCCCGTTTCGAGGTTGGACCGGCAGGCCGGCTGGCAATCGAAGCCGGCCTCTTCGCGGGGGCCGGCCTCCTGCTGGCGGCGGCTGGCTGGCCGCGCGCGGGCGCGCTGCTCGTGGTGGCAGCCATCATCGACGGCGCATTGGTGCGGCTGACCCGCTGAGCGCGGCCGCCGCCTCAGGCGGGGAAGACGCCGGGCTCGTGGGCACGGGTATCCCGTTGGGTAACAAGGAGGTCGACGACCTCCGTCAGCGGGCGCGCGCCGAGGTCGCCGCCGCCGCGGGCGCGGAGGGCGACGGTTCGCTGCTCGGCCTCGCGGTCGCCGACGACGAGGATGTACGGCACCTTGCGGAGCTGGGCATCGCGGATCTTGGCGTTCATGCGGTCGTTGCGGCTATCGACCTCGACGCGCAGGCGGCGGGCGCGGAGTTCGGCGGCGACGGTTTCGGCGTACGGCTGATGGCGGTCGGCGATGGGCACCACCACGGCCTGGGTGGGGGCGAGCCAGAGCGGGAAGTTGCCCTCGTACTCTTCGATGAGCAGGGCGACCATGCGCTCGAGGGTGGAGATGATGCCGCGGTGGACGATGATGGGCTGGTGGCGCTCGCCGTCCTCGCCGATGTACTCGAGACCAAACTGTCGGGGGAAGTGGAAGTCGACCTGGATGGTGGAGAGGGTTTCTTCCTTGCCGGCGGCGGTCATGAACTGCACATCGATCTTGGGGCCGTAGAAGGCGGCTTCGCCGGGGGCAGCGAAGTATTCGAGCCCGAGCCGGTCGAGGACGCGGCGGAGGAGGGCTTCCCCGTCGGCCCACATCTGGGGGTTATCGACGTACTTTTCGCGGTCATCGGGGTCGCGGAGGGAGAGTCGGTAGCGGTACTTGCGCAGGCCGAGGACGCCGTACGCGTGCTCCATGAGCCGGAGGACGCCTTCGACCTCGGCTTCGACCATGGCCGGGTCGGTGCAAAAGATGTGGGCATCGTTGAGGGTCATGATGCGGACGCGGCTCATGCCGGAGACCTGACCGCTCTTCTCCCATCGGTGCATGTTGCCGAACTCGGCGATGCGGATGGGGAACTCGCGGTAGGAGTGGAGCTCGCTGCTGAAGACGAGGATGTGGGACGGGCAGTTCATGGGGCGCAGGACGTACTCTTCGCCTTCGCGCTCCATGAGGGGGTACATGGCGTCGTGGAAGTGGTCCCAGTGGCCGGACTTCACGTAGAGCTGGCGCTTGGAGACGGCCGGGGTGACGACGTGGCGGTAGCCGCGCTCGATTTCGAGGTCTTCCATCCAGCGCTGGAGCTCGCGGCGGATGGTGGCGCCGGCCGGCAGCCACACGACATGGCCGGGGCCGGTCTCATCGAACAGTTCGAAGAGCTTGAGCTCCTTGCCGATGCGGCGATGGTCGCGGCGGCGCGCCTCTTCGAGCTGGCGGAGGTAGGCCTCGAGCTCTTCCTCGGTTTCGAAGAGGATGCCGTAGACGCGCTGGAGCTGGGGGTTCTTTTCGGAGCCGCGCCAGTAGGCGCCGGCGACGGAGGTCAGCCGGAAGGGACCAATTTCGCCGGTATGGTTGACGTGGCCGCCCTTGCAGAGGTCGGTGAAGTTACCGTGGGTGGCCTGGGTGATGGTGCCGTCCTCGAGGTCGTTGAGGAGGTCGAGCTTGTACGGTTGGTTCTTCCAGCGCTCGCGGGCCTCTTCGCGCGAGATGGCGGCCATCGAGAAGGGGAGCTTCTGCCGGACGGACTGGCGCATGCGCTCTTCGAGCCAGTCGAGGTCGTCCTGGGTGAGGGAGCGCGGGAGGCGGAAGTCGTAGTAGAAGCCGTTGTCGATGGGCGGGCCGATGCCGAGCTCGGCATCGGGGAAGCGCTCGAGCATGGCCTCGGCGAGGAGGTGCGCGGCCGAGTGGCGCATGCGCGCGAGGCGCTCCTCCCTGGGGAGGCTGGCGAGGTCGACGTGGGACTCGATGGGCTGGGGCACCGGTGGAACCTCCGGGGGGTGTGGCGCGCGATGGTGCCGGGACGAGCGCGCGCTCGTGGTTCCACCCAGCTTCTCCGCGCGTAGGCGCGGACTCGTTGGCGGCCGGTAACGGGGCCAACCGCGCGACCTTATCGCCGTGGGCGCCTCGGTGCGGGCTCGCGGGGGGTGTTCGCCTGCCTGGTGCCGCGCTTTCAGCCAGCGGCGCGGCTCTCTGGAGGTGGTCGGCGGGCTACTCGTCCCGGTCGATGCCGATGGTGGGCTGCGGGGTGCAGCCGTTGGTTGTGCTGCCGAACAGTATAGCAGGCGAGCGGGCTTGCGGCGTTCAGCGGATTTGCTATCATGGAAAAGGCGCAGTCTGCCCTGCGCGAGATCGCATTCCCCACGGGAAGAGAGGAAGCCCCGAACTGAGCATGACCGACGATATCCTTTCCGATTCGACCCTGACGAGCGACGACGATGTCCTGGACGGTGTCCTCAACCAGCTCTCTTCGCTGGGAGATGGCGAGGCTGACGACGAGCTGGGCGTCGCGGCGGTTGGGGAGGACGAGGAGAGCCCGCTCGACGAGGCGGAAGAGGAGGATGAGGACGCGAGCCTTGCGCTGCTTTCGGACGATTCGGAGGGGATCGATGACCCGGTGCGGATGTACCTCCGGGAAATCGGCAAGGTCTACCTGCTGACGGCCGACGATGAGAAGCATCTCGCCCGGCAGATGGAGCATGGGCTGCACATCGAGGAGATCGAGAAGGAGTATGTGCAGAACTACGCGCACCCGCCGTCGGCGAGCCGGGTGGCCGTACGGCTGCTGGAGCAGTGGGCGGAGCTTCTGCCGGTCTACAAGGAAGCGAAGAAGTTCATCGACGACTTCGACAAGTACGTGAAACCGGGCGCCGATGGCGAGGCGACGGTGGTGCGGAAGTGGCGCGACCCGAACGGGCGAAAACTAAAGAACCTTTCGTACAGCGAGGTCATCGGCGACCCGCAGTTCCGCGGGCTGGTGGACGGGGAGATCGACCCGGATTTCAAGCAGCACATCGTGAACAAGCTGAAGCTGGCCGATGAGGACGCCCACCAGCGCATCGTGCGGCTGTCGATCGTGACGGCGGTGCTGACGCCCGAGCTGATGCGGGAGATGGCCGAGGAGGCGGGCGGCGAGGACCACCTCGTGCCGCCGGACGACGACCTCGTGGAGAAGCTGGCGCCGCTGGAGGAGAAGCTCCGGTACCACTTCGACACGATCAAGCGGAACGGCCAGAAAGCGGAGCGGCGGCTGACCGAGGCGAACCTGCGCCTCGTGGTCTCGGTGGCGAAGAAGTACATCGGCCGGGGGATGTCGCTGCTGGACCTCATCCAGGAGGGGAACATCGGCCTTATCCGGGCGGTCGAGAAGTTCGACTACCGGAAGGGCTTCAAGTTCTCAACGTACGCGACGTGGTGGATTCGGCAGGCGATCACGCGGGCCATCGCGGACCAGGCGCGCACCATCCGCATCCCGGTGCACATGGTCGAGACGATCAACAAGCTGGTCCGGGTGAGCCGGCGGCTGGTGCAGGAATACGGCCGCGAGCCTACGAGCGAGGAGATCGCGCGCGGCATGAGCGAATCCGGCAAGGGCGATGCGGCCTCGCAGTTCACGCCGGAGCGCATCCGGGAGATCCAGAAGGTCTCACAGGAGCCGGTTTCGCTGGAGACGCCGATCGGTGAGGAAGAGGATAGCCACCTCGGCGACTTCCTGGAGGACCCGAGCGCGCTGGCTCCGGCGGAGGCGGCCAGCCAGCAGCTGCTGCGCGAGCAGGTCGAGGATGTGCTGGCCAGCCTGACGAGCCGCGAGCGCCGGGTGCTCCAGCTGCGGTTCGGGCTGGAGGATGGCCGCAGCCGGACGCTGGAGGAAGTAGGTCGCGAGTTCGGCGTGACGCGCGAACGCATCCGCCAGATCGAGGCGAAGGCGCTGCGCAAGCTGCGGCACCCCAGCCGGAGCAAGAAGCTGCGCGACTACCTCGACTAAGACCCTCGGTCGCGGTCGTCAGTTTCGTGGAGCAAGCCCCGGGACGGGTTCCCGGGGCTTTCGTGTTCGGCGAGGCGTTCGACCGTTGTCGACAGGGAGATGAGAATCGCGGGGATGGAGACGCCGCGGCTGCTTGGAACGGAGACGGTGTACCGTGGCCGGCTGTTCGATGTGGAGCTGGCCCGGCTGGAGATGGACGGCGGGGTGGTGGCGCTGCGCGAGACGATCCGGCACCCGGGGGCCGTGTGCATGGTGCCGGTCCAGCCGGATGGGTCGCTGCTGCTGGTGACGCAGTACCGGCACGCGGCCGGGCGCCGGCTGCTGGAGCTGCCGGCAGGGACGCTCGAACCGGGCGAGGCGCCGGAGGCGGCGGTGAACCGCGAGCTGCAGGAAGAGGTTGGGAGGGTGTCCGGGAGGGTGGTGCCGCTTGGCGGATTTTATGTCGCGCCCGGGTACACCAGCGAGTACATCCATTTGTTCGCCTGCCTGGAGCTGACCGAATCGCGGCTCGCGATGGACGCGGATGAGGACATCGAAGTCGAGGTTCGAACGCTGGCGGAGGCGGTAGCGGCGGTGGAGCGGGGGGAGATTTGCGACGCGAAGTCGGTGATTGGGGTGCTGCGCTGGGCGCGAATGGTTGAAGGATCGAATCGCTGACCGGGCGAAGGTTCTATAGCTGGGATGTATGACGGCTGATTGATGGTGCGGGGTGGCGGACGTAGGATTCGCGAGGAACTGCGGCGGCGGACGGGTGCGGCGGGTTTCGGCGCCGGGGTTCTGGCTCGCCCGGGGAGAACATCGTGGTGCCGGGCGGGGACCGTCGAAGGAGGGGGGCATGCTCTCAGGGACACGGGCGCGCGGCGTGCAGCCGTTGCGGCAGCGGCGTGGGAGGCCGCGGCTCTGGATTCTCGATTTCTACGGTTCGGCGGTTGGGAAGAAGGCCGTGATGGCCGTCACGGGGATTGTGCTCCTGGGCTTCGTGCTGGTGCACATGCTCGGCAACCTGCACCTCTACGAGGGCGCCGAGAAGATGAACTGGTACGGCGAGTACCTGCGGGAGATCGGTGAGCCGATCCTGCCGCGGACGGGGCTGCTGTGGATTGTGCGGAGCCTGCTCATCGTATCGTTCGCACTGCATATTCACGCGGCGGCCACGCTGACCATCCAAAATCGGCAATCCCGGACGAAGAAGTACGAAGGCGGCCGCGACTACATCGCCGCGAACTACGCCGCCCGGACGATGCGCTGGAGCGGCGTCATCGTTGGCCTGTTCGTCATCTACCACCTGATGGACCTGACCTGGGGCATGGGCGGCGCCGAGTTCACCAAGGGGCAGCCGTACGAGAACGTGGTGGCCAGCCTTTCCCGCGCACCGGTCGCGGGGGTGTACGTCGTCGCGAACCTGCTGCTGGGGATGCACATCTACCACGGCGCGTGGAGCCTGTTCCAGTCACTCGGCTGGTCGCATCCGCGGTTCAACCACTGGCGGCGGTGGTTCGCAGCGGCATTTGCGGCGGTGATTGTGATCGGCAATGTGTCGTTCCCGATTGCGGTGATCACCGGGATCGTGGACTGAGCAGGAGGGATGGGCATGCTGGACGCGAAGATTCCTGCGGGCGATTTGAAGGACAAGTGGAGTAACGCGAAGTTCGAGACGAAGCTGGTCGCGCCGCAGAACCGGCGGAAGTTCGAGATCATCGTGGTGGGCACGGGGCTGGCCGGGAGCTCGGCCGCGGCGACGCTGGGCGAGATGGGCTACAACGTCAAGGTGTTCTGCTTCCAGGACAGCCCGCGGCGGGCCCACTCGATCGCGGCGCAGGGCGGCATCAACGCGGCGAAGAACTACAAGAACGACGGCGACTCGGTCTTCCGCCTCTTCTACGACACGATCAAAGGCGGCGACTACCGGGCGCGCGAGGCGAATGTCTACCGGCTGGCCGAGATCAGCGTGCAGATCATCGACCAGTGCGTGGCGCAGGGCGTGCCCTTCGCGCGGGAGTACGGCGGCCTGCTCGATAACCGCTCCTTCGGCGGGGCGCAGGTGGCGCGCACGTTCTATGCGCGCGGGCAAACGGGCCAGCAGCTGCTTCTGGGGGCCTACCAGGCGCTCTGCCGCCAGATCGATGCGGGCACGGTGCGGATGTACCCGCGCACGGAGATGCTCGACCTGGTGGTGGAGAACGGCCGGGCGGTCGGGATCATCTCGCGCGACCTGGTGACGGGCGAGATCCAGCGGCACGCCGCACACGCGGTGGTGCTGGCCACGGGCGGCTACGGCAACGTCTTCTACCTTTCGACGAACGCGAAGGGCAGCAATGTGACGGCTGCCTGGCGGGCGCACAAGAAGGGCGCCTACTTCGCGAACCCGTGCTTCACGCAGATCCACCCGACCTGCATCCCGGTCAGCGGCGATTACCAGTCGAAGCTCACGCTGATGAGCGAATCGCTGCGCAATGACGGCCGCATCTGGGTGCCGAAGAACAAGGACGACAACCGCCCGCCCAACCAGATCCCGGAGGAGGACCGGGATTACTACCTCGAGCGGATGTACCCCTCGTTCGCGAACCTTGTGCCGCGCGACGTGGCCTCGCGGGCTGCGAAGCGCATGGTCGACGCCGGCTACGGCGTCGGGCCGCTGAAGAACGGGGTGTACCTTGACTTCAAGACCGCCATCGAACGGCTCGGGCGCTCGGTGATCGAACAGCGCTACGGCAACCTGTTCGACATGTACGAGAACATCGCCGGCGAGAACCCGTACGAGGTCCCGATGCGCATCTACCCGGCGGTGCACTACACGATGGGCGGGCTGTGGGTCGATTACAACCTGATGTCGAACCTGCCCGGGCTGTTCGTACTGGGTGAGGCCAACTTCAGCGACCACGGGGCCAACCGGCTTGGCGCCTCGGCGCTGATGCAGGGCCTGGCCGACGGCTACTTCATCCTGCCGACGACGATCGCCGGGGACCTCGCGCCGCAGCTGAACACGCCGGTGCCGTCGACCGATTCGCCGGCGTTCCGCGAGGCGGAGGAGGCCGTGCGCGAGCAGATCAACCGCCTGCTCTCGATCATGGGCACGCGGTCGGTGGATTCGTTCCACCGGGAGCTGGGCAAGATCATGTGGGATTACTGCGGCATGTCGCGCAATGCGGAGGGGCTGAAGTTCGCCCGCAAGCGCATCGCCGAGCTGCGCGAGGAGTTCTGGCACGACGTGAAGGTGCTGGGCGAGGACGAGACCCTGAACCAGTCGCTGGAGAAGGCCGGGCGCGTAGCCGACTTCTTCGAGCTGGCGGAGCTGATGTGCCAGGACGCGCTGCACCGCGAGGAGTCGTGCGGCGGCCACTTCCGGGAGGAGTACCAGACGCCGGATGGTGAGGCCCAGCGCGACGACGAGCACTTCGCCTACGTGGCCGCATGGGAATTCTGCGGCGTCGGGCACGACGCGAAGCTGCACAAGGAAGACCTGGTGTTCGAGTACGTGCACCCGACGCAGAGGAGCTACAAATGAGCACGCTCAACCTGACGCTGAAGGTCTGGCGGCAGAGCGGCCCGAACGATCCCGGGCGATTCGAGGTCTACGAAGCGAAGGGCATCAACGAGGACATGTCGTTCCTCGAGATGCTGGATGTCGTGAACGAGCGGCTTATCGCGGAGAACAAGGAGCCGATTGCGTTCGACCACGACTGCCGGGAAGGCATTTGCGGTTCGTGCGGGATGGTCATCAACGGCGTGCCGCATGGGCCGAAGAAGCTGACGACGACCTGCCAGCTGCACATGCGGAATTTCAAGGACGGCGACACGATCGTCGTCGAGCCGTGGCGGGCGACGGCGTTCCCGGTCATCAAGGACCTGGTCGTGGACCGCTCCGCGTTCGACCGTATCATCGAGGCCGGCGGGTACATCACGGCACCGACGGGTGCCGCGCGCGACGCGAACAGCATCCTCATCCCGAAGCCGGTTGCGGACCGTGCGTTCGATGCCGCGGCCTGCATCGGCTGCGGGGCGTGCGTTGCGGCCTGCCCCAACGGCGCCGCGCAGCTGTTCACGGCGGCGAAGCTGGCGCACCTGAACCTGCTGCCGCAGGGCCAGCCCGAGCGCTGGAGCCGAACGGTGGCAATGGTCGACACGATGGAGGAGTACTTCGGGAGCTGCACGAACTACGCGGAGTGCGAGGCCGTGTGCCCGAAGGGGATCAGCATCGAGTTCATCGCGATGATGAACCGTGATTATATGAAGGCGAAATTCAAGGACCGCCGACAGACGCACAAGGTGGATATGACGGAGGCTGCCGGGTAAAACACCCCATTGAAATGGGCGCGTACCGGTCGCGCTGGCAGGGAAATCCCCGATTCGAACCTGGCACCCCCGGGACGATAGTTGCATCGAGGACATCGTCCCGGGGGTTTTGCTGTGTCGGAGAGCATCACGCGAGCAACATTTGCCGAGAAGGTTTCGGTTGCCGGGCTTCTGCTTGGGGCAGCACTCGGGACGGCCGCCCTGGTGGCCGTGCTTGGTGCGATGAGCGCCGTGTTCCTGCGCGACGCCGGCGCCGGGGACCGGGCCACCCTCGTCGGCGGTCTGGCGGCCGCGGTGGTCGTGCTGGCTGCCGGTGCGGGCACGTGGCTGTATCGCCAGGTACGGAAGGGGATGGCGCCGGCCTGCGAGACGGCACAGGCGCTGGCTGAAGGAAGGGTTGAGGTCGTCCTGGATGGCAAAGGGCTCGGGGAGTTCGCCAGGCTGGCGCGTCAGATGGAGGCGGCAATGGCGCACCTGAACACCCTGGCAAAGGTCGCCCGTCAGGTCGCACAGGGCGACCTGACCGTGCGGGTGGAACAGGCGTCCGGCGAGAATGTCATCGGTTCAGCGCTGCAGCAGATGATCGACGACCTGCGCGACCTGGTCGGGCGGGTGCTGACCGGGACGAACAAGGTGCTTGCGGCGGCGGGGGAGGTGGAGGAGTCATCGCAGATGATGGCACAAGCATCGGAGGAGATCGCGCGTGCGATCACGGATGTGAGCAGCTCGGCGGTGCACCTCGCGGAGCTGGCGGCAAACTCCGACCAGCACTCGAGCGAACTCACCGACGTGCTGGAGCTGATGGCGGAAACCGCGCAGGAGAACGCGCGGAGCGCCCGGGCGGCCTGCGACGAGGCCGAGGCGATGGGCCAGCGGGTCATGGAAATGGCCGCGCGGGCCGCAAACGTGGCCAGCGAAGCCGGTCATAGCCAGGCCGTGGCCACCGAAGGGTATGAGGCCGTGCAGCGGGCGATCCGCGCCATCGATGGGCTGGCGGCCTCGGTGGAGGCGACGGCGCGCACGGTGGACGAACTGGGCCGGTTCGGCGAGCAGATCGGGGCGATCGTGCAGACGATCGACGAGATCGCCGGGCAGACGAATTTGCTCGCGCTGAACGCGGCGATCGAAGCGGCCCGTGCGGGTGAGCAGGGCAAGGGATTCGCCGTGGTGGCGGACAGCGTGCGGGCCCTGGCGGAGCGGTCATCGGCGGCGACGAAGGAGATTGCGGCGCTCGTCGCCCGGGTCCAGGAGGGGACGCAGGAGGCTGTGGCGGCGATGAACGCCGGGGTGGCGCAGGCGGAGGAGGGCCGAACGGTCTCGGCGCAGGCGGGCGAATCGCTGCGGGCCATCATCGATGCGGTGCGGAATTCGACCGAGCACATCCAGGGGATTGCCGGGGAGATCGCCGACCTGCGGTCGGGCACGGAGCGCATCATCAGCGCGGTTACGTCGATCGCGGAGGCTGCCGATCGTAACTCGAGCAGGGCGGCGGATACCGCGAGGGCGGCAGCCGGCCTCCGGAGCGCGGTGCTGCAGGTGGCGGCCACCAGCGAAGAGAATTCGGCAGCGGCCGAGGAAGTGGCTGCTTCGACCCAGGAGATGACGGCGCACGCGGCGAAGCTGGGCCAAACGTCCGCCCGGATGCGGGCGCTCGCCGAGGAGTTGAAGGCGACATCGGAACGCTTCAAATGGGAGCGGAGGAAGCAGCAGATCCCCGTCCCGGTCGACCGGCGGAAGCCGCAGGCGGCGTAGCGACCGGTCGCGGGAGCGGCCGCGGGGCGGTACGCTCGGGGCATGGGACGCCGAAAGGAGCGGAAGCGGGAGCGCCGCGCGCAGCGACGCGAATGGCTGACTTCGGGGCGCGACCCGTTCGAGGTTGGGGACCCGTTCGAGGAGCTGCCGGTGACGGCCGTCTCGCCGCCGGCGGCTCAACGGGTCTGCGGGCAGTGCCGGGAGTTCGTGGAGGACCGCGAATTCGGTCGGGGCACGTGCCTGCACCCGGGGAGCGGGGTGATGCACCCGTGGACGGACACGCCGGGCTGCGACTTCTGGGCCAGGGGCAGGCGCTAAGAGGGATCGCCCCTACAAGATTTTGGGAAAACCCCTTGACGGGCTACCAGATATTGGGCGATGATGCGGGCCGCGTCGGCGCCGAAGTGTGAAGGCGCGTAAACGATTCAGGAGTTCGCGGGATGCGCTGCCCGTACTGCCACTACCGGGACTCACGGGTGACCGACAGCCGCTCGACGGATGACGGCATTCGGCGCCGGCGGCAGTGCATCCGCTGCGGCGAGCGCTTCACCACGCTCGAGCTGGTGCAGCTCTCGACCGTGCAGGTGGTGAAGCGGGATGGCCGGCGTGAGGAGTTCTCGCGGGAGAAGCTGCTGCGCGGGCTCCGGGCAGCGTGCGCGAAGCGGAACATCTCGGTCGCGCAGCTGGAGGCGATCGTGGCGGAGATCGAAGCGAAGGTGCTGGCCGACGGCCGGGCGGAGGTTTCATCGCAGGTAGTGGGAGAGCTTGCGATGGACGCCCTCCGGCGGCTGGACCACATCGCCTACATCCGGTTCGCCTCGGTGTACCGCTCGTTCGCCGACATCGAGTCGCTGAAGGAGGCTGTCGAGCAGCTGGAGCAGGGCCGCGTGCCGACGTTCGAGGAGCGGACGCTCCAGCTCAGCCTGCCTGAGCCTGCCGAGTCCGAACCGCGCGCACCGCGGCTGCTGCGGGGCGAAGGCGGGCTGGTCGCGGAGTCCGTCCGGTGAGCCCGCTCAGGATCTGGGAGATGCACAGCGCCCGCCTGGGCGGCGCCATCCGCACCTCGCCGGATGGGGACGCGGAGGTCGGGGGGCTGCTGCTCTCGGAGCGGGCGTACCTGCTGGCCATCCGGGTGATGCGCCCGGAGGAGCTGGTGCGGCTGGTGGCGGAGGCCGGCCCCGGCGAGGCGGCGCAGCGGCTGGTGGAGCTGTTCGCCGCGACGGATCTCGACGGCACGGGGCGGCGCCTCGCCCTGGGTCGGTCGCGGCTGGGTGAGCCGCGGCTGGTGCGCAGCGACGAGGCGGGACCGGTGGGAGCGCCGCCGGGCGGGGCGGGCTAGCGCGCTCGCACATTTGTTCGTATGCTATCGGCCCCGGCCGGGGCTGTGGACATCAACGGGAGGCAGAGACATGGTCACCACAACGCACGATGAACTGGGGCTTGGAGGCGATTTCCGGCCGGGGGAGCTTTCGGCAAACGCGAAAGTGGTGATCGAGCGCCGGATTGCCAAGCGCAACGAACAGGGCGACGCCGTTGAGACGCCCGATGAGGTGTTCCGGCGGGTGGCGCGCAACCTGGCCGAGGCGGAACTTCGGTTCGGCGGGACGGAGGCGGACCGGGCCGCGGCCGAGGAGTCGTTCTACCGGCTGATGGCCTCCCTCGATTTCCTGCCGAACTCGCCGACGCTGGTGAACGCCGGGCGCGAGCTTCAGCAGCTCTCGGCCTGCTTCGTGCTGCCGGTGGAGGACTCGATCGAGGGGATCTTCGAGGCGATCAAGCAGACGGCGATCATCCACAAGTCGGGCGGCGGCACCGGGTTTTCGTTCTCGCGCCTGCGCCCGGCGAATTCGAAGGTGCAGACCACGATGGGCGTAGCGAGCGGGCCGGTTTCGTTCATGAAGGTGTTCGATGCTGCGACCGAGGCGATCAAGCAGGGCGGTACGCGGCGCGGCGCGAACATGGGCATCCTGCGGGTGGACCACCCGGATATCGATGAGTTCATCGAGATGAAGGCGGACATGACGACGCTGACGAACTTCAACATCAGCGTGGCGGTCACGGACGCCTTCATGAAAGCGGTCGAGGCGGGCACGACCTACGACATCATCAACCCGCAGGACGGGCAGGTAGTGGGCCAGCGCGATGCGCGCGAGGTATGGGAGAAGATGGTGCGGAACGCCTGGAAGAACGGGGACCCCGGGGTGGTCTTCCTCGACCGCATCAACGCGAGCCGGGCAAACCCGGTGCCGAAGCGCGGCCCGGTGGAATCGACGAACCCGTGCGGCGAGCAACCGCTCTACCCGTACGATTCGTGCAACCTGGGCTCGATCAACCTGCACCACTTCACGACGGGCCCGGTCGGCGCGAAGACGGTCGACTGGGAACGGCTGAAGCAGACCGTGTGGCGGTCGGTGCACCTGCTCGACAACGTCATCGAGATGAACCAGTACCCGATCCCCGAGATCGCGGAGACTTCGCACGCGATCCGGCGGATTGGGCTGGGCGTGATGGGCTGGGCCGACATGCTGATCGACCTGCGCATCCCGTACAACTCGGAGGCGGCGCTGAAGCTGGCGCGGGACGTGATGTCGTTCATCCAGCGCGAGGCGGATGCCGCGAGCGAGCAGCTGGCGCGGGTGCGGGGGAACTTCCCGGACTGGGCGGATTCGATTTACGGGCCGAAGGGTCCGGAGGGGCCGCGGCCGATGCGGAATGCGACGCGGACGACGATCGCACCGACCGGGACGCTGAGCATCATCGCCAATTGCTCGGGCGGCATCGAGCCGGTGTTCGCGCTGGCGTTCATCCGCTCGCACTATCTCGACAAGAACGACCCGACGAAGCGGACCGAGCTGACCGAGGTGAACGAGCAGTTCGAGGAAGTGGCCAAGGCCGAGGGCTTCTACAGCGAGGAGCTCATGCGCTTCCTCGCGGAGGGCGGCCACCTGGCCGAGCGCCCGGAGGTGCCGCAGTGGGTGAAGGAGGTCTTCGTCACCGCGCACGAAATCAGCCCGGAGTGGCACGTGCGGATGCAGGCGGCATTCCAGGAGTTCACGGACAACGCCGTTTCGAAAACGATCAACTTCCCGAACGCGGCGACGGTGGACGACGTGCGGATTTCCTACGAGCTGGCCTACCGGACCGGCTGCAAGGGGATCACCATCTACCGCGACGGGTCGCGCGAGCTGCAGGTGCTGAAGCACGCCGAGAAGAGCGACGCGCAGAAGGCGGTGGAGGCCGCCCAGGCGATCGTGGCGCAGGTTGCCGGGCCGGTGCGGCGGCGGCTGCCCGATGAGCGGCAGGCGATCACGCACAAGTTCCGGGTCGGGGAGCAGGAAGGCTACATGACGGTCGGGCTCTTCGAGGATGGGACGCCCGGCGAGGTGTTCATCAACGTGAGCAAGCAGGGGTCGACGGTTTCGGGGCTGATGGACACCGTGGCGATGCTGACGAGCTACGCGCTGCAGTACGGGGTGCCGCTGACGGAGCTGGCCTCGAAGCTGAAGAACACGCGGTTCGAGCCGAGCGGCCCGACGAGCAACAAGGAGATCCCGATCGCGACGAGCATCGTGGACTACGTGTTCCGCTGGCTCGAACTGAAGTTCGGCGGCTCGAAGGCGGCGGCCCAGCCGACGCTGATCCCGGCGGACCTGGTGGTGCAGAGCACGAACGCGAGCGTGGCCGCGAAGCTGCACAGCGATGCGGTGGCGAGCGGGGTGGGCTGCCCCGAGTGCGGCGCGGTGCTGTACTACGCGGAGGGGTGCCTCGTCTGCCACAACTGCTTCTACAACAAGTGCGGGTGAGGTAACGGCCGAATCCGCACCGTGCGCGGGGGCTGCCGGGAGGCCGGCAGCCCCCGTTGCGCGCGACGGGCGTTCGACAGCGCCCGGCGGGGCGGTGAGAATCGGGGTATGGGCTTCTACTACGGTTCGAGCACGCCGCCGGACGAGCCGCCGCCGGGTTCGTGGCGGGAGACGCTGCTCATCATCTGGGTGGTGTTCAAGGCGCTGGCGCTGCCGCTGGGCCTGCTCTTCGGGGCCATTTTCGGCTTTGTGCTGCTGCTCTGGGCATTCCTCACTTCGGTGCTGCTGGGCCTCGCGCTGCTCGGGCTGGTTGTAGCGGCGGTGGTCGCGCGGGCGGTATGGGAGGCGAAGCACCCGCCGGACCTGCCATGACGCCGGAGGAGATCGCCAGCCGGGTGAAAGGGGTGCGAGCCCGCATCGCCGCGGCGTGCGAGCGCGCCGGGAGGAATCCCGCCGGCGTGCGGCTCATCGCCGTGACGAAGGGGCAGCCAGCCGAGGCCGTTGCAGCGGCGCTGGCCGCGGGCGTGGCAGAGTTCGGGGAGAACCGGGTGCAGGAAGGCCTGGCGAAGATCGCGGCGGTCGCGGAGCTGGCAGGGGCTGAGGCTGCGCGTGCCCGCTGGCACCTCATCGGGCACCTGCAATCGAACAAGGCCCGGGCTGCGGCGGGGGCGTTTGCTATACTCCACGGCATCGATTCGGTCCGCCTGCTGGAGCTGCTTGACCGGGTGGCGCCCGCGCCGGTGCGGGTGCTGCTCGAGGTGAACGTCGCGGGCGAGGCGACGAAATTCGGGGTAGCGCCGGGAGAGGTGGGGTTCGTGCTCGAGCAGGCGCGGCGCCTGGAGCGGGTGCAGGTCGAAGGGCTGATGACCGTGGCGCCGCGGGTGCAGGACCCGGAGGAGGTGCGACCGGTGTTCCGGGAGCTGCGCGGGCTCGCCGAAACGCACGGCCTGCGGGAGCTTTCGATGGGCATGACGGACGATTTCGAGGTTGCAATCGAGGAGGGCGCAACTATGGTGCGAATCGGGCGGGCAGTGTTCGGGGAGCGGCCATGAAGGGCACGCAGGCCGTCATCGTCGGGGGCGGTGTCATGGGCGAGGCGCTGCTCGCGGCTGCGCTCGACCGGGGTGTGTTCGAACCGGAAGACGTGACGGTGATCGAAAAGGTCGATGCGCGCCGGGTGCAGCTGAAGGCCGCCTACGGGGTGGAGGCAACGGCCGACTTCGCGCCGATGGGCGAAGCCGGGCTGGTGGTGCTGGCGGTCAAGCCGCAGGAGCTGGCGAGCGTGCGCGGCCGGCTGCGGCCGGGAGCGCTGCTGCTCTCGATCATGGCGGGGGTGCGGATTGCGGCGATCGAGGCGGCCTTCGACCACCCGTTCATCGTGCGGGCGATGCCGAATACCCCGGCTGCGGTGAAGGCGGGCATGACCGTCTGGACGGCAGCGCCGGTGGTGACCGTCGACCAGCGGTCGATGGCGCGGATGCTGCTCGGGGCGGTTGGAAAGGAGGTCTATGTCGACGATGAGCGGAAGATCGACATGGCGACGGCGGTGAGCGGGAGCGGGCCGGCCTATGTCTACCTGTTCATCGAGGCGCTGGTGGAAGGGGCCGTGGCCGTAGGGCTGCCGCGGGCGATGGCCGAGGAGCTGGTGCTGCAAACGGTCTACGGTTCGGCGGTGTACGCGCAGGAGAGCGGGAAGAGCGCGGCGGAGCTGCGGGCGATGGTGACCTCGCCGTCGGGGACCACGGCCGCCGGGCTGCTGGAGCTGGAGCGAGGTGCGCTGCGTGCGCGGGTCATTGAGGCGGTTCGGGCCGCCCACGCACGGGCGGTGGAGCTGGGGGGCGGTTCGTGAACGACACGGTGGCCTCGCTGTTCATCCTCTTCCTCTGGCTGCTGATCCTGGCGGTGTTCCTGCGGTCGCTGCTGAGCTGGTTTCCGATTAACCAGGACAATGAGCTCTCGCGGCTGCTGTACCGGGTGACCGAGCCGCTGCTGGAGCCGGTCCGGCGAATGCTGCCGCGGACGGGGATGATCGACTTCTCCGGCATGGTGGTCATCATCCTGCTCTACGTGATGATGGAAGTGGTGCGGCGGGCGGCGGCACAGTGACGGGACGGGACCGGGTTCGCAACGGGGTCTTTTCGGCCGATCTGATAAGCTGAGAGCAGCGACGCAGGGGGTGCGCCGATTCATCCGTACGTTGCTCAGCTGACGTTTACGTGGCTCAACATCCTGACCTGGGCCATCATCGCGCGGGCGCTCATCAGCTGGCTGCCCGTGGACCAGGGGAGTTCGCTCTACCAGCTGCTGTTCCGGGTGACCGAACCCATCATCGACCCCTTCCGCCGGGTGATGCCGCGCGCCGGGATGATTGACCTTTCCCCGATGATGGCGATCCTCGCGCTGCTGGTGATGCAGCAGCTGGTGGCGATGCTGGTCGTGCCAGCGTAGTCACTCGATCGCGCGGCTGCGGGATGTGACACTGGCAGCGTGACGGCCGCGGTTCGGGCTGCAGGCATCGTTCGGCGCTACGGAGAGCGGGTCGCGCTGGATGGCTTCTCCCTGGAGGTTGCGCGGGGAAGCGTCTTCGGCATCCTGGGGCCGAACGGCAGCGGGAAGAGCACGTTCCTTGCGCTGGTGGCAGGCGGCGAACGGCCAGAGGCCGGCACCCTGGAGGTGCTCGGGGAGCCGCCCTCGCGGAAGGTGCGGGCGCGGGTCGGGACGGTGTTCCAGGAGAACGCAGCGGACCCGCTCATGACACCGCTGGAGTACCTGCGCTTTGCCGCCCGGCTGTTCGGCGTCGAACGGACAACTGCTGAACGGCGCGGGATGGAACTGCTGGAGCGGTTCGGCCTGGCCGCGCGGGCAAAGGATGCGATTGGGACGCTTTCGGGCGGGATGCGGCGGCGGCTGGAGGTCGCGCGGGCGCTGCTGCACCGGCCCAAGCTGCTGCTGCTGGATGAGCCGACGACCGGGGTGGACCCGGAGGAGCGACGGCTGCTGTGGCAGGCGGTGCTGGAGGGACGCGAGGGCGCGACCGTGCTGCTGGCGACGAACGACCTGCACGAGGCAGATGCGGTCTGTACGGAGGTTGCGTTCGTCCAGCGCGGGAAGGTTGTGGCCACCGGGACGCCTGCGGAGCTGAAGCGTGGGTTGCGGCGGCAGGCGGTTCGGGTCGAACTGGATGAGACCAGCGAGCAGGTGGTGCAGCGCATTGCCGCGCTGGCGGGTGCCGGCGAGGTGGCAGTCAGGAATGGGGAGCTGCTGGTGACGACGGACGACGCGACCCGGCTGGTGCCGGAGATCTTCGCGGCTGCAGGGTCAGCGATCCGGGCGATTCGGATCGACGCGGCCTCGCTGGAGGATGCCTATTTCCAGTACGTCGAACGGCGCGTGGAGGTTCGGGCATGAGCTCGATGAGCGCGGTCGCGGCGATCATGGTGCGGGACCTGCGCGCGGTGGTGCGGGCGCGGTCGCAGCTCTACTCCTCGATGCTGACGCCGCTGGTGTTCCTGGTGTTCCTGGGAAATGGGGTGTCGCAGGGGCTCGAGCCGTCGCGGCTGCCGGCGGGGAACTTCACGGCGTACCTGGTTGCCGGGACGGTGGTGATGACGTCGGTGTTTTCGTCGACGTTCTCCTCGGCGTCGTACTACCGGGACCGGGATAGCGGCATGCTGCGGCTGCTGCTTTCGAGCCCGCACGACCCGCGGTCGGTGCTGCTGGGCAAATCGCTGGCAGCGCTGGTCATCGGCGGGCTGCAGGCGCTGGTGGTGCTGGGCGTGGCGGCGCCGTTCGTGGACTTCGGCTGGCAGCACGGGGTCGCCGGCGGTTTGGTGCTGGCAGCGGCCACGGTGGTGCTGCTCAACCTGCTCCTGACCGGGCTGGCCCAGGCGCTGGCGACCCGCATCCAGTCGATGCAGGGCTTCCACCTGGTGATGAACCTGGCGCTGTTCCCGCTGTTGTTCTTTTCCGGCGCGTTTTTCCCAATCGATGGGCTGCCGGCGTGGATGAAGGTGCTGGCCTATGTGAACCCGCTGACCTACGCGGTGGATGCGCTCCAGCTGGCGGTGTACGCCACCGGGAGCGCGGGCTTCATCGGCTATGGGGTCGACTTCGCCGTGCTGGCGGTGCTGGGCGCAGGCGTGTACGCGCTGGGGCTAAGCAAGGTGCCGAAGCTGACCTTCTCGGGGCAGTAGCGAACCTGCAGCGGGCGGGTCCGGGGAGAAACGCGAAGCGGGCGCCGGGATTCGGTGCCCGCGGGGGTCGTTCGCGGTGAAAGCGGCTCAGGCGAGGGCTGCGCGGGCCTGGCTGGCGAGCTGTCCGAAGGCGTCGGGCCGGGTGACCGCGAGGTCGGCGAGAGCCTTGCGGTCGAGTTCGATCCCCGCCTTTTTGAGGCCGTGGATGAACTGGCTGTAGCTGAGGCCGTGGAGGCGAGCAGCGGCGTTGATGCGGATGATCCACAGCTGGCGGAAATCGCCCTTGCGGTCGCGCCGGTTTTCCCAGCTGTAGCGGAGGGCATGGAGCATGCTCTCGTTCGCACGCCGGAAGAGGCGATGGCGCTGACCGGAATGCCCTTTCGTGAGGGCGAGGACTTTCTTGTGACGGCGATGGGCAGTGACGCCCCGCTTGACGCGGCTCATGTGGTGGCTCCTTGGCGGCTCGTGCTACTCCTGGCCGGCCAGAAGGCGGCGGATGAGCGGCACGTGGGATTTGGCGACTTCGACGGTGCGGCCGTACTGGACCGTGACGGGCTTCCGCTTCTTTCGGCGGAAGTTGTTGCGGCTGCCGTACATGCGCATGATCTTGCCGCTGCCGGTTACGCGGAAGCGGCTGGCAGCGCCTTTGTGCGTCTTGAGCTTGGGCATCAGTCGTCTCCTTCGGCGTCGTCGCCGTCGCTGGTGTCATCGGCGTCTGCGGCATCGTCGCCGACGACGGGAGCGGCGGCGGCAGCTGCTGCGACGGCCTCGTCTTCTTCTTCCGCCGCCTGGGCTGGCCCGGCGCCCTGCTGGGTGGCGGCGCGGGCCAGTGCGGCGAGCTTCTTCTTGTCGGGAGCGAGGATGACGGTCATGTGGCGGCCTTCGAGGACGGCATCCTTCTCGACGGTGGCGATGTGCTCGAGGCTCTTCACCACGCGGTCGATAAGGTTCTTGCCAATCTGCGGGTGCGTGATTTCGCGCCCGCGGAACATGACCGTGATCTTGACCTTGTCGCCTCCTTTGAGGAGCTTGGCCGCGATCCGGGTTTTGAAGTCGATATCGTGGTCGTCGATCTTCGGCTTCATCCGGACCTCGCGAAGCTGCACGTTTTGCTGATGCTTGCGGGCTTCGCGTTCTTTCTTGGACTGTTCGTATTTAAAGCGCCCGAAATCCATGAGGCGCGCAACGGGCGGGTTCGCCTGGGCGGCGACTTCGACGAGGTCGACATCGCGCTGCCGGGCCATGGCGAGGGCCTCGGAGGTCTTGACGATGCCGATCTGGCGACCTTCTTCGTCGATCAGGCGAACTTCAGGAACGCGGATGCGTTCGTTGATGCGCGGCTCCGGCGGTGCCGGGCGTGGTGGAACCTTTGGTCGTCTCCTCAAACTTCTCCCCGTGAGCGGTTGGAACAGCTTCACATGCTAGCAAGGAAGGCGTGTTCTGTATATCCGGTAACGATGGCAGCGCCTAGGATGGGGGCGTATGGCGAAGCGGGTCACCACGGCGGTCATCCTTGCGGCGGGACTGGGGACGCGCATGCTCCCGGCCACGAAAGCGGTCCCGAAGGAGATGCTGCCGGTAGTCGACCGGCCCTTGATCGACTACTGCGTGGACGAGGCGGTCTCGGCGGGCATCAGCGAGATCGTCTTCGTGATAGCGGAGGGGAAGGAGGCGATCCTCGAGCACTTCCGCGCGGGTGCTCGGGTGGAGACCGCCCTGCGCGAGACCGGGAACCAGGCGCTGGCCGATTCGCTGGCGGCGATTGCGAAGAAGGCGCGCTTCCACGCGGTGTACCAGCCGAGGCAGCTGGGCATCGGGCACGCGGTGGCCTGCGCGCGGGAGTTCATCGAGGGCAGGCCGTTCGCGCTGCTGTTCCCCGACGACGTCATCCTCCGAACGCGCTCGTGCACGGCGCAGCTGGTGGAGGCGTACGAGGCGACCGGGGGTTCGGTGATTGCGGTGGAGGAGGTGGCAGAGGCGGATGTGCCGCAGTACGGGATTGTGGACCCGGAACACGAGGGGCGGCTGGCGCGTTTGCGGCGGGTGGTGGAGAAGCCGAAGCTCGAGGAGGCGCCTTCGCGGCTGGGCATCGTGGGGCGGTACGTGCTCTCGGAGACCATCCTCGAACACATCGATGCGACGCCGCCGGGGCGGAATGGAGAGGTGCAGATCACGGATGCGCTGGCGCGCCAGATCGCGGCGGGTGAGACGGTTTCGGCGCTGCGGTTCGAGGGCACGCGCTACGACACGGGTCGGCCGCTTGGGTATATCGTGGCCAACGTTGCCGCGGCGCTGGCTCGCGGGGATCTGGCCGGCCCGCTGCGCGACCGGCTGCTGCCGCTCCTGGGGGGAGTTCGGGCATGCGAATCCTGAGCATCTCGTTTCCGTTGCCGAACGTGGCGATCGACAACTACAACCCGCTGACGGCGCCGAGCTACGCGGATTATGACGCGCTCATCATCGACCCGGCGGGAATCGACCGTGCGGTGCGCGACGTGGTGGAGGAGGGGAAGGAGATGGAGGCGTTCGATGGCCGGCCGGTGCTGAATGTGCCGGGCTCGGCGACGGTGGCGGGCATCGCGGACCAGTTGCGCCGCCGGGGCGAGGAGACGCGGCGGCTGCTCGAGGCCGGGGGGCTGGTAGTGGTGCTGGCGCGGCCGGATGCGATGCAACCGGGCGTGGTTGGCTTCGAGGGCTGCGACCGGTACCACTGGCTGCCTGCGCCCGGGGGTTTGAGCTGGGGGCCGCCGTTCCTGCGGGCCGGCGAGGGGAGAACGGTTCGCATCGCCGATGAGCACCACCCGTTCACGGGGCTGCTGCGGGAGTACCGCAAGGAGGTGAGCTGGCGGGCGTGGTTCGATGACCGGCAGGCGGAGTTCCGCCGGCACGGGCACGTTGTCGCGGTCGGCGGTTCGGGGCTGCCGATCGCGGCGGAGTTCGCGGTGCTGGGCGGGCGCGTGGTGTTCGTGCCGGTGATGGCGGAATCGTTCGGAACGGTGCGGACGCAGCTGGCGCAGGCGTTCGTGGACGCCTGCCGGCAACTGGCGGGGAAGGGATTCGAACAGGAGGCGCCGTACTGGGTGCGTTCGGTAGCGGTGCCGGGACTGGAGCAGGTGGAGGCCGAGCTGGAGGAGGCGGAGGCTGCCGCCGCGGAGGCGACCTCGCGGCTGACGGCGGTGCGGGAACGGCACGATGCGCTGGCCCGGTACCGGGATGTGCTCTGGCGCGACGGCGCGGCATTCCGTGAGGCGGTTGGCGAGGCGCTGCGCCTGCTGGGGTTCGCGGTGGTGTCGGAGCCGGGCGAGCCGCTGGCCGTGCGCTCGGAGGAGACGACGGCGTTTGTGGAGCTCGAATGCGCGACGGGGCAGGTAGTCGAGTGGCCTTACATCCGCCTGCAGCGGCGCATCGAGGCGGAGGTGCTGGCCGGGCGGCCGGCGCCGAACGGGCTGGTCGTCGCGAACGGCTTCCGCGAGCAGGACCCCGACCAGCGCAAGGACGAATTTTCGGAGGCGCTCGTCCGTGCCTGCGAGAATTATCGCTACGGGCTGCTGCCGGGCCGGGAGCTGTTCGAACTGGTGAAGCGGGCGCTCGGCGGCGCCGACGAGGCGACCCTGCTCGGCCTGCGGCGACGGATGCTCGCCCGGGCGGGGCTGCTCTCGGCGGAGACGCTGCTCTCAGCGGACGAACAGGCTCCGGAGACCGGCCCGATTTTCTGAGCTGGCGCCCGGCGAGGGTCGCCGGCGGTGTCGTACCCTTCACCGCGAGTGACACACACGCGAGGTGGTTTCGATGCCGTTGACGAAGGCGATTATCGATTGTGACCCCGGCCACGATGATGTCGTTGCCATTCTGCTGGCGGCGAAGCACTTCGACTTGCTCGGCGTGACGACGGTTGGAGGGAACGCGCCGGCGTGGCGGGTGACCGAGAATGCGCTGGGGGTGCTCGAACTCATCGGCCGGCCGGAGGTCCCGGTGGCGCGGGGCGCTGAGGGGCCAATCATCGGGACGCTTCCCCGGGCGGGCGAGCGTGTTCACGGAACGAGTGGGCTGGATGGGGCGGTACTGCCCAGGGGTTCGAACCGGGTCATCGCGAAGCGCGCGGTGGAGTTCCTGATTGACACGGTGATGGCGAACCCGGGCACGGCGGTAATCGCGACGGGACCGCTTACGAACCTGGCACTCGCCATGCGGGCGGAGCCGCGGCTGGCGAAGAGCATTGCGCGGCTGAGCTTCATGGGCGGCTCGGCGACGTGGGGGAATGTGACGGCAGCGGCGGAATTCAACGCCTGGGCAGACCCGGAGGCAGCGCACGTGGTGTATTCATCGGGGGCGCGCATCACCATGTGCGGGCTCGACCTGACCCGGCAGGCAGCCGTCGGGCCCGAGACGATTGCCCGCTTCCGGGCGGTCGGCACGCGGACGGCGGCGGTGGTGGCAGACCTGCTGGAGCACTACCGGGCGGCGGCCGAGCGCATCACCGGGAGCCCTGCCGTGCCGCTGCACGACCCCTGCGCGGTGGCGACGCTGGCGGCCCCGGAGCTCTTCACGTTCGCGCGGGCGAACGTGACGGTGGAGTTGCGGGGAGAGGAGACCCGCGGGATGACCGTGGTGGACCAGAGGTTGGTCCTGGAGGAGGGAGCACCGGTACCCGAGGGGATGCCGCGACCAAACTGTCGCTGGGCGAAACGTATCGAGGCGGAGGGGCTGTTCCGGCTGGTCGAGGAGGCGCTGGCCGCCTGCCCGTGAGGCTAGCGGCCGTTGGCTTCGGGGAAGGTGACGCAGGTCGTGGTGCTTTCGATGCCTTCGATGGCGCGGATGTTGCGCGAAATGACCGAGGGAACATCGGTGAGGGACGGGACCTCGACAACGGCCACAATGTCGTAGGGGCCCATGACCTGATACACCTCGGAGATGCCTTCGACGGCCCGAAGCTTCTCGTAGACGTCGACAGTTTGGGCGGGGTCGACAACGATGAGGACGAAGGCTTTGACCATGGGCGGCTCCCTGCGGCGGCCGGGGTAGTCGTAAAAGGGTAGCAGGGGCAGGTTTCGGATGCATTTCGGGGGCGGGTCCGCCCTGGACCCACCCCCGGTTGGCTGGTCAGGCCTTGCGGAGTGTGACGCAGGCTTCTTTGTGCATGCCCTGGCCGGAGAGCGGGTCGGAACGCATCGGCCGGAGGTGACCGTCGGCGGTGCCTCGCCCTACTGCGTTGCGGCCGCCGGCCCAGTGGCCGAAGCCGTGCTGGAGACCGACGACTTCCGGGTGCATGCGGCGGGAAACCTTCACTTTCGCCCGGGTGCTGCCGTAGGGGGATTCGACGATGACCTGGTCGCCGTCTTCGACGCCAAAGCGGCGGGCGGTATCGGGATGGATGATGAGGGGATTTTCAGGCTTGAGGTGAAGGAGCCAAGGGTTGTTGAAGGTGCGAGTATGGGTGTGGCTCGCTTCCTTCCAGTTTATGAGGTAGAGCGGGTACTGCTCATCGGGCTGCCAGTCGCGCGGGGTATAGACGGGCAGGGGGTCGACCGGCCTGCCAAGGGCGTCCTTCTTACCCTCCAGTGAGGCCGCATAGAATTCGACCCTCCGCGAGGGCGTGTTGAAGCCTTTCCGCGGCCTGCCATCGACGACGACACCGATGGCCTTGCCGCCAGCGGCCGGGTCTTTGTCGTAGACGAGGGTGCCATCGGCGGCCGGGTTGCCCTGGTAGTAGGCAGCGGCGAGTACGGAATCGGCGAGGGGGTCGGTGTACTTGAAGTAGCGCGTGCCCTTCTTGCGGTCGACCCAGGTGGCGCCCGGGAGCTGCTTGAGTTCTTCGAGGGTGATACCGGGGCCGCCGTCCTTGAGCTCTTTCGAGAGGTACTCCTCGTACCAGGCGGTCAGGTCTTCGACGGGCTGGCCCGACATCTTGCCGATGAGGAAAAAGTCCTTGCCGGACCTGTCCTTCAGGCCGAGGCGGCGGCCGAGGGCCGCGACCGTTTCGTACTCGGCGGGCTGGCCGAAGAGCGGCTTAACGACAGGCTGGCGCAGGCCGACGGCCGACCAGGTGACCCAGTGGAGGTTCAGGTCGTAGCGTTCGAGGTAGACGGTGCCGGGGAGGACGTAGTCAGCGAGCATGGCGGTTTCGCTGAGCATGGTGTCGATCACGACGAGTGTTTCGAGCTTCGTGAGGGCGGCGGCGACTTCCTTACTCCCGGGGACCGCCATCACCGGGTTTTGGAAGACAATGACGCCGATCCTGGGCTGGTACGGCCCCTCGCCTTTCAGCAGGTTGGAGAACGCCTGGGTGTAGACACCCGAGGAATGGGAGAGCGGGTACTTGCTGCGCTCGTCGAAACGCGGCTGGGCGAGCGTCTTTGCCGCGGTTTCATCCGGCTGGGGCGCGGTGTACGTCGGGCCGCTGCGTTCCGGGTTGATCATGCCGCCGGGCGCATCGATGGTGCCGATCAGTGCGTTGAGCAGGGCGATGGCGCGCCCGCCCTGGACGCCGTTTGAGTGCTGACCCGGCCCGCTCCAGACATCGACAAGGGCCGGTTTGGTGGTTGCCAGTTCGCGCGCGAGCCGCTCGGTGGTGGCGGCGGGGATGGAGGTGATGGCTTCGGCCCATTCGGGCGTCTTGTCCTTGACGTAGTCTGCGAACCGGTCGAAGCCTACCGTCCATTTCCGCACGAACTCTGCGTCGTACAGGTTGTCGCGGATGATGACGTGAGCGAGGGCGAGGGCAAAGGCACCATCGGTTCCGGGGCGAATGGGAACCCACTCCTGGGCCTTGGCGGCGGTGTCGGAGAGGTAGGGGTCGACGCAGACAAGCTTCGCGCCGCGCTCGATGGCCCGCGTGATGATGCGGGGGAGATGAACCCACTTGATGGCGGAGGTGGGGTTCCAGCCGAAGAGCATGATGTACTTGGACTGGATGAAATCGGCGAGGGGGCGCTGGTCGCCGAGGACGGTGCCGAAGGAGGCCTTCCGGGAGACGTCGCAGAGGTTGGAATGGTTGTGGTAGTTGGGGGTGCCGTAGAGGGTGCAGAAGTCCTGCTGGGGGTGGGTGAAGGAGTGGTCCTCGGAGAACCAGATGAGTTTGTGGGCTTCGCCGGCATCGCGGAGGGCTTTCAGCTTCGCGGCGATTTCATCGAGCGCCTGGTCCCAGGAGATTTCCTCCCATTTCGGGTCGGCGCCGATGGACTTATCAGGGTTGGTGCGCTTGAGCGGGGTCTTGACGCGGTCGGGGTCGTAGAGGGCCATGATGCCGGCGTTGCCCTTGGGGCAGATGACGGCGCCCTCCTTGCAGCCGGCCTCGTCGGTGTAGCCATCGAACCAGTCGGTGGAGATGTTGGTGTAGTTGTTGGGGTTCCAGTTGTTCGGCTCGATCTTTTCGACGATGCCGTTGACGACGTGGACCATGATCCCGCACTGGCCGCCGCACATGTTGCAGCAGGAGGGCACCCACTGGCCGGCATCGCGGCCCCACTGTGCGAGGCCGGCAGCGTTGACCTTGAGGTCGCGTTCGCCGGAGCGGGTGCCGACACCGGAGACGGCGGCTGCGGCGGCTGCGCCGGCGGCAGCTCCACCTCCGAGCTTGAAGAGCCTGCGGCGATTGATTTTTTTGACCTGGTCGTCGAACTCATGCTGAGACACGGGCGACCTCCTCCTGGGCGGATTCTTCCTGGGAACGCGGGAGGAACCATTCACCGAGGCCGAAGAGCACCAGCCCGATGCCGATGATGCCAGCGGTGAAGGTGAACTCCATGAGGCTGGGGACGTAATCAGTTGCGATGCGGGTGGAGTTGAAGGCCTGGGTGATGCCCTCGAGCTGTTCGTCCGCGAGTCCCGGGATGACGATGTTGAGGCGGACGGCGAGGAAGCCGATGGCGATCAGTCCGCAGGCGAGCGCCGCGGCCACGGGATTCCGACGCGTCCATGGCGAGGCGAGGAGCACGATGGGGACCAGGGTGCCGAGGGCGAGCTGCCAGACCCAGAAGACCCACCAGTACGGCCCGCCGTAGATGAGCCGGAGATTTTCGACGCGGTCGGGTTCATTGCCGTAGAAGCCGACCAGGGTCTCGGAGATTTGCAGGAGCAGGTCGAAGGCGAGGAGCGCGAGGACGAGGCCGGCGAGGTCGAGGACGACCTGGCGATTCCGCCGGAGCCCATCCTGGAAGATCGCGCTCACGAGCACGAGGAGGGCGCCGCCGCTGACGAGCGCGGACACGAGGAAGAGGATGGGGAAGAGGCCGCCGTGCCAGGCGGGCCGGGAGGCAACGACGCCGAAGAGCGAACCGACGCCGCCGTGGAACATGACTGCCAGCGGGACGCCGATGGTGGCGAGGAAGCGCACGACCTGGCGGTCGCTGGCGCGGGTAGCGGGTGAATCGTCGTTGGAGCCGAAGACGAGGATGCGGTAGAGGCGGCCGCGCCAGCCCGGCCTGCGCGACCCCACGACGAGGTCGTGGCGGAGGACGAACCAGAGTTCGAGGATGAGGAGGATGAAGTAGGCCGAATAGAGCCAGATCATCCAGGCCATGGGCGAGCGGAAGTTGGGGTACACGAGGACGTGCCAGGCACGGAAGGGGTGGCCGAGGTCGGCGGAGATGGAGAGCAGCGCGAGGAGGAGGGTTACGACCGCCGAGTAGAGGGCAAGGCGCCCGATGGATTCGAAGCGCTTGATGTTGAACACGTAGACGAGGGAGGAGACGAGGAAGGAGCCGGCGCTCAGCCCGATGAAGTAGATATAGGCGGCGACCCAGAGGCCCCAGGGGACGATGCTCCCGTAGTTGGCGTTCTTATCGGCGTTGAGAAACCGGTCGATCCAGGCCCAGGAACCGATGAGGATGAGAATGATGCCGACCGCCCAGAAGGCTGACTTGAGCAAGCGAGGAGACATGGCCGCGGCTCCTTAGAGCAGGTAGTAGACGTTCGGCTCGGTGCCGAGCTCTTCTTTGAGGCGGATGGCCTGTCGCTCTTTGAGCAGCAGGGAGACTTCGCTGGTGGGGTCGTTGAGGTCGCCGAAGTGAATGGCCTTCCCGGTGCAGGTCTTGGCGCAGGCGGGCCAGCGGCCGGAGGCCCTGTCGTACTCGCCGTTTTCGTCCTGGAGGTGGAGGCAGAAGGTGCACTTGCGGACGTTGCCCTCGGGCGATTTACCTTCTTTGCGGGTGCGGAACTGCCGGTATTCGGGGGAGGGAACCGACGCCCAGGGCGTGTGCTCTTCGACGGCGGGGTAGTTATCGCCGAAATCGGAATAGCGCGCCTGGTAGGGGCAGGCGACGATGCAGTAGCGGCAGCCGATGCAGCGGTCGTAGTCGACGACGACGATGCCGTCCTGGCTGCGTTTGAAGGTGGCGCCGACGGGGCAGACCGGGACGCAGGGCGGGTGTTCGCAGTGGAAGCAGGGCTTCGTCATGAAGAGGGGGCGGTCGTCGGGGCGCTCGCCGAGGCCCTGCTCGAGGACGATCGTGTAAGAGACGCCGGGAGGCGTCTTGTTCTCGGCCTTGCAGGCCGCGACGCAGGCATCGCAGCCGACACACCGGCGGGTGTCGATGACCATGCCGTAGCGGCGTTTCTTTTTGCCGCGCGGGTTGACTTCTTCGGCGCGGGCGAGCAGCGGCTGGAGGCTGGCACCGCTGCCAAGCGCGGCCGCGAGGGAGACTGCGCCGAGCTTCAGGAGGCGCTGGACGATATCGCGCCTGCTGACCTCTGGGAGTTCGTGGACGGGCTCCGGGGCCGCGGCCCCGGCCGACGCCTGTTGTTGCACCGGGGGTTACCTCCGCTGCGGGATTGGGACGCCGGGGGCGTCTCCGCATGGAGTTTCGACCCGTTGCGGCGGGAACGATGCGACCGGACGGGCCCCGGGGGACGGTCCGAAAGGGCCCGGTTTCGGCGCGATTATTTTGAAAAAGTCGATGGCTGCTATTCGCGCAGGCGCAGGACGGCCATGAAGGCTTCCTGCGGGATCTCGACGCTGCCGACGCGCTTCATTTTCTTTTTGCCCTCGGCCTGCTTTTCGAGCAGTTTGCGCTTGCGGGTGATGTCGCCGCCGTAGCACTTGGCGAGGACGTTCTTGCGCATGGCGCGGATGGTTTCGCGGGCGATGATCTTGCCGCCGACGGCCGCCTGGATGGGGACATCGAAGAGCTGGCGGGGGATGAGGTCTTTGAGTTTTGTGACGAGGGTGCGGCCGACCTTATCGGCGTTGCTGGCGTGGGTGATGACCGAGAGCGCATCGACGGGGACGCCGTTGACGAGGATATCGACTTTGACGAGGCGGGCCGGGCGGTACTCGCTGATGTGGTAATCGAGGCTGGCGTAGCCGGAAGTTGAGCCTTTCAGCTGGTCGTAGAAGTCGACCAGGATCTCCGCCATCGGGACGTCATACTCCAGGAGGACGCGGGCCTCGCCGGGCGAGCGCTCGTTTTCCGGTTCGAGGAACTCCATGCGGATGAACTGCCCGCGCCGGGAGGTGACGAGCTCCATGACCTGGCCGATGTAGCGGCTGGGGGTGATGATGTCGATGCGCGCCCAGGGCTCGGAGATGACGGCAATCTTCGAAGGGTCGGGGAGGGCGGCCGGGTTATCGACGATGATTTCCTGGCCGGCGGTGGTTTGGACGTGGTATTCCACGCTGGGCGCCGTGGTGAGGAGGGAGAGGCCGTACTCGCGCTCCAGCCGTTCGACGACGATTTCGAGGTGGAGGAGGCCGAGGAAGCCGCAGCGGAAGCCGAAGCCGAGGGCGGCGGACGATTCGGGTTCGTAGACCAGCGAGGCATCGTTGAGGACGAGCCGGGCGAGGGCGTCGCGGAGTTCCTGGTACTGGTCGGAATCGGTGGGATAGATGCCGGCGAAGACCATCGGCTTGGCCTTGCGGTAGCCGGGGAGTGGCTCGGCGGCGGGCTGGTCGGCGTAGGTGATCGTATCGCCGACGCGGCACTCGGCGACGTCCTTGAGGCCCGTGGCGACGTAGCCGACTTCGCCGGCAGAGAGCCCTTCGAGGGGTTTCATGCCGGGGCTGAAGGTGCCGAATTCGAGCGGTTCGAAGTCGGCGCCGGTGGACATGAGCTTCAGGTGGCGCCGGCCGCGCATTTCTCCGTCGACGATACGGACGTGGGCCACGACGCCCTTGTAGGCGTCGTACTTGGAATCGAAGATGAGCGCCTTGAGGGGCGCATCGGGGTTGCCGCGCGGGGGCGGAACGCGGCGGACGATCGCTTCGAGAATGTCATGGACGCCGATGCCCTCCTTGGCGCTGGCGAGGATGATCTCGTCGCGGGAGAAGCCGATGACGCGCTCGAGCTCAGCGGCGACGCGTTCGGGCTCGGCGTGGGGGAGGTCGATTTTGTTCAGGACGGGGATGAGGGTGAGGTCCTGGTTCATGGCCAGGTAGACGTTGGCGAGCGTCTGGGCTTCGATGCCCTGCGAGGCGTCGACCACGAGGAGGGCGCCTTCGCAGGCTGCGAGGGAGCGGGAGACTTCGTACGCGAAGTCGACGTGGCCCGGGGTATCGATGAGATTGAGCTGGTATTCCTCGCCGTCGGCAGCGGTGTAGCGCATGCGGGCCGCTGCGGCCTTAATGGTGATGCCCTTCTCGCGCTCGAGGTCCATGGAGTCGAGGACCTGCTCGGTCATTTCGCGGGCGGAGATGGTGCCGGTGCGCTCGAGGAGGCGGTCGGCGAGGGTCGACTTGCCGTGGTCGATGTGCGCGATGATGCAGAAGTTGCGGATGTGGGGCTGGTCCACAGTTCGAGTGTACGTGAGGCGTGGGCTATGGGGTTGGGGCCGGTAAGGCGGGTGCATGCTAGCCTTGGCAGGCGAATTCTTTGACAGCGGGGAGCTTTCCATGCCTCGGAAGAAGGTCACGATCGTCGGTGCGGGGATGACGGGCGGCGCGATGGCGCAGCGGCTGGTGGAGCGGGATATCTGCGATGTGGTGTTGCAGGACGACCCCCAGTTCGCGGGGACGATGCACCACGGCAAGGCGCTCGATGAACTGCAGGCGGCGCCGTGGGAGGGGTTTTCGACACGGATTGTGGCCACGGATGGCTGGGAGGAGACGGCGAACTCCGATGTGGTGGTGATCACGGCGGGGGCGCCGCGCAAGCCGGGCATGAGCCGCGAGGAGCTGCTGAACGGCAACGCGGCGATCGTGCGGGCGAAGGCGGAAGCAGCGGCCAAGGCCTCGCCGAACGCGGTCCTGATCATCTTCTCGAACCCGATGGACGCGATGTGCCACGTGGCGATGCAGGCGAGCGGCTTCCCGCGGGAGCGGGTGCTCGGGCAGGGCGGGGCGCTCGATAGCGCGCGCTACCGCTACTTCATCGCCGCGGAGCTCGGCGTTTCGGTGCGGGATGTGCATGGCTACGTGATCGGCGGGCACACGGATACGACGATGGTTCCGGTGGTCTCGCAGACGCGCGTGGGCGGGGTGCCGCTGACGGACCTGCTGGCGCCGGAGCGCGTGCAGGCGATCGTGGCGCGGGCGATGCGCGGCGGCGCGGAGATCGGCGAGCTGTACAAGACCGGTTCGGCCTACTTCGCGCCCTCAGCGGCGACGATCGCGATGGTGGAGGCGGTGCTCCTCGACCAGCGGCGGCTCATCCCGTGCTCGGTCTACCACCAGGGCGAATACGGCATCCGCGACGTGTTCAGCGGGACCGTTTGCCAGCTGGGCGAGGGCGGCATCCAGCGGACCTTCGAGCTGCCCTTGACCGACGAGGAGCGGGCGAAGGTCGTCGCCGCTGCGGAGGCGACGAAGGAGCTGCTGAAGCTGCTGAACTGAGCGCGCCCCGGGCACGGATGCGGCCCGGCCTGTAGGCTTTGGCTGTGACGCTGACCATCTCCCGGTCGCAGCGGACGCTGGTGCTGGCGCTGCTGTGCGTGGCCTCGTTCGCGGTCGTCTTCAACAACCTGATCATCACGCCGATCCTGCCGGAGATCTCGGAGGACTTTGGCGTGCGGGTAGCCGTGGCCGGACTGCTGGTGACGGCGTACGCGATCGCGGGCGGGGTCGCGGCCGTGTTCTCGGGGCCATTCATCGACCGCCTGGGGCGGAAGCCGGTGGTCGTGGCGGGGATGGCGACGCTGACGGTCGCGACGGCGCTTTCCGCCCTGGCGCCGGGGTTCTGGGCGCTGCTGGGCGCGCGGGCGCTGGCCGGCCTCGGGGTGGCGTGCCTCACGCCGGCGGTCTTCGCTGCGGTGGGGGACTACTTTTCCTACGAAGAGCGCGGCCGGGCGATGTCGTGGGTGATCTCAGCGAACACGAGCGCAAGCATTTTCGGCGTCCCGGCCGGGGCGGTCCTGAGCGGCGTGTTCTCGTGGCGATGGACCTTCGTGGCGCTCGCCGTGGTGCTGGTGGTGTTCACATGGCTGCTGCTGACGCGCCTGCCGAAGGACGCGCCGCGCAAACTGGGCGAGGGCGGCACTGGCCTTGCGGCGATCCCGCGGGTGCTGCGGGATGTGCCGACGACCGCAGCGCTCTTTTCGAACTACCTGTCGACGAGCTACTGGTTCGTGTTCGCCACCTACATGGGGGCGTATTTCCACGATGAATTCGGTCTGGCGAAGTGGGCGCTGGGCGGGCTGACGATGACCATGGGGCTGGGCGTGCTGCTGGGCAGCAATGCCGGCGGGCGGCTGGCGGACCGGGTCGGCAAGCGGCCCGTAATCCTCTGGACGTCGCTGCTCTGCGCGGTGTTCATCGGGCTGACGACCACGGCCGCGGTGGCCATGGCGGCAAGCCTCGGGTTCCTGTTCCTGTTTGCGGTGGCCGGGGGCGCGCGGTTCGCGAGTTCGCAGGCGATCATGACCGAGATGTCGCCGGGGGACCGGGGGACGGTGATGGCACTGAACGCAGCAGGCCAGCAATTCGGGATCGTGACCGGCTCGCTGGTGGGCGGAATGGCGCTGGAGGCCGGGGGGTACGGAGCGCTGGGGCCGACGGCGGCAGCCCTGGCGCTGGTTTCGATGGCGATGTACGGGCGGTTCGTGAGCGAGCGCGGGGCGAGGGCGGGCGGCCTGGCCGAAGAGCCGGGGGTGTAAGCCTTGTGTTTGTCATCACAATTGCCCCTTGCTAAGCTCTAGGCTGCCGCCGCGGGGAATCGGGGCGCGCCGTTTGTGGGGGCCTCATGGCATACGGCAAGGGCATTGCAAAGGGAATGAGCCTGACGCTCCGGCACCTGTTCCGGCCGCCGGCGACGGTCCAGTACCCCGAGGAAATCCGCGAGGTTCCGGTTTACGCTCGAACGAATCTGCTGTGGTTCGAAGAGCGCTGCACCGGCTGCTCCACATGCGCGCAGGCGTGCCCGGATGGCTGCATCCTGGTCGCCACGAGCCAGGACGCAGAGGGCCGCCGGAACATCGACCGGTACGAGATCGACTTCCGCATCTGCATGTACTGCGGGCTCTGCACTGAGGCCTGCCCGTACGAGGCGATTCAGCCGGGCGGTCCGCTGGATGATGCGGTGTACAACTTCGAAGAGATGTACCGGGACAAGCACGCGCTGACGCGGGTGGCGCAGGAGTTTCTGAAGCGGAACAACAACACGTATCCGAACGGCATGAAGGCCCCGGACCCGGACGCCGATTTCCACCGCCTGTAGGGAGCCCATGGTCCAGATCACTGTCGACGGCAAGGTCATCGAGGCGCCGGCCGGCGCGCCGCTTGTTGAGGTGCTGAAGAACAACGGCTTCTACGTTTCGAGCCTGTGCTACATCGACGGGCTGAAGCCGTATGCCGGGTGCCGCTCGTGCCTGGTCGACATCGAAGGGCCGCCGGGGCTGCAGCTTTCATGCACGGCGGTGGTCACCGAGAACATGGTGGTGCGGACCGACACGCCTGAGGTCCGGGAGGGGCGGCGGTCGGTGCTGTCGATCATCCTCGCGAACCATAGCGACCGCTGCCTGACCTGCCACCGGCGCGAGCACTGCCACCCGGGCGATATCTGCCTGCGCGACGATGTGGTGACGCACCGCTGCCTGACGTGTTCGAAGAACTACCGCTGCGAGCTGCAGGCCACCTGCGAGATGGTCGGCAGCGCGGGGTATGAGCCGTGGGTCGGCGAGCAGCGGACGTGGTACCAGACGCCGCAGCCTCCGGCCGACCGGGGCAACCCGTTCATGGAGTTCGACCCCCAGATGTGCATTATCTGCACGCGCTGCGTACGGGCGTGCGATGAGAAGCGGCACACCGGCGCGATCACCCTGAGCGGCCGCGGCTGGGATGCGATGATCGCGTTCGGCGCGGGCGGCCCGATCCATGAGAGCAACTGCGACTTCTCGGGCGCCTGTATCGATGTTTGCCCGACGGCCACGCTGATGGAGCACCCGAACAAGTGGGTTGCCAAGCCGGAGCGCTGGACTTCGACCACCTGCGACTCGTGCGCCGTGGGGTGCAGCCTGCGGCTGGGCTCGAAGGATGGGCGCGGCGTGATCGTGCGCCCGGGCGATGGGAACGCGTTCAGCGGCGACCAGGTTTGCGTGCGCGGTCGGTATCACTACGACTCGCTGAAGCCGCGAGAGCGCCTGGGCAAGCACCTGGTGCGGCGAGGCAACATCCAGGCGCCGGTTCCGCTGGCGGAGGCGGTCGCCTCGGCTGCGAAGGCCCTGAGGGAAGCGGCCCAGCGCGGCCGGGTCGGGGTGGTGGTTGGCGGGACGGTGACCAACGAGGAGGCGCTGCTCATCCAGAAGATCGCGCAGGCCGCGCTGGGCGGCCCCGCCGACCAGGGAGCCGGGCCGGTCGTGCGGGCAGTCACCGCGGCGCTGGAGGCGCGCTTCGGCACCTGGCGGATGGCGGCGAATCTCGAACGGCTGCCGAAGGCGAAGGCCGTGGTGACCGTGGCCGATGACCTCGAAGAAAGCCACAACCTGGTGAGCGTCCGCATCAAAGATGCGGTGGTGAACGAGAAGGCGAAGCTGGTCGTTATCGGGCCGCTGCGGAGCGAGCTGGTGGATTTCGCCGCCTGCTGGCTGCGCTGCGCGGCTGGCGAGGAAGGCGCGGTGGCCGACCAGCTGGCGCGGGCGATCGCCGGGGAGGCGGCGGCAAACGACGACATCGCGCGGGCGGCCGACCTGCTGCGGCAGGCGGAGCGCGAACGGACGATGGTGGTGTGCGCGCCGAACCCGGTGAGCCCGGGGCTGGCGGCGGCGATGACCGGCGGGGCCGCGAACCTTGCGGTCGCGCTGTTCGGGGAGGCAGCGAGCGAGCACCTCGCAGTCCTGCCGCCGGAGGCGAACACGTGGGGTCTGCTCGACCGGGGCATCGGCGCGAGCGGCGAGGCAAACCCGCTGGAGGGCGTGACCGGCCTGCTGGTCATCCGGGACGACCCGACCATGCGGTTCGGCAGCGCTGCCCGGGCGCTCGAGGCGGCCGGTACGGTGGTGGTCATCGATGGGGTGCTGCACGAGACGGCGAAGCGCGCCGGCGTCGTAATCGCGGAGGGCCGGGCGTACGCGTCGACCGGGACGTACACGGCGGGCGACTTCCGGGTCCAGAAGCTGGCGGCCGCCGTTCGGCCGGAAGGCGACGCCACCACCCTGTTCGAGGCGCTGCAGCTGCTGGCGAAAGAGCTGGGCGTGCCCGTGCCGGCGACCCCCGACGAAGCGCTTGGCGCGATTGCGCAGGAAGACCGTGCGTATCAGCCCGCGTGGGACCTGATCATCGGCGAGGGCGTGAAGCTCGAGGTGAGCCGTTCGCCGCGGGCACAGATGGCACCCGTTCCAGCGCCGAAGGCCGGCACGGGGATGCGGGTCATTGCCGCCCGCGACCTCTACACCGCGCAGGATGCGGCGGCGCTTCGCCACCCGGAGGCCGAGAAATTGCACCGATACGACCGCATCCAGGTGAGCGAGCCGGACGCGTTCGCGCTGGGCATCGCCACAGGCGACCGCATCCGGGTGAGTGCGAACGGGGCAAGCATCGAGGCGCCGGCGTGGGTGACGGAGCGGGTGCCGGCGGGGCACGTGTTCGTTTCGAGCCTGCTGCAGGGCGGCGCCGTGGTCGAACTGTTCAACGGCCAGGATGTCGCGACCGTGGAGCTGCAGGTGCTTGCCCCGGTGGCTGCCGGCTAGCGGGTCGGCGCCGGGTCGCCAACGACGTCAGAAACGGGAGAACCCGCCGGGCCAACGGCGGGTTCTCTGTTGGTGGCGTTCGTCTGGAGAGGCAGGAGATGGACGCCGTGCTGGTTGGTTGGACAGGCGCCAGCCCCGGGGAGCGGCATGGCGCCTGCGAGGACGGTCCCGCTGCTGCGGGGGAGGGGGAGGAGGCCCGCCGGTCCGCCGAGGGCGGAGAAGGTGGGGGAGAGCGTGCGAACCTCCGTACCCTTCGCTGGACATGGTATGTCGGGCGTGTGAAGCGGTTCCCGGGCGTTCGTAAACAGCGCGCAAATTCGGGTGGAGGCCAGGTGGCGGGTGCGGGTCAGCGGGGTAGCCAGCTGCGGCCGGGCGCGCCTAGAGGGTCGCGAGGAAGCGGAGGAGGAGGTCGTTCACCTCAGCGGGGCGCTCCTGCTGGGTCCAGTGGCCGCAGCCGGGGAGGATTTCGAAGACGCGGAGGTCGGGGAGGAGCGAGGGGAGGCGCTCGATGGCGGGCGGGTTGCGGGCGGGGTCTCGGCCACCGGTGACGAAGAACGCCGGCTGTGGGATGACGTCCGAGGCGAGGTCGGCGGAGCGTTGCCAGTTGCGGTTGACGTTGCGGTACCAGTTGAGGCCGCCGCGGAAGCCGGTAGCGCTGAAGGCATCGACGTAGACCTGAAGGTCGGCTTCGCTGAGCCACGGCGGGAGCTTGCTGGGGACGGTGATGGCATCGATGAAGCGGCCGCCGCGGGGGATCGGCCGGAAGCGCTCTTCGCGGGGAGCATCGCCGGAGATGGACCAGAAGAACCCGAGGAGGAAGGCGCGGACGTCGGCCTCCATTTCCGCCTCCGCGAGCCCGGGCTGCTGGAAGTAGTCGATGTAGTAGACGTGGTCGGGGCCGGCGGCCGCGCGCATCAGCTCGAGCGGGGGACGAGGGGCGCGGGCCGCATGGGGGACGGAAAGGGCGCCGACCGCCCGGACGAGTCCGGGGTAGCGGCGGGCCGTGTGCCAGGCGACCGGGGCGCCCCAATCGTGGCCGATGACCACGGCCGGGCCGTCGCCGGCCTGGCGGATGAGGGCGGCGACGTCGCCGGCGAGCGCTTCGAGATCGTAGGCTTCCACCTCGGCCGGCGCGGAACTGGCGCCGTAGCCCCGCTGGTTTGGCACGAAGACGCGCCAGCCCGCGGCGACAAGCGGCGCGACCTGGTGGCGCCAGGAGAAGGCCAGCTCGGGGAAGCCGTGGAGCAGCACGATGAGCGGCCCCTCGCCGGCCTCGAAGCATTCGAGGGTGACACTGCCGAGGTCGGCGAGGCGGCGAGTCGTGCCCGGGATCACCCGGCGGTCGCCACGACGTCGGGGTCGAAGGTGTCCGCGATGTGGCCGGCGGCGCGGAGTCGCTCGATCTCTTCGTCGGAGAGGCCGAGAAGCTCGCGATAGACGTAGTCGTTATGTTCACCGAAGAGGCACGGCGGGGTGCGGAGGTCAACCTCGGAGGCGTGGAAGCGGTAGGCGGGCCGGAGCCAATCGACCTCCGGGTAGTCCTCGGTCGCGGGAAGCCGCTTCCAGGTGCCGGTCGCAGCGAGGTGCGGGTCTTCAGCCGCCTCCTTTGCGGTGAGGACGGGGCCCGCGGTGACCCCCGCGGCCTGGAGCTCGTGGAAGAGGGTGTCGCGGTCGCGGGCGGCGGTGAATTCAGCGAGGCGTTCTTCGAGCATGTCCTGGCGTTCGGCGCGCCCGGCGGCGATAGCGAGGGCGTCGTCGAGGGCCCAGGAGGGGTTGCCCATGTAGGCCACAAGGGCCCGCCACTCGGCATCGGAGCGGCAGGAGATGGCGATCCAGCGGTCGGCGGTGCTGGTCGGGAAGACGCCCGAGGGGACGTGGCC